>JAHJQI010000043.1 GCA_018819265.1 Alphaproteobacteria bacterium
ATTTTGCCCGCGATAATGCGATTGACGTACTATCAGGAACAAACATGATAATAACTTATGGTTGTTTTAATGGCAAATATAAAAAACATGAAACAATTATGGATTGTGTTTGTCGTGATAGGCCCGGCAGTAATTGAAGAAAGCGCTGGAATAATTCTGAGGTTTTTTCTGGGTCTGGAGCCAAGTGTCGAATTCGGGCTGCACGCTGGCGGGATCAAGGCCGGGGAATTTGGATTCAATCAGACTGAGCGTGGCCGGGTCGACGTCTTGGGATAGATTCTTGATGAGGGGAGATGATTTGGCTTTTTCGCGCACTTTGAAATGTAAGAGCGGATCCGGTCCTTCGCGGTTTTCAACAGAGAGGGTGAGATCCGGCAGATTATTGAGTTGCACGATTTTGAGGATTTCGTATTTAAAACGCCGAAACGTTCCTTCAGCCCCGGATTTGTCGAAGAGCGTACTGAAGTTGATAGAGAACCCTGCGGCCCCTGCTCCGCCGGCATGCTTGCGGCACACTTTGTAGAGCCAGCGTTCGCGGCCGCCCATCAGGGAAAAATAGAGTGGGTTGATGGTGAGAACCGCGCCATCCATGAGAACCCCATCATAGAACCAGTCGCTGACCGTGATCTCCATGCCGTTACTGAGGGCGGTCTGGTTGTTGACTTCGTCCTTCCAGGACTCGATCCAGTTGAACTGGTGTTTTTTGGTGGTTTTCAAGTTGCGGACATTGGTGGTGACGGTCGCCGTCTTCAGGCGGCCAAGGGCTTTACGCAGGCGTTCATATTGAGCGCCCCCTGTATCGCGGTGAATGGAAATCAGGAGCTCGTGCGGGACAAAGCGCAGTGTGCGCGGGATGTGATTGACCTTCTGGTTTTTAAGGCGCGTCAGCTGGGAGGCTGCCCAAATCAGAATATCGGCATCCCAAATGGTGGGCATGCCCAAAGGGCCCGGCTCCACCTTCACATAGCTGACTCCATCAGCCCCGACATATTCGATGGGTGTGTAGCGGGGTGTTTTGGCCAGGGAAAAAAACGGCCTCTCCATGATCTCACGCTGATCGCGCAGCTGGAAGTCTGTGAGGATGGGTGCAAAAAGATCGAACTGGATGGGGCTGTGTGAGGTTTTCATGGGTCTGGGTGCTGAGGTCTCCTTGTAATTCCGGTTTTGGGTGCGCCCTTGGCGCGTCCCCTCCTCCCGGTGGTTTAGTGTGGTCGTTGTTGGCGGGATGGCGCTCCTTGGAAGGCGATGGCAGGAAGACCACGCTGTTTGAACAGCATGTCGATCGCTTCTCGAAGCAAGTCCTCTTCGGATGTGCGCTCATTAAAGCAGAGCACGCGGAGTTGGTCTTTGGCTGGTTCCGCTAAATAGGTTGCGGCTCGTTTGAGCGCACGCCGGTAGGGCGAGAGTGACGGTGCCGCTAAGGATGCAGAGGGTTGGGATTTTGGGGGCGGCATAAAATCCTGGACCTCGTCCCCTTGGGCATTCAGGACGGCCTGGGCATAGGAGCGCGGGTGCGCGGGCGCGTGAGTGCCGGGGGGCGTGCTGCCTTCGGAGGCAGAGTGTTGTGATGTAGCGGTTGGGGCCGATTGAGCATCGGGGCGCTGGGGTGCGCGGTCACTAGAGAGCGCGGGCGCGTGGGCGCGTGAGGGTGTCTCTTCCGCAAGGCGCGTATTGTCTTCGATAAAGGACTTGGGAAGAAAATCGGGGCGCTGGGCTCGTTCCTTTATTACGTTGGCCAGGGATGATTTTGACTTATTGGTTTTGGACATGGCGGTGCACGGCCTCCTTTTGGGGTTGAAGTTTGCGCTGGGCTTGATGCTCGCGCAGGAAATAAAGAACGATGGCCTTAAACAGGGCCGAAAACTCAACGGCAGCTTTGCCGTCAGGCTCATATTCAAAAATTGTCTGCAGGGGTGTGGTGTGCCGGCGGATCGCGGCACGGTTATGAATGCGGTTGGGAAGCGTGGTCAGCCCATATTGCATCAGGGCTTCTTCCGCATCATCGGCTTCCGAGCCGTAGGTCGGGCACTCATTGAGCACGGCAAAGGACGGCTTTTTGACCGTCTCAAGAACGGTGACGGTTCGCTCCAGAGCCACAAGATCAAAGCAGGAGGGCTTTGTGGGAATAATAATGAGATCAGCCAGCTTGGCGACGCGGATGGCGTATTCCGACGCGTTTGGGGGTGTATCGACGATAAAATAATCAACACCGGCCTGGCGGGCGAGTTCCTGGTTTTCACCGAGGCGATCGGGAAAGGAGGAGATGACATCCGGCTCAAGACCGTCTTGGCGGTCTTTGTACCAGTTATAGGCGGATTGCTGGGGGTCGGTGTCGGCCAAGACAGCGTGAAAGCCGCTTTTTATGGCCGCGGCCGCAAGATTGATGGCGAGCGTTGTTTTTCCGGCTCCTCCCTTTTGTGACATGACGACAATAGTTTTCACGATGAACTCCTGAGCTGACGGGTGCGTGGGTACGCGGGATTATAGGTGCGCGAGCTCGTGGGTGCTTAAAATCAAATTGTCAAAGAATGCGCGGGTTTTGACTGAGATCATAAGAGCCCGCGAGCCCTTGGGTGCGTAGGATGTGAGTCACGCGGGACCAAGGGAGCGCAATTGAATTATCCGTCAGTATAAGTTTTTACTTCAAGGATTAAGTGGCGATATATCAAATCTATCCACAGGCGCCCCTGATATAGGTTGGGAATCACCTGATGCGGTTTCTATTATAAAGGATCAAAATCCTTATTTGCTTTTTTTGTATGTAGATGGGCGCGGGCTTGGTGATGAGGGCAATAGGGCTGCTTTGGTTGAGCACTTCAGCGCAAGACGATCTCCCTGGGAGAGGCCTTTAAGTTTAAGGGGCGAGGGGGCCTGGAGATGATCAAATCTTTTCTTTCAATCGGTAGACCCGGCAGGGTATGTGGGCATGAACCGCGTTAAAGGCCTGGGCCTGGTCATGATGAAAGAACCAGATGGGGGCTTCATCTATGCGTCCGGTATCTTCGAGCGCGCTGAGATCAAACACATCACCGAGAGAGCCGGAGAAGCTGCAATATCCGTGACCTAAATAATATCGCTGGTCGGTGGGTTGATGGCTTGAGGTTGTTTGCATGTGCTGACCATAGTGATGGGCAAGGCGGCGGATACTGCCATCGGGCATGATCACTTTATCGCCGACGCGGGCGCCGCTACGCTTGTTCCAGGCTTGGGTGCGTGTTGTGAGGATGGTTTGATCCAGGCTGTCGAGTGATTGGCTCATGCGCGGCCTCCCTGGGATAGGGAAGGAACAAGGCGCATGATTTGCTCTGCCAAAAGCGGGATATCATCCAGCAGATCCAGGCGGGCAAAATGATTGGTGCCGCCGGAGTAATCTTTACGGCCCTGACATGAGCGGATCAGGATCCCGCACGAGCCCCCAATTCGGTCTTGTGAGACCGATATATAGACCTGCTCATGATGAAGGGTTATGTCTCCGGAGACCGCGATGCCCGCCATATTGGAGCGTAGATCATAGGAGGAGGGGGCCCATCCGCAATAAGCGGCCAGAGCTTTGAGCTGTTTGCGCGCTGCGCGGTGAAAGGTTTTTTTCCGGCTTTCGTCATAGTCGGTCGGTGTTTTCCAATCAAAGCCAGAGGCATTGGACGTTGGATTGAGATCGTAGGGCATGGGCACTCCTTGGGTTGCGGATTGAGGACCATGGCTCTCTCTGAGGACCTTGATCTTTTCACCGCCCCGAAGGGGCTCTCATCTCTTGGAGGTGTCAAAATTGTCGGCTGCGCAATCATAAGGCCGCAGCGTGATCTCGGGATCGAAGCTAATGGAAGAGGGGCGCCCGTGTTCGTCGACCAGTGTGAGATACAACGCAGCGCGCTTGAAGCGGTGAGTGGATGAAAAGGGCTCGAGCATCCGGATCGTGGCATAAAGCGTGTCTTTAAGTTCGCTGACTGTTAAGGGCACATCATCGCGGCCGCTCATACGAAGGATCAGGGAACCGGGCGCGCGAGGCTCTTTGGACGTTTTGGATGCGGTTTGGCGGGAACGCCGTGATGGTGGAATGCGGCTCACTTCGTTAGTGTGCCTTATAATAGAATTATTTCAAGAAATAATGCCTTATGGTTGTGAATTGTCATTCGCCGCATGCGTGCATATAAGCGCTGGCGTGTTCAGATCGGCGCGGTTGTAAAAAATAAAGACTTATGACGCATAATATATCTTTACCATAATGGATCAGTGGTGCTAACCGGGGAGATATTGAATGCTTCGCAAAGGACGCAAACCCATGGCTAAGAATGATTTCAGCGGTATGACCCTTAAGCAGATGGTGGATATGCATGAGAGGCTGGGTTCCGCAATTGAGGATAAGCGCAAAGAGGATCGCGAGGATACGCGGCGCGCTCTGGAGGAACTCGCGGAGAAGCGCGGATTTAGCGTATCCGATTTGTTTGGGTCTGCCGGACGCAAGAAGGGCGGCAAGGTCGCTGTAAAATATATCAACCCGGAAAACCGCTCGGAGACCTGGACAGGCCGTGGCCGTACGCCGCGCTGGCTGGCCGAAAAGCTGAAGAAGGGCGCCAAGATCGATCAGTTTGAAATTTGATGATTGGTTATGTGGGACAGGCATAAAGAGGCCCGGCATAGTCCGGGCCTCTTTATTTATTGATATCATGGCTGGGCGAGGGCCCCTATGTTTGGCTATGGCGATCGGAGGGCTGCGTATGCAGGAGATAAATCAGGCTCTCTGCCATTCGTAAGGCTGCAAGAAAGGCGTGATGTTTCGCGTCGGTTTCAAACGGCGTGATTTCGATGGCCTGATGGAGGCTCTTGAGCCAGTGGCCATAGCCTGTTTGCAGCTCGCTGAGCAGGGAGAGAATGAGTGCTGGCGGCAGGGGATCGATGACGGGGTCGAGTATGCTGTGGCAAGCGAATAATACACGCTGCGCGTCTTCCATATGCTCGTTAGAGAATGTCGGGTCCTCCTCGGCCAGGAATGCAAGAATAGAGCGGTACGGCTCAAGGCCCGCTGTGAAGTCGATATAGGCTTGCTTACAATCATCAAGGCGCGTGTGAAACGTCATGAGAGAGGACCTTTCTTAGTCAGGCTCAGGGAGATTGTTTTGCTCCGGGGCAGGGGATTGCACCCTCAACCGGCCAGCCCGCGCGCCGATGCGCTCCAAAAACGGGGTCTTCCCTTGGTCCGGGGCGGGAGAGATCGAGGCCGGACCATGGATTTGACGGTCATGGTCGGAGGCAAATTCTCGCCATTGGCGCTGGAGATCTGTCGTTGCGAATTGGGTGAGGGCGCGGTCAGTTTTACGAAATTGGTCCCTTAGCTGGTCGGCCTGGCCCAGGGCGGCGCGCTTTTCCGCTATGACGGGCCGAATGGCTGTTCTCAGGGCTTGCTGGTGGGCTTTGACCGTGGCCTTGCGCAGGCTATCGCGGGCGAGGGTGCCAATCGGGATCATCCCATGGCCAGGTTCTGCTGCCAGGGCGCCAGGCGGAGCCCTGAGCGCTTTATAGTGATCGGCAAAGGCCGCATTGATCTGGCGGCGCAGGGCCGCGCAACGTCGGCGCGCGGCCTGCGAGATTTCGGTGCGGGCGCGGCGGTGCTCGTTTTGGATGCGGGATTTGAGGGCAGCGACCTCTTGGGCATCTTTCTCGATGGAGCGGCTGAAGGCGGCAGCGGCTGAGGCGGTCTTGCGCGCCAGGCTGGAGGCCGGCTCGAACTTATTGGCCGGCGAACGGAGCACAGGGTGGGCCGGGCCTATTTGAGAGGGCAGCCGGGTGATGGCCCTGTGCTTGAGATATTCGCGCAACTGCATGGGGGCGGGACGGAGAAGGCTGCGCGCGTGATCAATTTGATATTCGATTGTCTCGAAGAGGTTGGGTTCGGCGCGCAGTTCGCGCCGGGCATGACTGAGCAACTCGTAGGCGGAGAAGAGACAAGGCAGGATCCGGGGCAGGGCGGAGCGGTATTCGGCTGTTAGATCGGTTTGTCCCTCAGCCAGCAGGTCGAAAGGCTTGAAGGCGCGCGTTCCGGTTGCACCCATAAGGATTTCAGCGGCTTTGCGGGCATGACGATGCGACCGCCCGGGCAGAACGATTTCATAGAGCTGGTGATCGAAACTCTCCAGTCCGATCCCATAAAACCGATCTTGTCCTGCCTTTTCCCGGCTCATCCTCGTCCCCATCCAGTGCGCGTGCAAACGGGCGCTGGATGAGAGATTGTGAGAACCGCCTTTGGTTTAAGCGGGTCGCGTCAACCGTCGTGAGGATGGCAGGGCTTGAGAGGCTGGTGGATAATCTCGTATGTTTCTTGATACGCCCGAGGATTCCGCGTGAAATGCCCCGGGAACAGAGGCGCGATTTAGCACCACATTCAGCACCACACGCAGCACTACACAGAAAGACTGGCACTAAAAAATACAAGCAGCATCAAAGACATAGGAGAGGCCTGGCCATGGGTTCGAATCCTCCCGCCCCAGCCACGAAACTTATTGATTTGGCTTTTGTTTTAAGCTACCCGCTCACGACTAATTAGTCTCGTACTTTCCGCGGGTTACACGCCTGTCCATCTCGACACGCTCTCCTGAGACCGCTCATCGAGCGCGATGCATCCGGGCTACGGCCAAAAGTCTCTTGAGGTTAAAAACGGCCAGCCAGATTGCCATGTGTTTCGGAGACGGGTGGGTGACTGGCTGGAGGGCGGGCCGAGCGACTGTGAAAACGCCCTATACTGAGACCGCGAAAAGATTGCCCGCAAGCGACGTTGGAGCAACTTAGAGATCAGGCGAGGCGTGCCTGAATCCAAGCAACTTGCGCTGGGCGTCCCATCGCGTAGGGAGATCCTTCGCGGCGACCATCAGTGCTTTCACGGTCAATCCGACCGGCTGATGGCCATCGAAGATGGCGCGGACGATGTCTGGTGCGAGATAGGAAAGCCGGATTAGTCTTGTTGTTTGCTCTCGCGAACGGCCGGAGCCTTCGGACATCTGCTGCACGCTTTCGACTTCATCGGAAAGTAGTCTCTCGCGTGTTGCGAGCGCACGAGCGACAAGATTGATGAGTGCATCGTTTCGCTGATCTGCAATGGCGTTACCCAACACCAATCGCTTGCCACGACCGGCTCTGCGCAGCGTGGCTTCGATACGCAGTGTGATTGTCGATGCGGCTTCAGTGCTCACCTTCAAAGGTATCACGCCAAGCTCAGAAGCGAGCGCATCGCGCTTCATCATGAGTGTCGTCTGGGTCTCTGAAACCTCGATCCGTTCGACAATGTTTCTGACGATCTGAGCGGCAATAGCCGGCCTGTCCTGTACGCAATTGTCCGCGATTTCCGAAGCACGCGCCATGGCTGCTTCAATTTGCATGGCGTCCGGCAATAGCACTGCCAGCGCGCTTCCGATCTCCTCGCTCGATGTGAGGAACTGGCGCAAGCGGCTCAGAACGAGGGTTTCGAGGTCGCCGGCTGGCACGCGCATGGCGGTCGGAGACGCGCTTCGCTTTTCAGTAATCAGTCGCGATGACACGTAGTAGCGATATCGACATCCGGACTTGTTCGCATGCGTGGCCGTCATACGATCACCGTCCGCGTCAATGACCAGACCCGCCAGCAGGCTCGGCGATTTCGCGCCATCGCCACGTTTTACAACTTGCCGGTTTTCCGCTAGCAACGCCTGCGTGCGATCCCAGATGTCCTGACCGATGATCGCATCGTGGCGGCCATCATAGAGTTCGTCGCCGTGGCGGACTTTTCCGCGATAGACCGGATTGCTGAGCAGCGTATATAGCGCGCCGCGCCCGAACCTTGGACTCGGTCGATCGGCGCCTTGCGGTTTCCTGCCAACGACGCCCTTGGCGTCCAATTCGCTACGAAGGAGCGAGACGGATCCGAGGTCAAGATACCGCGCGAAGACCATGCGCACTGTTGCCGCCTCGTTCTCGACAATGACCAATTTCTTATCGACAGCGGCATAGCCGAGCGGCACTGTTCCACCCATCCACATGCCTTTGGCTTTCGACGCCCTGATCTTGTCGCGAATCCTTTCTCCAGCGATTTCGCGTTCAAACTGGGCAAACGAGAGAAGCATGTTGAGCGTTAGCCGCCCCATCGATGTGGTCGTGTTGAACTGCTGCGTCACTGATACGAACGACGCGCTGGCCACATCAAGGATATCAACGATCTTGGCGAAATCCGCGAGCGATCGCGTCAGCCGATCAACCTTGTAGACGATGATCGTGTGAACGCGACCGGCTTGGATTTCTATGAGCAGACGCTTGAGGGCAGGGCGTTCCATCGTCCCACCCGACAGTCCACCATCGTCGAACATATCGGGCAGGCAAACCCAGCCCTCGTGCTTCTGGCTCTTCACGTAAGCCTCACACGCTTCTCGCTGGGCATCGAGCGAATTGAACTCTTGCTCAAGGCCATCGTCCGATGATTTCCGCGTGTAGATGGCGCAATTGATCCGCTTCATGAGACCAGCACTCAAAGGTCGGCGATGCGCTCGGAGATTGACTGCATCGCGCCTGCCAGTCTTCGGTGGAGTGCTCGCGCCTCTGCAACTGTGCATGTGCCTTGCCCATCTACTGCGACAGCCGCAGCGTCCTCGAACTCAGCCGTCAGATGCGCGAATTGAGCCCGGATCGCGTTGAGACGATTGCCATCATTCATTGGTTGCCCCAGCCCGTGATGTGAGCCCGAAGAACCTTGGTCCCGACCAGTGCGCCCCAGTGATCTCACGGGCGATCGGTGACAGCGATGCGAAGATGATGCCGCGCCAGCGATAGCCCTTGCTGAGCACTTCGACGATATAGGTCTCGCCGTTCCACTCCCTGACAAGCCGGGTGCCTGATTTGAGCGTAACGCGAGGCTTGGGTTGCGTTGAAGCAGACGTCCCGGGCGCACCTGCCTTTACTTCGAGTTTGCCGCGGGTGGCTGCAGGGAGCCGTCCGTAGGCCTGTTCCTGAAGCTGATAGGCGATGCCGCGAATGAGTAGGTCGTTCGAGATCCGTTTTGGGGGATGCGCGCGATGCACGCGGCGCCACTCTTCCCGTAGGTCCCAAGACGACAGGGATTGGAGACGGGCCAGCGCCCGCCCCAGATCCGCTTCACTGAGGCGCGCCATGCTACTGGCTGAACCGTGCGCCGATGCGATAGCGCCGGTCGGCGCCGTCCAACTTGGCCGAGTGCAAATCGAGTCCGAGCTTATTTTTCACGGTGCCGGACAGAAACCCGTGGATGCTATGGCGCTGCCAGTTGGTTGCCGCCGCGAGGTCCGCGATGGTTGCACCCTCAGGCTGGCTCAGAAGCGCGAGCATGCGATCCTGTTTGGTCGCGTTCGGTGGAATTGCGGCCACCGCCGGCTTGCGGGGAGGTGAGGCTCGTTTCGATCGGGACTGACTTGGTTTCCTGACCGACGCAGTCTTGGTTGGCGTCTTCGGTTTCTTCGGTCTCGCTGCGGCAGCCATGCTGGCCTCCTCTGGTCTGCGGCGCCACGATCGGCGTCCGTACTGACCAGAGCCCCACGTAAAGCAGGGCGAGGCGTGGCTGGCCGGAACAACCTGTCCAAGTCGCCAATCGTCTCGACAGTACCGCTTCCATTGCCCGGCAAGTCCAGAGTTTTTTGGCAGAAAAGGCCCCTCCTTATCGCGCTCGCCTGCCGAACCATCACTATGCGATGGTTCTGAAAGTCCTGCCTGAGCCGGTTTTGGAAGGTCTCTAGGCGCACGTTTTGCCTAAGGCGGCGTTGATTGGATGCCAGTTTCTAGGGCTGACTTCTGACCCAGAGCGACTACGTCGGCCGACGGCAAGCACGAAGTGAACGTGGATTTCTCGGCAATAGTCGACGGGTTAGAGTCGCGAAGCCACTTTGCCCACCCCTGACTACCAGCTTTCATTTTTCAGCTTTGCGGAGTTTCCGGACCTCACCACTTTCGTGGCGCGGCGCCTGTGCCTGCATCGCCTTCACTGCAGGAATACCTCCAAAAGCGGATGACAACAGGCAGGCGTGATCAACACTCGCGATCCACGTATCCGTCCTGTCCGAACCTCAATCTTCCCAAACGTGCTCAATCCACAGTTCGTCCATGGCGTCTTTAACGCCCCAGCCGACAGCGCCGCTGATCGAACGCACGGCGTCAAGTCGCTGTAGTAGCGTAGGCCGCACTGAAGGATCTAACGTAGCAACGACAGAAAGTGCTTGGTCAAACATTCGCACGAGCGCCGTAAAGTATCCCTCATCCTCAAAGCTACACTCTGTAGTTAGTTGTGCGGCACGCTCGCAATAGAAGATTGAAAGCTCAGCGACGCCATCCGGCAATCCGATTGCTTTGCGATAATCGGCGATGGCTTTCTTGGCCTTGGCGACGGAAACAGCTTGGCCCCGATGCAAGTCCGGGTAGATCCATCTGGAAATTGTCGCCTTGTATGGCGCGAGAGGATCTGTACCGAGCCCCAGTCGGGCATGAAGAAAGGCCTGATTATCCCGGCTGAGGCTATGGAGGTCGCTGACGAGCCTGATCAAGCCGGCACGGTTGTATGAAATGAGCTTTGCCTTGACTTCGCTCCAGTTGGGCATCGTCTTTTTCTTGTGGGCGGCCATCAAAATACGCTCGTTGATATCCCCGGCACACGAAATCCGGCCTGGTCAAATTGGATTCGTGCCGTTGCCAGCCAAACCGTTATTACCATTGCCGCTCCTGCCGGATCCTGTAATGGCCGGAGTAGTCAGATAGCTGCCATCGGTCAACCGACGAAGAGGGCCATTAAGAGACATGGCAGGCCCGCCTGCGTGTGACGACATCGATGGCGGGAATCGGGAGGTTATCTGCTTCTCGCCTAAACTTTACTTGGTAGCAAGGCGATACTTCAGAAAGCGTGCGCCCTGGTACTCGGTCTCGGCGATGAACGTGGCGCCGAGGCGCGTGAGGGCTGCGAGCTTCTTGCGCGACGGCGGGAGCAAAAGGGTCACGTACGGAACCCGCTCATCGGCGATGGCGAATGCGAGCGCCAGCCTCGCAATGCGCAGGCCGAGACCGAAGCAAGAAGATTTCAGCACCAATCCGAAATCCCATTCATCGCCCTCCTTCTGAAATCCGCCCCATCCTGCATACGCGCCGTTGGCGAGGAGCCCGCAATGGCCGAGGCCGTCGCGGGACCAACACGCCTCCTTTGCGGCGATAAAGGCCTCGACGCGCTCGTCGTCCCATCGGCCGGTCAGGAGCGGCATGTGAGCCGCCAAACGCGGGTCGGACATGTGCGCAACAATTTCGTGCCGAGGCACTTCGGTCAGTCGTACGAATGTGATTTCGGCGCGGGGGTCCATCGTCATATCGAGTTGGCCATGGTTGATCGCCCAAGTGGTCGAAGCACGGAGGCGCGTGCGACGGGCGCCTCCGTGGCTGTCGCGTGCATCAGCCTGTGGCCCGTGCAAGCGTGCGGCTTTCGGGTGCCGCAAGGACGACCGTGACGGTCAAGACCGCGGCCGCGTTGGCCCAGTAGTAGGCGGCGTCGAGACCAGCGAAACCGAGCACGAACGGTGCGGCGAGAAACGTGACGCCGACAAAGCGGTCGACGGCGACGTGCAGCCAGTAGGGCAGCACGCGGATCACGCCGGTCTCGTGGTCGGTCAGCAGCGTCAGCACGAAGGCGGCAATCCCAGTTGCGACCGACAGCCACTTGGCCGCCGGGTTGGTTGCGCCGAGCCCGAGGATGAAGGGCATGGCGAACAAGCTCAGGGCGACCGGGTAGTCGATGAGCGAGTGAATCTTACGGGTAACGAAGCGCATGATGGTTTCCTTTGTCGATGATTGGCGAATGGGGCGGGTGTGCGGGCAAGCACCTATCGAGCGCGGTGCATGCCCGCAGCCGTGATTGGTCTCACTTTATCTCCGACGGGAGCTTATCGGCGAGCTTCGGCCAGTTGACCTCCGCCTTGCGGATGGCGCCCGGCACATCCTTGAGCCACGCCTGCTGGATGCCGGCGTCGAGGTTCAGGTAGAGCTTGCCATCGACGATCTTCCAGTAGCGCGGGTCGCCGTCGAACTTCGCGCCGACCGAGACGCCGTAAGCGCAGTAACCGCCGTAAGCCGGTTCGTATTTGGCGGGATTTGCCTTGAACGCGGCGAGGTTGGCCTCCGACGCGAAGCGGTAGGTGGCATCCTTGTGGGCGTAAGCGAATTTCGCATCGCCCTGCACCGGCCGCGAGTCGGTGAAGAAGGCTACGACGTCGAAGCCGTGCACGGCGAGACCCGGCGCCGGCTTGCCGGCGACCAGCACTGCGCCCGTTGCGGTGTTGACCTCAGGGCCCGCAGCGGCCTGGCCGGTGGCGGCGATGAGACCCGTCAGAGCGAGTGCGATGAGAGACCTTGTCTTCATGATCGTAACTCCTGTTTCCATTGTGGTTATGGACTGCGGACAATGCTCCGCCGGTCGGCCGTGCGGCAGTCCGCACACGGCGCGTCATTCTCCCGGTCGGAAGTCGTGAAGGAGCGGGTCGCTTCAGCGACTCTGATCGCCCGGCTCGAGCGGCAGGCCGGCTGCCTGCCAGTCCTCTTTGCCGCCGGCGTAGATGCTGACGTTGCGGTATCCGAGGATTTCGAGGTTCGCGGCGGCGATGTGCGAGTTCCGGCAGATGGCGGAGGCGCAGTAGACGACGATCTCGGCCGCCATGTCGGGGACCGCACCGGGCACCAGCGCGCTCACGCTATCCTGGGGCATGTGCAACGCGCCCGGCAGGTGGCCATCATGGAAGTAGCGCTCGGGCAGGGCCTCGATGAGCACCGGCCGAGGTGTCGCGTCCAGTCGCTGCAGCAGGTCCTTGCGGCTGATGGTGCGCGTCATGGGTTGTGTCCTCCTTGCGGATCACCTATCTCTTCTGTATAGGATGATCTCGAAATTGATCATCCTATTTGCAACTATCTAAATTGCAACGATCATCACGCGCAAGTCACGAAAGCGAGAGATGGCTCATGGCTGAAGCTGGCGGACGACGGGCACGGACCAAGACGACGGGCAAAAGGGCGTCATCGGCCTGGCCGGGCTTCATCACGGCGCACGATGCACTGGTTGCTCGTATCGAGGAACGTCTCCGGGCGGCGGGGCTCCCCGACCTCAGTTGGTATATCGTGCTGTGGGTTCTCGAACGCGCGCCGGAGCAGCGCCTGCGCATGCACGAGCTGGCCGATACGGCCGTTATCGCGCGCAGCAACCTGACGCGTCTTGTCGACAAGCTGGAGAAGAACGGCCTCGTCGTACGCGAGCGTGTCGCCGACGACCGGCGCGGCGCCTATGCGCGGATAACGGAAAGGGGCCGCGAGATGCGCAGTCGGATGTGGACTGTCTACGGCCCGGCGATCGAGGAGCTGTTCCTACGCCATTTGACTGAGGCGGAGAACGCCCTGCTACGCGAGATCATGATGCGACTACTGGCGACGGTGCGAGGCCAAGAGCCGGGATTATAAGGTAAGCTGGCCAAGGACGGCCGAACGCAGCTGCCACGGAATGGGCTGGAGCCACGAACGAGGGTGAAGCGGACATGCCGTCCAGTAGGGTAAGACGCAACGTCTATGGCAGAGATGGGTCAGAATCGACGGGCAGTAACCATCGCATGGAAGATATGGTCAGAAACCGGTCGTCAGATCAACACGTTAGGCTGACCGAGGAGCATGCTCGTCTGTCTCTCAAGAAAGGAGACAGACCATGGAAGACAATAAGACAACCACGACAACTCCGGACGCGCCTGACAAACCTGCCCGCGCACCCTGGAACAAGGGCAAGCTCGTCGGTGCGAAGCCCCCTTTACGGCCGAGCCATGTCTGGTCGATCCGGACGAAGCTGCAGATCGAAGGCAAGAAGAGGGATCTTGCACTCTTCAACTTGGCCATCGACAGCAAGCTGCGCGGCTGTGACGTCGTTGCCGTTCGCGTCGACGACGTCGCCCCGAGCGGTTACTCGATGGACCGAGCGACGATCCGGCAGAAGAAGACCGGCAGGCCCGTGCGGTTTGAAGTGACTGATCAGACAAGGATGGCCATCGACGACTACTTGAGGCTGACCAACCGGAATCCAGGTCAGTTTCTCTTCGCAGGCCGTGGCGACAAGGGCGGGCTAACGACCCGGCAGTACGCTCGGCTGGTGCAAGAGTGGGTCGCCAGCATCGGGCTCGACCCAGCAAAGTTCGGCACGCATTCGCTGCGGCGGACGAAGGCCGTCCTGATTTATCGGCGAACGGGCAATCTCAGAGCCGTGCAACTTTTGCTGGGCCATTCGAAGATCGAAAGCACCGTTCGCTACCTTGGCATCGAGGTCGACGACGCGATCGAGATCGCCGAGAAAATCGACATCTGATCTTCTGACGCTATCCCTCCGATTCCGGACACGATCGGCGACGCTCTTTGCGTTGCCGACTACAGCGATGCCGATGACTGCTAATGGGATCGACCGACCGTGAATCTCTGATGCGCCGACGTCTTGGGCCATAGGCGTCATCGCAAGCTCGTTAGGCCGAGGCTTGAAGTTCGTCCGCCCATTGATAGGTTAGCTGACCGTCAGAGGCGGTCGGGAACGGTTGAGTTTGACCCAAAGAAACGAACGTTCAAACATCCCCGTCTGAAGCAAGCCCACTCCCGCTCTGCTCTGCCGACAGGCCGCAATCAGTATCGCCGAATATCAACCGACGTTCTTTTTCTCAGGGAACAGCGTCTCGAAAGGCATCAAGAGCGCCTTGACGACCGGCATTAGAATGGTGCCCAGGACGAAACCAATGATCGCGTCGCAGGTCGCCGTTACGATCCATTCAAGCGAGCCAGAGGTGCCGTTGCCGGACAATGAGTAGGCGAAGGCTTTGATGGCCTCGAACGGCCACGATATGTGCAGCTCGTGCAAGCTGTGGATGACGATGCTGCCCCCCACCCACAGCATCGCCGCCGTGCCGATAACGGCGATAGACTTCAACACCGTCGGCATCGCGATGACGAGGCCGCGGCCCATAGCCTTGCCGATCTCGAGCCGACTGCTCCGAGCCAGTCTTAGGCCCAGATCGTCGATCTTCACCAAAAGCGCGACAGCGCCATAGACGAGAACCGTGATCAACACTGCCACGACGGCCAGCACGATGGCGCGCATCCAGATCGTCTCAGCGTCGATGGTCGCAAGCGCAATCGTCATGATCTCGGCGGAAAGAATGAAGTCCGTCTTGATGGCACCGGCCACCCGCCGTTCCTCGATATGGGCTGCGTCGAGCGTTTCCGCGGTCTGCGGTCCAGGCTCCTTCGTGTGGGTGATCGCATGCCAGATCTTCTCGGCACCCTCGAAGCAGAGATAACAACCGCCGAGGATGAGGAGCGGTGGGATGGTCCACGGTGCCACCAAATGCAAAAGGAGCAGCAGCGGGAGTAGGATGATGAGCTTGTTGAAGAGCGAACCTCGCGCGATCTTCGCGACGATGGGAAGTTCGCGCGCCGCGGGCAGGCCGCTCACATATTTCGGAGTCACCGCGGCGTCATCGATGACGACGCCAATCGATTTACTGCCAGCCTTGGCCGCTTGTGCCGCGATGTCGTCGACTTGGGCCGCCGCAAGCTTGGCGATGGCCGCGATGTCGTCCAACAGTGCGAGAATGCCGCTCATAATTACCGGTCTATTGCTCTTGACGACGCTGCAAACGACACGCCGGGACAGGTGGCTTGAGGTGTCCCTTTCCCTGATAGTCCTTATTATACGTGGCGCGTTGCTGATTTGGATAGTCCCGCCGTTATGGGACTGCACTTTCCAATTGCAGGCGTTCCACATCTGGACTTGCCCGCTAACCTCATCAAACAAGGTCAAACGTTTCACCCGCGTCTGCAAGGCAGCGATGACAGCTACGGGTCAGGTGCAGGCTTGAGCGGCGTTCAGATGGCTACCGGAGTGCCCCCAATACCGACCATCTGCGCCATGACCGGCGAACGCCGACGCGATAGGTCCAAGACCGACCGTGATCTCGCGTTGCAACGCAACGTCGGTCAAGGCCACCTTGCTGACGAACGGCGGTTCTTGAGTGGTGCGCCGCACAAAGTTGCGTCATCCCAGGTGTGGACGACATCCTGCTGAGATCGGCGACGAAATCCCGCCGCCGACCATGTCCATTTTTAGAGGTACTGCGTCGGCGTAACCAGTTGTCCCGGCTATGGATCGTGCTTTATGGTCCAGCGCATTACATGCCCACAATGGAATTTAAGAGCTCGTCGATCTTTATCGTGGCGAAGTTGGAGAAGGTGTCAGACACGGCGTAAGGCAAGATGATCCGGTCGCCGTGACGCATCGCGCCGCAGGTGTAGACGACATTTGGTACGTAGCCCTCTCGCTCGTGCGGCTCGGGTCGGACGAGTGGCTCGCGAGACCGTCCGAGCACTTTCGAGGGATCGTTCTTGTCCAGCAGCACTGCACCGATCGAATATTTGCGAACAGGTCCGACGCCATGCGTCAGCAACAGCCAGCAGTCGTCCAATTCGATCGGAGAACCGCAACTGCCGATCTGTACAAATTCCCACGGGTGCTCGGGTCGTAAGATCGCCTGGCCGCCGTCCCACGTGTAGAGGTCATTTGAATAGACGAGATACAGGTTCTCGTTGTCCTGACGCGCGATCATGGCAAAGCGGCCATCGAACTTCTTCGGAAACAGAGCCATGCCTTTGTTGCGCGCAACTGTACCCGCGAGCGGCCTCAGGCGAAATGTCAGAAAGTCGCTGGTTTCCAGGAGCTCGGATCGGATCGCCCGTCCGCTGTAGGCGGTGTACGTCGCGTAATAAGTCGTGTGACCATTGTGAGTGAACTCCACGAATCGCGCATCCTCGATGCCGTTCGATTGCGCGTCTGTCATTGGAAAAATGACGCGCTCACTCAAGTCGTCGCCGGCCCTGAAGGAAACCTCGACGTCGTCACCCTCTGGGCGCGCCGATCGACTTGCGATCTTCGGAATGCTGGCGAGCCGCGCTGTCGGATCGACCGATACGCTGCCGTCTGCTCCAATCGATCCCGACCGAAACGTTAATGACGAAATGTGTCCTTCGCCAACGGCGCGCAAGCTGAGAATGAACCGGCAACCTCCAGCCGGAGCGCCGGATTGATCGGGATGGCGCACGATACTCGGGTTGAACAGAGCGGAGGCTTCGAACGAGTACTCATGCAGGAAGTATGCGCCGATCAGGCATCGCTGCGTCTTGGTCAAGACGGCATGCGGCGTGAGAGCGTCCTCCATTTCCATGGCGCGGGCCTCGAAAATCTCGAGCAGGTTCCGGTGGCGGCCCTCGAAATTCTCGAGGACCTCCTGTAGCTGACGCGTAGCCGCGGCAGCTTCGAGCCCAAGTACGCGATGGACGATATGATTTGCGCGCGTCTTGTCGGTCGGATTGAGGTCTCGGGGTTCAGTCGCGGGCTTGAAGGGCCGGACCACGACCCGAGCCGGGTCTGGCCTGAGATGCAACGCTTGTCGGTTCAAGAACCGGGATTGAGACAACGGAACCCCCTCGGTTAGCTACAGATACGGGCGCGCGGCTTTGGTCACCGCGAACCAGATTGATTGCCTGCTTCTCTTGTTCTATCGCAATTGAGCGGTAGAACTGCCGCATTTCAACGACGCCCAACAAATACGACAGCACCGACTCGGCGCCGCGGTTTTCGTTGGCGCGATCCCGATGAAGTCCATCGCGGCAACTCCCGGTTTCGGGATCAGCCAGCGGCGTTGCGAGATCGTTCCGCCCGACAAACCACGCGAAAGCGGATGTTGCGCCTGAAGCCCACTCGGGATGGTGGGTGACATTCCACGCAGCAAGACAAGCCGAAATCGTGGCGGCGGCTTCAACAGGCTGCTGGTCGAACGCCAACGGGAGGCAGCGCGCGTTACCAAAGCTCTCCGTGCCCACGGAGCGAAAGTTGCCTTTTGGCGATGATTGTATCGTCATCAACCATCGCATTGCGCGCGTACCAGCATCGATCAGATCCTGGTTTTGCGTGGCAACCCCTGTTGTTATCAGCGCTTGGGGAAGTCTCGCATTGTCGTAGGCCAGCTCGTCCTCGAACCATACCCATTTCTTCGTCTCCACCGCCCTCAAGGCCGCCAGCAGCTTTCCGGCGAGTATGCCGCGCAACCGCTCGCACGTCGGATTATCTGCGTGGTGCGCGAAATAGGCATTGAGGCCGAGCAAAGTAAATGCCCACGCCCGGGGTGACCTGAAGGATTCGACCGACGGCATCGCCAGATCAAACAGCGCCGCCGCCCATCTGCGCCGGGATGCATCGAGATCGGCGCCCGCACAGGAGCCGAGGGCCCACAAGGTTCGCGCGTGACTGTCCTCCGACCCCTGCGGCTCGAGCCAGCGCCGGTCGTAGCTCATGAAATTGCGAAAGCGTCGCGTGTCCGGATTCCAGGCATGCTGAATGAACGCAGCGAAGCTTGTTGTCAGCGCGGATGCGAAGCGCGGTTCGCCCGGTCCGCCGAGCATAACGGAGAGCAATAGTGCGCGGGCGTTGTCATCGACGCAATAGCCATGGGCGCGATCTGGAACGCAATGGACGGCGTGCTGAAGCAGGCCGGTGCTGTCGCACATTGTCAGGAAATGATCGGTCCGAAACTCGGGATCTCGATGCTCCGCTTGCTGTGCACTCCTGCCTGTCGTGGTTGCCACAGGCGCTGGCCGTGACTGTCTTCCTACTTTCTCGAATGCGCAGAGATATGTCGCCGCAGTTCGTGCCCAGGTCATCGAGCGGCTGTCAGCGTAGGCCCGCTCGCGCATCGCGTTACGACGAGGTTCATCGGTCAATAGGCCGGCAATCTCCCTGCCGATACCTAGCGTATCGCCAAACGGCACGAGAATACCGCGACCGTCACCCAGAAGTTCGCTGGCGTGCCAATAGGGGGTCGAGACGACGGCCTTGCCGAGTCCGAAGCTGTAGGCAAGCGTACCGGAGGTCATCTGCGCTTCGTTGAGATAGGGCGTCACGTAAACGTCGCATGCTGTGATGAAGTCGAGAAGCATGCTCTGGTCGACGAACTGGTCGATAAACACGACATGCTCGTCGAGGGCGAGTTCTGCGACCCGCGCCTGGAGACTTTCGCGGTAGGCCTCGCCGTGTTGGCGCACGAGATTTGGATGCGATGCGCCCAATACGATGTAGACCGCGTTCGGGCATGCCTTGACGATGTCAGGTATTGCCTCGATGACGGTCTCGATGCCCTTGCTCGGCGACAGTAGCCCAAAGCTCAGGATGATGGTCTTGCCGGCGAAACCCAGCTTGCACTTGGCATCCTGTGTACCCAGAAACGGGACATCGGGGATGCCGTGCGGGATCACTTCGATCATTCGTGCAGGCACGTCATGGACCGTTTGGAGCAACTCGCGCCCCTTCTCCGCCATCACTACGAGCCGCGAGGACCGGGCAATGATCTCGTCCATCACCACGCGCTGGTCAAGCGTTGGCTCGGCCAACACCGTGTGCAATGTCGTAACGACCGGCATCTTGAGGCGCTTGATCATCTCGACGATGTGACTGCCTGCCGCGCCACCGAAAATGCCATACTCGTGTTGGAGCGAGACGACGTCAAAACCGCTCCGGTTGAGGATGGCGGCGGCGCGCACATAGCTGTCGATCGTGTCGTCTGAGATCTCGATCTTGACGCAGTCGGGGTACTCATAGGTGCGGCCCGCATCGTTCATTGCGACGACGCACGTCTCGAGTGCGGGCCGCGACAGTGCTACGGCTTGATGCAGGTCGTGGGTGAACGTAGCGATGCCGCACCGCCGCGGCAGATGATTGCCAACGAACGCCACGCGCTGAATCGGCCTCTTCAGTGACGCTCCGATCTGGCTTGCCGACGAGCCGGTCGCGCTTGAGTTCCGTCGCGTGATATCGATCGCGTTCGGTGGTATGGCGCCGCGTTTCAGAATTCCAGCAATTGGACCGATTCCGGTATAGGCGATCAGAGCGGTCAGTCCCTCGCACCCTGCGTTGATCTTGATCGTGTCATTTTCCGCGAACATGCCATCACCCTTGGAAACAGAGAAATTGCCGGTCGACGCGCTGCCGCTGAGCACCAACAGCCAGGTCTCTCGCTGGGCGGCCATTTGCCAGGTCGTATCCGGTGGCAACTCCATCCGTTCGAGCACAAAGCTGCGGTCGCTGACGAGTAAGGTGCGGTGATCGCTCAAGCGGTTGGACTGCGGTTGTGAGGCAGCCGGTCCGGGGATCGACGCTGCCAGCGCACTTTCGATTTGCAGCTCACGCGCCCGGCCGTGGTCGAACAAGCGGAACGTGGTATCGCTGCGCTGCTGGATCTCGGCAATCACCAGACCAGCGCCGATCGCGTGGATGGTGCCGGCTGGGACCATGATGGTGTCGTCCGCCGCAACAGACTTCCAAGCAACGGCGTCGGCGATCGAGCCGTCCAGAGCCGCACTGCGGAGCTGCGGTATCGTCATCGGCTCTCTAAGCCCCAGAGCGACGCGAGCGTCCGATGTCGCGCTCAGTACATACCAGGCCTCCGATTTTCCGTTCGGCAGGCCAAGAGATCGGGCATGTTCGTCGTCAGGGTGGACCTGGATCGAAATCGGTGCGCTCGTGAGCAGCACCTTGAGGAGAAGTGCAGGAGCCAATTCCGGGTCGCCGGGCCGATCGTACCAAATTTCTCCGACCGGTCCCGTGCTGATGCCGGATGCAGCTGGCACCCAATCGGACGGCTCGTTGACACCCCATGGTCTGTGCATGGCTCGCCGGCTTGCAAGTTCAATGGTCATGTTTATCCAATTGTGGCGCGCGTGCAGTTGCTCAGAAGCGAGGGCTCCTGAGGATCGACAGTGATAGGCTGTCTGTAATTGAGCGTAGCGACGGACGCACCTTCGCGGCACCATCGGGAATTACCTACGTCGCGGAGTAGAACTCCTAGCGGGTGGCTTCGAGCAGGAGCATCACGCTTCCCGCCATGCCGACGCTGAGCAGCGAAAGACCGCCAATCGTGCCGATCAGCCAAGCGATCTCACGGAACTCGTCCCTGAATTGGGTGCTCATCGGTTCTGACCGGCCGGCGCGTTGCGATGCGTTGCGCCGGGATAGGCTTCAATTGAGACCTCCGGGGCGGTATCGAATACGACGGAGATGCCCACCGGCCAGCCGTGGTTCTGCTGGGCAAGACCGGCGAGACGCTCGGCCAGTTGTGCGAGCGTGGTGCCGCCCACGAGATCGAACGACTGCTCGTGATCCCCAAACAGCGCGGTGACGCGATGTTGGGGTGTTGTGTGATGAGGGTGATTGTCCATGATACGCGAGAACTCCTGAGTGCGACTCTTCGATGCGACGGCGCATCGTGTCCGTCTGCAACACTTGTTGCGGACCCATTGTCCATACCGGGTGAACCCTCGCGTTGGCCTGCGAACCGCATCCGGCATCGCGGAGGGCAATGAACGGCAACGATAGGCCGTTTGATGCGGCGTGGTGAGACTCGGAGTCTACTCAATCTGCTCGCGCGCCGCTCCGCTGCCTCCGGTCTAGCAGCGTTGAGTACTTTCCGATCCTCGCGCTGCGGACGCGGAAGGAGCAGTCTATCCGTAATGCCAGTGCGGCGCTGCCTTCCCTCGAAGCGAGAGAGTGCGGTTCGCGGCCACGCAGTCGCAAATCAATCAGCATCCAATTTGTGGAGAACGAACATGCCTGTAGAAGCACTTCTGATCTGGTTGCTCATCGGCGCCGTCGCCGGATTCCTGGCCGGTGTCATCGTCAAAGGCTATGGCTTCGGTCTTGTCGGCAACATTATCATTGGCATCGTCGGCGCGGTCATTGCGGGTGCCTTGTTGCCAAAACTGGGATTGTTCCCAGGCACCGACCTGCTCGGCCAAATAGTGTCAGCCACCTTGGGCGCTGTCGGACTACTTCTTCTGATCAGCGTGGTTCGCCGCGTTGCCTGACTCCAAGGCTGCTCCATTTCCTTTATGGCTCCCTGAATAAGTCCGGCGAAATCCTGATGCTACCTGGTCATTTCCCCAGCAACAGGAGCGCTAGATCAACATGAAAGTTGAGAACATGAGAAGCCTTATTCGATCCACGTGCATTGCCGCAATCTGCGCCGTGGTGCCAGTCGTCTCCTCCGGACCGGTCATGGCAGCCCCAAGCGGTGCGCTATTGTCGCCGATTGCCGCGGTAGCCGCAGTATCCAGTCAATTCGAGACCGTTAAGTACCGTCGCCATGGCAGTCGGCGAGCCATCGGACTGCGCAGAGGGGGCCGCTATGGCAACTACCGTCGCAATCGCTCGCGCGGACACTATGGCCGAAATGCCGGC
Organism: Alphaproteobacteria bacterium; assembly: GCA_018819265.1. Classification (GTDB taxonomy): domain Bacteria; phylum Pseudomonadota; class Alphaproteobacteria; order Rhizobiales; family Hyphomicrobiaceae; genus Filomicrobium. The sequence goes on from JAHJQI010000043.1 coordinate 22,307, forward strand.
ATCGGAATTGGCGCCGCGATCATCGGTGGCGTCATCCTCTCTGAAGCCGCCCGCTCGGCGCATCGCCACAATCACAGCAGCGACTGGGCGCGTTGCGAAAGCACCTATCGCTCGTTCGAGAGCAGAACCGGCATGTACACAGGCAACGACGGCATCCGCCGAACGTGCCCGTATCTCAGGTAGCGCGGGCTCCGCTGCCTCCAACCCTCACAAATCAGGAGCCATCGACATGGACAAACAACGCATCAAGGGCGCCGCTCTGCGTCTCAAGGGCAGTATCAAGAAGGCGGTAGGGCGGTTGACTGGAAACGAACGCCTCGAGGCCAGCGGTGAAGTTGACAAGGCCGCCGGCTCGGTTCGTACGCTCGTCGGCGAGACCAAGGATACGATTCGCAACAGTACAAAGAGCCGCTGAATATGCAGCCATGGATCGCGGTCGAGGCGTGGTGCCCCGCCCGCGAGACGGCTCATTCTCTGGAGACAATGACATGAAATCGACGCTCATAGCCCTGCTCGTCGTTGCGCTCGGCGTGTTGGGGTATTTCTACTACCAGAGCACCCGCAACGACATTACGATCAGTCTGCCGAGCGTCGAGATGAAGCGCTAATGGCAACCCACGAACGGCTTTGATTTGGTTGCGGACATGAAAGTACTCGCCATCGGCGGGGCGACGATCGACACGATCGTTTCAATCGCAGATCGCAACGTCGAGCAATTGATACTGCGTAATGCGGATGCGGCCTATCTGCTGCTGGAAGTGGGTCGCAAGATCGAGGCGGAAGATATTTCTGTTCATTGCGGCGGCGGTGCTGTAAACGCCGCGGTCGCGATGTCCAGACTGGGACACGAGACCTCGGTGCTCGTAAAACTCGGCCGCGATTTCCGCGCCGATGTCATCCTGTCACGGCTTGCCGCCGAGGGAATCACCACTTGCTATGCCGTGCGCGATGAGAATGCGCCGACCGGGACCTCTGTCTTCGTGTCGGCCCATGACCGCAACACTGCAGTGATCACCTTTCGGGGCACCAATTCTCTCATCACGTCGGCCGATCTCGACGGCAGAGCCTTCGCGGTGGATCTCGTCTATGTGGCAGGTCTCTCGGATGCCTCAGCCGACTATTTTCCCGAGATTGTCGAGCGGGCAAACGCCGCAGGCGCGCTTGTTGCGGCCAATCCGGGAATCCGCCAGCTGTCGACGCGGCAGGAGGCATTCCGCTCTACACTCGGAAAAATCGATATCCTGGCGATCAATCGCCATGAGGCGACCGCGCTGGTGCCGTGGCTGGCAGCTCGCGGAGATGGTGGCGCGGCCTCGCTCGCCCTAGAGCCAGGGCCGGAGTTGCCGGACCTTGCCCGGCGTGGCTTCTCCGGCAACGGTAGCACCATGACTCTGGCGCGCTTCTTCAAATGCCTCATGGCGCTAGGCCCGCGATGGATCGTCGTCACCGACGGCAAGGACGGCGCCTATATCGGAAGCGCGTCCGGCATCACTTACTGCCCAGCTCTTCCAGTCGGGATCATCGGCACGGCCGGGGCTGGCGATGCGTTCAACGCCACCTTTTCCGCCTTTATCCTGATGGGCTCACCGGCGGACGAGGCCGCGGCTGCCGCCGCGATCAATTCGGCTTCCGTCGTCAACCACCTCGATACGCAGACAGGCCTGTTAACAGGCAAGGCATTGGCTGTGCAGGTCGCCGAACAGCGCTACGCACTGCGACTTCGGCATTGGTCGTCTCGATGACGATGCCACACAGCCCTGTTCCCCTCTGAGTAGAGTCCGAGGCTACTTAACTCGTACGCGATATGGGCAGATGAGTTTCTAGACTTTTGCAACAGGAGTTCAAGCCATGATACGCACACTTTCCCTCGCCGCAGCAGTCGCAACTTCCCTGGCGCTGCCAGTCCTGGCTCAGGGCACGCCTACTATTCCGGAGCCCGCCCCAGGCGCTACGACGACGGCACCGGCACCTGCCCCAGGCGCTGCTATGGCAGCTCCGGCTGAAGGATCTGTTACGCTCACAGCCGAGCAGGCCGAGAGCTGGGTCGGCAAGCCCGTATATAGCAGTGACGGCAAGAACATCGGAGAAGTCGCCGCGTTCGCGCGCGGCACCGATGACAAGGTCAGCGAGATGCACGCGGACATTGGCGGTTTCCTCGGCATCGGCGAAACCCGCGTAAAGCTGACGCCGGGCCAGTTCGCGCTCTCCGGGGATCGTGTGACGGTCGACATGACCTCGGAGAAGGCGAAGGATCTGCCGCGCGTCCAGTAGTCCGACAGTCGTAAGTACGAATAAGATAGGGGTGCGAGATGCTAGAGCGCACTTCGCATCCCAAATAGAATCAAGCGACCGACGATCTTTATGTCCCCGCATTGACGCATTCGCGGGGACTTTTTTTCAGCAATTCATGGCGGGCCCGGAGCGCAGGGTATACCCTCATTTGCGGCAGCCCGCTCGCGAACACTAGCAGACAAACCACCGTCCGCCCTCTGTCACGCTCCCCCGCCAGTCAAGTTTTCGCCCGCCACGTCGTCGATGGTCTCGCTCGATGCGGCGGCTACTGCGAGGCGGGCCAGCTCCGGTAGTGATTTGACTCCGGTCCTCGTCATGATCGCGGCACGATGGTTCTCGACTGTGCGCTGGCTGATACCAAGATCAGCGGCAATGTTTTTGCTCGGATGTCCAGCCAGCACGAGTTCCATGATCTGACGCTGACGCTGCGTCAGGTCCGCGATCTGGCTTGCCGCAGCCGTTCTCCATGCGATCAGCTTGTTGCGATCCCGTGATAGCTCCAGTGCCCGGGTGATCACAGCGATGAGCTCTCTGCGCCCAACCGGCTTCTCGATGAAATCCATCGCTCCAGATTTCATGGCCTCGATGGCAAGGCTAACATCGCTGTGGCCCGTCATCATGATCGCCGGCAACTGATGCGGCGCTTCACGCAACACATCGAGCGCCTGGATCCCACTCATGCCCGGCAGGTAGGCGTCGATCAACAGGCAGGCCTCGGAGCCTGGGCTGAACGCCTTAAGAAATGCCTCGGTTGTGCCGAAGTCTTTCACGACCCAGCCCTCCGCCTCAAGCACGGTGCGAAGGTGGTCTCGGACGAAAAAGTCGTCGTCGACGACGTAGACGTGAGGCTTTTGCGAAGACCCGGTAGCTTCGGTGAATAGCGGGATCGTGGTTGAGAGGTCGGTTGGAGTCTGGGCCAGAAGTCGCTGAATAGTTTGTTCCAGCTCTGCGATCTTGACGGGCTTATTGAGGTGCACGCATGCATGCAGTCCGATATTGCGCAGCGCCTCGATCGAGATGTCTCCGGTGAGAACGATAACGGGGATCTCCTGATCAAGCCATGCCCTCACGCGCGACGTGAGTTCTACTCCGTTCATGCCATTCGGCAGATTGTAGTCAGCGATCATCAGGTCGGGGCGAATCGCAGCTTTAAACAGCAGCGACTCGGCAGCAATACCATCTGACGCCGTCAATACCTTATGACCTTCGTCGGCGAGAAAATCCTCGAGCAGATTGCACACTTCGGGATCGTCTTCGACGACCAGGATTATTCCTGTTTTGCGAGTATCATTTGCGACACCCAGGTCAGCGGGATCCGGGAGGAGCTGTGTGTCGGTTGCAGGCTGGTCTGGACTGTGCTCGATCTCGATGGCAAATCCGGAGCCCTTCCCGGGCAATGAGCGAACATCGATCCGGTGCCCGAGCAGATTGGCCAACCGCTGCACGATCGCGAGGCCAAGACCGAGACCGTGGCTGCGTTGCCGTGCTGGATTGCCGAGCTGATAGTACTCCTCGAATATCGAGGTGAACTCCGACTTGGGGATGCCGATACCGGTGTCCCACACTTCCATGCTGACAACGCCTTCGCGACGGCGGCAACCAAGCAGTACCTTTCCCCGCTCGGTGTATTTCACGGCATTGGAGAGCAGGTTGCGCAGCATCTGCTCAAGCAGGCGCGGATCGCTGGCGATGTTCAGGCTCGATGGCACGACACGCAGCGTTAGTCCCCGGGAGTGGGCGTGATAGGAGAACTCGTCCCTGAGACGCGTAAGCAGTTCATTGATGGGGAATCTGATCACTTTCGGCTCGACGGCACCGACCTCGATCTGATTGATATCGAGGAGCGTGTTCAGCATCCCCGACATGGCCGACAGTGTCTCGTCGAGGCGAGCCAAAAGCCGGCGCGGTTTCTCGCCGGAAATCTGCTTGGCCAGGAGACCGTGGATCAGCACCAGCGACTGAAGCGGTTGGCGCAGATCATGGCTTGCGACAGCCAGGAAACGCGACTTGGCGACGTTGGCGGTTTGTGCCTGTTGCGTGGCGGCCAGCAGCGCCTCTGCGATGCGCTTTCGTTCGCTGATGTCGGTGAATGTGATGACCACGCCTTCGACACCATTGTCGTGGGTTCGGTAGGGCAGGATGCGGCGCATGAACCAAACGCCGCGCTGCGTCTCGATCTCCCGCTCGATTGGAGCGAGGGTTCTCAGGACGGTGCGGGAGTCGTCTAGTGCGGCGTGATCTGCGGAAAGCGAACTGAGGTCGCCGAGCGGCCTGCCGATGTCGCCTGGTATGACGTTGAACAATTGCTTAGTTGCGGGTGTGAAAAAGCGGATGCGCAGGTTGGCATCCAGGAAGAGGGTGGCGACATCGGTGCTGTAGAGAATGTTCTGCAGGTAGTCGGAGGTCGTCTTCTGTTGCTCCAATGTCTCATGTAGCTGCCCGTTGAGTGCCGTCAGTTCCTCGTTGAGAGACTGCAGCTCTTCTTTCGATGTCAGCAGTTCTTCGTTCGTCGATTGATACTCCTCGGCTACCGACGAGGCCTCCTCACTGACGACCTTCCGTTCCTCACGCGACTGCTCCAGTTCATAGGTCACGTGCCGTAGCTCCGACCTCGTCGCCTCGTTCTCGATTTCGAGGGCCGCCACGCGGGGCATGTCGGCGGGATCAGGCGGCGTCTCTCTGACGCCGGACGCGGGCGCATGGACTTCCTTTACGACTTCCGTGAAGCAGACCAGCAACAACTGCTCGCTGTCGTTAGGAACAGGAATGACATCTATGGTGAATTCATTTTCGCTGCCCATGTGGCTGACGCGAACGCCGCTGGTATGGGCGCGCGCAATCTTCTCAGCGGCCTCTGCGATCACCATTCTGAGCCGAGTGCGCATTGCCTGCGGCGCCATGTCGAGCAAGTCGTTTGTCGGATGTCCCGGCACTACGCGCAGAAAGCGTTCGGTTCGCCCGACCGAATAGAGGCATTCGTGTCGACTATTGATCAACACAGCGGCGGGCGCGAAGTTCTCGATGACCATGCGTCGGCATAGCTCAGCCAGTTCCGCCGGCCGCGGCCGTGGCTTCTCCTCCAGCGCGACCCGTTGACCGCGTACGCCGTCGTCCGTCCCGATTGCGAAACGCACTTCTCCCGGCCGGCAGCGCGCCACATGCCGGTAGATCCTGCCTGCCTCCGATACAGTCTCAAAACGGCTGTCGGCCGCATCGATCGATTCCGCGTTCCCGAGCAGCAGAATGCCGCCTTCCCGAAGCGCAAAGTGGAACAGATCTATCACGCGCGTTTGGGCTGCGGGTCCAAGGTAGATCAACAGGTTTCTGCAGGAGATCAAGTCCAGCCGCGAAAACGGCGGATCGATCAGCACGTCCTGGCAAGCGAAGATGACCGCTGCGCGCAACTCCGGTAGCACACGGTAACCCTGCTTATCTTTGCAGAAGAAGCGCTTGAGCCGCTCCGGCGAGATGTCCGCAGCGATACTCTCGGGATAACGGCCCTCCCGGGCAATAACGATGGCATCCGCATCGGCGTCTGACGCGAACACTTGCAGCTTCATCCCACTGCCGATCCTGGCGGTGTGCTCGAGGATCAGTATCACAAGCGAATAGGCTTCTTCGCCCGTGCTGCATCCTGGGACCCAGACCCGCAGGGTCCGATCGGCGGCATGGCGTGCGACGACCTCTGGAATGACGGTCTCAGCCAGCAGATTGAAGATCTCCGGATCGCGAAAGAACCGCGTCACGTTGATGAGAATATCGTCGGCCAGCAGGCCGAGTTCGGCCGGCTCGCTCCGAAGCAGTCCAATATAGGTGTCGACGTCAACATTTCCGCCAGCTACCAGGGCCATGCGCCGTTCGATCCGCCGCAACAGCGTTCCAGGCTTGTACCCGGTAAAGTCGTGGGGGGTCTTTTGGCGCAGCAAGGCGATGATCTCGGGCAAACGCGCCTCGACGGTCGAGGTGGCGTTGTCCACGGCGTCTGAGTGGTCGTGGTGAGTTCTGCGGCGGTCGTAATCCGCGAGCGCTTGTGGAATATCGGCCACGGGAAGAACGAGATCCACGACGCCTGCGTCGATTGCACTTCGCGGCATGCCGTCAAATGCCGCCTCGCCTGGGTCCTGCGCAATGACGAGGCCGAACTGCGACTTTACCGACTGAAGTGCTGCGCTGCCGTCCGATCCCGACCCGGACAGAACGATTGCGACGGCACGATTGCCAAACGCAGCGGCCGCCGACTGCAACAGGATATCGAAGGGCAGTCGCGCGCCGTGCCGTTGGGTCGGTTGCGATATGTGCAGGGCACCGCCACTGACCGAGAGCTCTGCGCCGGGCGGGATGACATAAAGATTGTCTGGCTCGATCTGCATCCCTTCGGTCGCCTGCTGTACGACCATCTTCGTGTGCGAGGCTAGGAGATCGACCATCATGCTGGGGTGGTTGGGTTCCAGGTGCTGCACGAGAATGAATGCCATCCCAGCATGGGCCGGAAGTGCCGTGAGGAATTTTCGACACGCTTCGAGCCCGCCGGCCGAGGAGCCGATTGCGACGACGAGGAAATCGTCCGCTGCGAACAGGGGGCCGCGTTCACCCGCGCCAAGCCGCGACTGAGGTGTTTCAGCCTCTCGGTCGCGGCGCGGCGTGTCATTTTTCATATGTTGACCTGTCCAGGGAGATCGATCTCCAGCTTGGAAAATACTGGGACACAATAGGGTACCGATTCCGACATTTCGGAACCAGAAGGAACACTAGCAACTCTATGATTCTAGTGTGGCTTGTTCATCTGACGTTTGGTTTCGAGGCCAGCTGCGAGCGAGGACTAAACATCAGATGCGCTACACTAGCACGTCCACCTGCTGCAGCGCGAGAATATCGGCTCCTTTGGATGATTACGGCAACATCAAACGGCCAGCCGGAGCCCCGGCATGGTGAGTAATTTCCGAAGCTTCCGGGTCGTCTGTTCGGAAGGCATAATCCGGGAAAGTTCACCGATGGCGTCGCCCCGATGAACCGCCTGGGGTCAAACGTCGTCTATAGCCGAGGAAGCGATATGGAAAAGTCATGGTTGACTGGCCGCACGGTCATGATCCTACAGTCCGACATAGAAGGCGCGGCTCCACTTCAAGATCGAATTGTGCAAGCGGGCGGCAGGGTATTGACCGCATACAGCTTGTCTCGTGCGCTGTTTATCTCAAAACGCCTTCGGCTGGACGACGCGTTGATCGAATTCGATTTCGCTGGTGCTCCCGAGGTCGTCACAGTGCTGAGAGAGCGCCGTGTACCATACATTTTTCACATTTCTGGAAGGCTGTCAGGTCTCACCTTAGCGGCTGGCGAATTCCCTTCCACCAATTACCTCGGAGCATTGTTAAGCAATGAAGGAGCTGTCGCTAAAGCTTGTTGATGGAATGAGCGCTGAACATCGGCGGTGCCAGCCACCGCAAACAGAACGGTTCAATAGTCGCTTTGCGGGCAACACCGAGCGATTTAATGCGGAGCTTGATGTTTCTCAGGCGTCGAGTTCGTCGATAAAGGCCGTCCGGCAGCTGAACGAGCGCGTCGCCGTATGGGAGAATGAGGGCGGAGCGATTTGCGATATCTCTCGCTGATGCGAAACCGCAAGGGTCGCGCTCCGCAAAGGCGAGTACCCAGGAGAAGGCGGTTGACTGGCTCGACCAGTTCAGAAATCGGCGGCCACGAGCCGATAGGAGCTGCGGCGATGCCTTCGATAGACTGCGGATGCGACGCTTGTGATGCGCGCACGCCAACGGTCGAATGCGATCAGGATCGCGGCTTCGTCCACTCGCGGCAAACTCTGCAGCTTCAACAGCGCCTCGAGGTCGACGAAGAACGCGATCTCGAACGCATCATCATGCCCCCAGAAGCGGACGCACTTGTTGGTCTCGTCATAACTGCGCGAGATATTCGGGAAGTTGAGGGCCATGCATCATGTCCTTTCAGTCCTGCGCGGCACGGCAGCGCCGACCGCGTCCATGCGAATTCGTTGTTACCAAGGGGCTGATAGGACGCTGCGCGCTCCGCAGTATCGAACTATGTACCCGCGTGGAGGGTTCCAGAATGGCCAAGTCGGGCCCGCGGTTAAAGGCTCGGTAACTACTCAATCGATGTTGTGGTCCGCCGCAGATCTCGTCTCAAATGCCGTGAAGTTGACACGAGGGCGCGCAGGCGGACTCAGTGCGGCTCCACGCACGTAGACCTGGATCGGCGATAATCACGTTGGCACTCCCACCCTTTCCCGACATTAGTGTCGGATAAGAAGGCGTTCACTGGAACGACAACTGCGTGAACAAAGTGACCGCTGTTGGTTGTTGAGCGGTCACGCCGCATCCATGGCCTTCGAGTGGATGACGATTAGGCGACGGCGGCAACTCTCTCTGCCGTGCGTTCGACGATGACCGGCGCGTACTGCAACTGCTCAGGGCTGCAACGGGTCAAAACTCCCCGTCAGGCTGACATGCCGGCTGAGGCTGGTCCAGCCTAGAAAGCTGCCGTCAATCCAGAATTCGTGTGCGACGCAACAATTCGACGTTCGTGACCGATGAGCTTGCGTGCCCCAGAAAACACGCTCCAGCTGACTATCTGCATTGTTCATATTCCGGAACTGGCCCTAAAGCGTACTCTCTGCAACCGCTGCGCAATGTCGGCCATTGGGGGACAATCCGCTGTGCACCCAACGCACTTCCGCTGCCCCATGGCAACCGGACGTGCCCTGCACGCGCTGTAAGGTCTCAGGTTGACCCAAGGCTGTCTTGAGCAGTTGCGCCTGGAATGCTGAAGTGTATTTGCCTAGATCGTGCAACAGGCCTGCGAGATAGGCGGCGCGTTCCAGACCCATCGGTGCGGCGAAATCAGCTGCCAACCGAGCAACACACAGGGCATGATCATCGAGCCTTTGCCAATCGCTCGCATCAGATTTGAGACCGGAATGTGCAAAATAGGGCATGGAACAAATGCCAAGATTAGATCGACCCCCGCTAGGTAGACAGTGGTCTTAGCATGTTGATCTCGGTGATGCGATTACGCCCTTGGACCGAATTCCGGTATCTCTGTAATTCCACCATCGAGCTTGGCCGTACCGACTTCCAAGGAGGATGGTTGGCATAGGTCAGGTGCGGGTGGTGCCGGCTCCACCTTGGCGGTGCAGCCGGTTACAGTATCCTCTCGAGACCATAATTGGCGGTCTCTTTTTCCAAGCGAGACATTGGCGACGATTCCAAAGAACTTGCGTGATCTTTTGCGATAGTTGCTGGCAGTTGAGGTGCGGAGGCGCGGTCCGAACAAAGCGTCCCAAAGGAACGTTGCAGACGATTGAAGAGTTCGAACCGAACCATCGGATTAGCGCGCCGATCTGCCTGTCTCAATTTCAACGAGCAACCGCCACGCCTCAATCTGGAGGGCATCGGCAATCTTCTGCAAAACCAGCACAGTTGGGTTTCGGATTCCGCGTTCCACGCCGCTGATGTACGTCCGATGCAGACCGCAATTGAACGCAAGCTCCTCCTGGGAGAGGTTCGCAGCTTCCCTGTATTTCTTCAAGTTGAGGCCGACTCGGCGCCGCACATCCATGCGCGTAACCGGCCGTTAATGATGCCTATTTATCTACAGACTATAAGTCTCTTTTTTCTGGACTTGCCGATCGTACGAAGCAATCCAGTACGTCCTAAAACACACCGCCGAGTTCGCAACAATGCTCGAATTCAATGACTGTCTGATACGCCTCGACATTCACCCGGAGACGGTCCTGATCATGCGGCACCGACCTCCTGAACCGGAGTTGCGCAAACGCTTGCCTTGGCTTGCCGCAGAGCGCCATGATGTGTTCAACGCCTACCAGCAAGTCCAACCGAAAGCCGAGAGAGCCATGCAGCGGGCGGCCTACGTGGCTTCGTTTATTGGCCAAGTCGCTGGAGCGGCGACATTCGTCGGCCTCTATGAAATCTCCGGCCATCGGTTGCTGGAGGCAGGTGAATTGCGCTCAATGAGTGCGTATCAAGAATTGGCCAATCTGGGCGTTGAGATATCGGAAGCCGAGCAGGCCGGCGGCCATCTCCTCTTCGATCTACAGCCGGCAGGGTTTTTGGAAGACTTTTCAGGGCGGATGATATGTAAGTGGCCGCCGCCGGATCGGGCCTGGTATCGCTGGGCGGACCGCAACTCGCTGGAAATCAGCGCAATTGCCGAGACGAACCGGTTCATAGCCGACTTGCCCAAATGGGATGAACTCGTTTTGAGCCGGACAGACCTCGCAACACTGCCGCCAACGTGGGCGGCAGCGCTATCACAATGGCGAGGGATCTACTATGTCGTGGATGAAGTTGACGGTCGCGGGTACGTCGGCTGCGCCTACGGCGAGGACAATATCTATGGTCGATGGCGCGAGTACGCTCGCAACGGCCACGGCAACAACGTCGGCCTGTTGGATCGCGCCGAGCACGACTTGCTGTTTTCGATCCTCCAGCGTGTTTCACCCGACATGGATCCAGCCGACGTGATGGCGCTCGAGGCATCATGGAAACTTCGCTTGCACACGCGCAAACTGGGGCTCAATCGGAACTAGGAAGTCACGAGGACACCCCGCCTAGGTCGGAGGATGGGTTCCTCGCAGATCGAGAGGATAAGCGATGGCGTTGAATTTGGCCGAATTGAGCAGCCTCGAGCTGCTACAATTGCATGGCAGAACCATCGGCTCCTTGCGCGACCGAGGCGTTCTGCGAAGTAAGAATAATCCGATCGCCGATCTGGCCGAGTTGCTGTTTTGCCGTGCCTTCAACTGGACACGTGCACCAAAATCGGCATCGGATCATGACGCGATTGACGCAAAAAACTTGCGCTACGAGATCAAGGCCCGCCAACTGGATGAGCCGACTGCTTCCCGCCAAGTTAGTGCAATCCGAAATCTCGACGTGCGTCCATTCGACTACCTGGCTGGGGTATTGTTTGATCAGGAATTCGCCGTGTTGCGCGCTGCAATCATCCCGATAGCAGTCGTCAAAGAGCGTTCCACGTTCGCACAACATACAAACAGTCACATCTTTCATCTTCGCGATGATCTCTGGAAACAGTGCGAAGTAAGCGATGCGACAAGCGAAATTAAGCGCGCGTTGCGCAGCTTGTCCGAATAGAACGTCTGAAAGAGCTTCGGCCGACGTTAGGTCGTAAGCATCCGGTGAGCACCGCAGGGGCGGTGACTTCAGGCTGCCCGGCTTACGGGAGCAGCGTCAGGCCGCCAATTCCACGGCAGCAGTTCTTCGATCCGGTTCATGGGGTGATCGGCGAGCCGTGAGAGGACATCGGCGAGCCAGGCTCGCGGATCAACGTCGTTGAGCTTTGCTGTTTCAATCAGCGTGTAGATCGCAGCGGCGCGGTGGCCGCCTGAGTCTGAGCCTGCGAACGTCCAGTTCTTCCGCCCCACCGCGATGCCACGCACGGCGCGTTCGGCAGCATTATTCGACAGGCATATCCGGCCATCATCAAGGAACCGCGAGAAGGCTGACCATCGTTTCAACATGTAGTCGGCAGCTTTGGCCAGTCGGTGTTTCGACGAGAGTTTTCGTCGCTCGCTGCGAAGCCAGTTTTCAAGGTCATCAACAAGTGGGCGCGATCGTTCC
>JAHJQI010000044.1 GCA_018819265.1 Alphaproteobacteria bacterium
CGAGTTTCACCCAGGCGGGGTTCTCGCGCACGCTTCGCCATTGGGCCGCCGCGACGGCGGGCGTTGCGTCCGAAGCGTCGGGCCCGCGCGCGCTGATGCGTTGCTGCAAGGTGGCGAGGTCGAGCGACAGCCAGAGGCCGGCGAAGGAAGCTCCCGCGCGGCGCGCGAGAACTTCGAGGCCCGCAGTCTTTTCGCCTTCAATGAAGGTCGCATCGAGAATGACCGATGTGCCAGAGCGAAGCGCGCGTGCGGCATCACGCATCAGCAGCGTGTAAACGCGTCGGCTGATGTCGGGCGTGTAGGCGGAGTCCGGCAGCGGCACTTCGGGACCGATGCCGAAGAGGCGCTTGCGGCAGACATCGGAGCGGATCGTCACGGCGCCGCACAGACCGGGGATGACGGGGGCAAGTCGCCGGGCGAGCGTCGACTTGCCGGAACCCGACAATCCGCCAATGGCGATGAGTTTTGGTGGGGGGGTGTCTTTTCGGGCGTGACCAATGCCAAGACAGGCAAGCGCGAACTGGAGGCGGGTGCAGGCATCGTTCGTGCCCGATTGAACGTCGTCGTCCGATGCGGCGACCATCGCGCGGACCGCCGCGCGAAGCGAGACGAACAGGGGCAGAAGGGAAAGGCCGGAATAATCGCGCGTGATATTGAGATAGCGGGAGAGAAGCGTGTTGGCGTGAACCATCTCGTTGCGTTTGAGAAGATCCATCACGGTGAATGCCAGATCGTAAAGGACGTCGATCGAGGCGATCTCGTCGCTGAACTCGATGGCGTCGAACGGCGTCGGCCGGTTCTCGAACAGGCAGATGTTGGCGAGATGCAGATCGCCATGACAGCGGCGCACGTAGCCGTGGCGGCGGCGGGCGTCGATCTGATCGCGAACGGACTCCAGTGCGGATTCAGCGGCCGTGCGCCAAGCGCGGACGGGGCCTGTGAGATATCTGCCCGCAGCAGCATAGAGGATCGCCTCTGCAACCTGGGAGATGGTCTGGGCGACGTTCTTCGAACCGCCGAACTGGGCGGCGCGAGGTGCTGCTCGGTGGATCGCGGCGATCACGTCGGCGAGTTCGCGGCTTTGGCGAGCTGTCAGCTTGCCGGCATCGGCGAGGCGGTCGAAGGTCTGAGCGGGGTCGAAGGTTGCCATCGCCACGACGTAGTCGACGGCTTTGCCGTCGACGCCAAGTTGAAGGCCGCATTCGTCGCGCCGGATCGCGACAACACCCTTGTAGATGCCTGGTGCGAAAGCCGAATTGATCTCGACTTCACGCTCGCATTGGATCCGTCTTTTTTCCACCGTCGAGTAGTCGACGAAGTTCCGCTTCACGGCGCGCTTCAATTTGTAGGTGTTCGGGCCGGCGATGAAGACGTGCGAAATCGGGGTATCGATGCGCACGACAGGCACGCCGCCATGGGTTGCAGGATTTGCGAGGAGGGCAACGGCGGCGGCCTGCGAGGGGTCTGCGCTATCCGAGTTCGGATCGACGATGCGATGCGTCACGAAGATCTCCAATCACCTCAGTCATGCCGATGCTCGATTAACGCCAATAACGAGTGTGCGGTCTGACGCGGTGGGGTCGTTGAGCCTGATCAATGCATAGCGGGCGGCGATGTTTCACAACATCGTGCAATCGAAAGCCTGCGACCCTTGATACGTGTTCATGCTTTTCACCTTGCCGGGGAGCGAAAGTCCGGCTACCAATCACTTTGACACATTCATCGTTTTGAATGTGTCCGTGCCTGCCGCCATCGCAGGTGTCTATTTCTCCGGAGACGACCATGTCAGCCAACGTTGGAACAATCGATCGCGTGCTTCGCTTCATCGTCGGTGCGATCCTGATCGCGCTGCCGTTCGCGATGCCCGGCCTGGAAGTCTGGGCCAATCCAGTCCTCCATTACGGCGCATTCGCTGTCGGTGCCGTGATGATCCTGACCGCACTGGTGCGCTTCTGCCCGGCCTACGTGCTGATCGGGGCCAACACCTGCGGAGCGAAGTAGTTCCAGGCTTCCAGGCAACGTTGCCTGTCAGCCTTCCCAGTTCGCTGCCTCGGCGGCGGCCAGGGCTGTCATATTGACGATGCGCCGCACGGTTGCGGTCGGCTCGAGGATGTGGGCCGGCCGTGACGTTCCAATCAGCATCGGGCCGATGGTGATGCCGTTGCTCGAGGTCATCTTGAGCAGATTATAGGCGATATTTGCCGCGTCGACGGACGGCATGATCAGCAGGTTCGCTTCGTTCTTGAGCCGCGACCCTGGCAGGACCTCGTCGAGGATCGCCTTGCTCAAGGCGGCATCGGCCTTCATTTCACCATCGACTTCGAGATCGGGTGCGCGCGCGGAAATCGCGCTTGCCGCTTCACGCATGGTGATGGCCTCATAGGCATTCGAACTGCCGAAGCTCGAATGCGAAAGCAGCGCGACCGAGGGCGTCAAGCCGAAGCGGCGGACTTCCTCGGCGGCGAGAAGCGTCATCTCGACGATCTGGTCGACGCTTGGATGGGCGTTGACGTAGGTGTCGCAGATGAAGAGCTGGCGGTCGGGCAGCATCAGCATGTTCATCGCAGCAAGCGTGTGGACGCCGGGGCGTTCGCCGATGGCCTGGCGGACGTAGGCGAGGTGTTCGATGTAGGTGCCGCGCAGGCCGCACAACATGGCGTCGGCATAACCGCGGCGGACGTGCATTGCGGCGATCAGGGTCGGCCGGGAACGCATCTCCTCGCGCGCCATGGCCATGGTGACGCCGCGCCGCGACATCAAATCGTAATACTCGCGTTCGAGGTCGGCATGCTGGTGGTGCGAGACACCGTGGATGATGCCGAAATGCTCTTCCGGCACCAGGCGCAGACCGAGGGTCTTGATGCGCTCCTTGATGACGTAGTCGCGGCCGACGAGGACCGGATAGGCGATGCCGTCGTCGACGATCATCTGGACTGCGCGCAGCGTGCGCTCGTCTTCGCCCTCCGCGAAGATGACGCGCTTGGGGCTGCGTCTCGCGGTATCGAAGACCGCCTTCATCGCGGGGCCGGATTTATAGACGAAACGCGCGAGGCTTTCGCGGTAGGCCTCGATATCCTCGATCGGGCGCGTTGCCACTCCGGACTCCATTGCCGCCTTGGCGACGGCAGGGGCAATGCGTTCGATAAGGCGAGGGTCGAAAGGCGTCGGAATCAGGTATTCGGGCCCGAAACTCTTCTGTTCGGCGCCGTAGGCTTTCGCAACGACGTCGGAAGCCTCCGCCTGGGCGAGGCCGGCGATGGCGTTGACGGCGGCGACCTTCATGGCTTCGGTGATGCCGGTGGCGCCGACGTCAAGGGCGCCGCGGAAGATGAAGGGGAAGCACAGGACGTTGTTGACCTGGTTTGGGTAATCGGAGCGACCCGTGCAGATGAGCGCGTCAGGCCGCGCCTTCTTGGCAAGCTCGGGGAGTATCTCGGGTTCCGGGTTGGCCAGCGCCATGATGATCGGCTGGCCGGCCATTTTGGCCAGCATTTCGGGCTTGAGCAGGCCGCCCGCCGAGAGGCCGAGGAAAATGTCGGCGCCGTCGAGGATTTCGGCGAGCGTGCGCTTGCCGGTGGCTTGCGCAAAGCGGCCCTTGTACTCGTCCATCAGTTCGGTGCGGCCTTCGTAGACGACGCCGGCGATGTCGGAAATCGTGATGTTCTCACGCCTGAGGCCGAGATTCACGAGGAGGTCGAGGCAGGCAAGGGCCGCGGCTCCGGCTCCGGATCCGGCGAGCTTGACTTGCGAAATGTCCTTGCCGACCAGCTTCAAGGCATTGGTGATGGCGGCGGCGACGATGATGGCGGTGCCGTGCTGGTCGTCGTGGAACACGGGGATGCCCATGCGGTCGCGCAGCTGGCGCTCGATGATGAAGCACTCGGGCGCCTTGATGTCTTCGAGGTTGATGCCGCCGAAGGTCGGTTCCAGGGCCGCGATGATCTCGATGAGCTTGTCGGGGTCGGTTTCGGCGACCTCTATGTCAAAAACGTCGATGCCGGCGAACTTCTTGAACAGACAGGCCTTGCCTTCCATTACCGGCTTGCCGGCGAGCGGGCCGATGTTGCCGAGGCCGAGAACGGCGGTGCCGTTGGTGACGACCCCGACAAGATTCTGGCGCGACGTCAGGGACCCGGCTTCGGCGGGATTGTCGTAGATGGCCATGCAGGCGGCGGCGACGCCTGGGGAGTAGGCAAGTGACAGGTCGAGCTGGTTGGTCAGGCCCTTGGTCGGTGTGACGGATATCTTTCCGGGACGCGGATAGCGGTGATAGTCGAGGGCGGCAGCGGCCAGTTTTTCGTCCATGCTCGCATATCCCTTCCAGGTGGCGCCGGTCGCGGCATGGGAACGACGTGTCCCGACCGCTGGTGATGCTGTCACTTAAACATTCTACCGCTATTGCGCCGGAATAATCTCTGCCGGTCCATTCCGACAAAGGATGTGCTTTTGGCGCGGATGGTGCTGCCTTTGGACTTCATGCTGAAGCCATGGGTCGCAATCGCCATGGGGGACATCAGGACAGTGGTGAAGGCGGACCGCTGCTCGGGGCAAGGGTCGTTTTAACGAAGCGGGGTATCGACCAACAAGGCCGGCAGAGATGGCGGCGCGCGTTCGTGGAGGCGGCATTAGAGGGGTGCGAACTATGCGGCGGGTTCGTTTCCACTTCACATCGGGCTTGCAACCGGCTGCGGCATCATATTCAATCATTCTAATGTAACAACACGTCGATCGGCGCAGCATAAATCCGGGAGAGCGAACATGGTCGAATTGCGCGAGGCCTTCGCTGCCAACGGACCGCTCTACGTCATGCTCGGCGGCCTGATCATCGGCTTCGTCTTCGGATACATCGTCTACCGAACCAATTTCTGCACGATGGGCTCCATCTCCGATTTCATGAGCTTCGGGGATTATCGCCGCTTCCGCGCCTGGATCCTGGCCGGCGCCACGGCAATCGTCGGCACGCAATTGCTCGTCTATTTCGGGATACTTGCGCTAGCCAATACGATGTACATCAGCGGCTCGCTCAATTGGCTCGGCAACATTCTCGGCGGCTTGATGTTCGGATTCGGCATGGTGTTCGCGGGCGGTTGTGCGAGCAAGAATCTTGCCCGGCTCGGCGGGGGCGATCTGCGGGCGCTGGTCACGCTTTTGATCATGGGGATTTTCGCCTATATGAGCATCGGCGGGCTGCTTGGCCCGGCACGCGCTGCCATCGAGGCGGCGACCGCCGTGCCGATGGCCGGAATTGGCCCTTCCCAGGGCCTTGCCGACATCGCATCGCGAGCTGCCGGAATCGCCGCCCCGACCGCCGGCCTCGTCGTCGGCATGCTGATTGCCGGCCTGATGGCGGTCTACTGCTTCGCGGACAGCTCATTCCGCACGAGCCCGATCCACGTCGTTTCCGGCATCGGTATCGGCCTGTGCGTAATCGCCGGCTGGGCTGTGACCGGACTTGCCTTCGACGAACTCGCGGACGTTCCCATGCAGCCGATTTCGCTGACCTACGTGCGCCCTACCGGCGATACGCTCGAATGGCTGCAGCGCTTCACCGCGCTCGGTCTGCCGAACTTCGGCATCTCGTCGGTATTTGGCGCCATTGTCGGAGCTTTCATCGCCGCGATCTCGATGGGACGGTTCAAGTTCACCACGTATTCGGACGCCAACGACACCATCCGCAACATGACCGGCGCGGCGCTGATGGGGGTTGGCGGCGTCATGGCGCTCGGCTGCACCGTCGGCCAGGCGATCACCGGCGTTTCGACATTGGCGATCGGCTCCTTCGTAACGTTCGCGGCTATCGTTGCCGGCGGTATCGTCGGCATGAAGGCTTTCGAGCGCGTGCTGATGGCCGAAGTGTGAGCCAGCAGACCGGAAGTTCGACTCCGAAGCTGACGCAAAGAGATCGGCTCAGTTGTCTTGGCAGTCACCGCGACACGGCTGGTGACACGATCGGTTGATCGAGCAAACGATCCTGTTGCCATGTTCGATTTGTTTGCAGTATATTCGAATATCTTAATGTTGGCGGCGGGTTCCAACCGAATGGGCGCTCATAACCATGGAAATCGCCGACTTCCAGTGGGGCCTGGAATCAAGGGGCTTCGAAGTCGCTAGTATATGCTCGCAAGCCAGCCGCGCCGGGAAGCAAATGTCAGAACCGGAACACTAGGGTCTGCCCAGGCGAAAAATTCAATTGCGTACTCACGTTCATCGAACAAGGGAAGGTTTGAAAATGGCGGACAAAACACTCGATGCCAAGGGGCTCAACTGCCCGATCCCGATCCTCAAGGCCAAGAAGGCGATCGCCGAAGTGCCGGTCGGCGGTACGCTCGAAATTCTCGCGACCGATCCTGGTGCCGTCGCCGACTTCCAGGCGTTCACGCGCCAGACCGGCCACACGCTGGTGGAGCACTCCGAGGCCGGCGGGGTTTATCGCTTTATCATCCAGCGAGCTGCTTGAAGCGTCGCCGCTATCCGAAGCCAAACTGGCAGGACTGGCCGCGCCGGCGGGCCTGTCGGGCTGGGCGTTCGGATGTGCAGAGATACTGATGCCGGGTTTTGTAGATCGACGTTGAACGCACCTCGATAGAGGGTGCGCAGCCAGGAGAGGTAACAGGTCCGATGAAGGCAATTTCGAGAGCTGCATTCTATGCCCTGGGCGTGTTAATGGCCGCCATCGGCCCAGCGATGGCAGACCAGTCGATGGTCGGAACATGGCAATGGACCGACTACACCGTCGAATGCAAAGAGGGTGGCGACAATGGCATGTCCTGCATCGTTACCGACGGGCCGAAAAACAAAGGCATGGAAATGATCAGGTCCAAGCTGGAGAAGAAGGGCGACGTCTTTGCCGGACAGATCGCGCATCCGGCGACTTCGGAAATCTACAACACGAACATGACCATGAAGAATCCGGATACGTGGGCCATGGACGGTTGCACCGACCAAGGCGTGTGCGCCAAAGGCGATTTCGTCCGCGTGAAGTAGCCGAGAAACCGGCGGGCAGGCTGGCCAGAAAGAACATCCATGAAGCAATTCATGATCGATACCATGGCGATGATGATGCCCTTCATGCGTCCGGCAACGCTCGTCGCCGGGGCGGCCTTGCTGGGCGGCCTGATCGCCGCGTCGGGCAGCCGCCTCACGGGCTCCGGCTCGACCGTTGCGAAATGGTGTGGCGTGCTGGCGCTTGCGGTCGGCGTCTTCCTATTCGCGTGCGAAGTTGCCGGGCGGATGTTGGGCTTCGAGCCGACGATCCTGTTCGCGAGCCCGGCCGACCGCGCCCTCTATCAAAACCAGTGGCCTTTCTGGACCATTGGGCTTGGGCTGTTGATTGGCGCAGTTGCAGTGCGCCGTATCGCCAAGGCTTGACGAAACAAAGCGGAATTCGGAGTCAGAAGATGGAAACGACCTCGCCTCAGAATGCAAAGACCATGTCGATCATCGTGACGAAGGGCACGCTGGACTGGGCGTATCCGCCTTTCATTCTGGCGACGACGGCGGCGGCAATGGATGTCAAGGTGTCGATGTTCTTCACGTTCTACGGACTGGGCCTATTAAAGAAAAAGCTCGACCTGCAGATCTCTCCACTGGGCAAGCCCGACATGGAAATGCCGATGATGGGCATGCATATGAAAATGCCGAACCTGATCGCAGCGCTGCCCGGCGTAAACGCCGCCTCAACGACGATGATGAAGAACCTGATCAAGAAGAAGGGCGTTGCTTCGATCGAGGACCTGCGTGCCGCAGCAATCGAAAGCGACGTCGAGTTCATCGGCTGCCAGATGACCTTGGATTTGTTCGAACTCGACAGAAAGGACATGATCGACGGCATGACGCTCGGCGGTGCGGCGACCTATATGGAAAAGGCGTTGAACTCGCACATCAATCTTTTCATTTAGGGCTGGTAATCGGCGGTCGTAAGCCGGGCAATAGGCGATCGATCATGGGAAGCTGCGCGTGGCCTGTCAGGCAACATTGTCGCCAGTGGCTCCGACGCTTCGCCGCCGAATTGTCGACGCCGAAAGAAACCGCGCGCGCTTTGACCCTCGTAAGCACACCTGGTGACCACGTTTTCTTTGCGTCTTTGCGGAATTCCATTATCTCGCTATGTAATTGACATGTTGCCTCGCGGGTACATCACGCAAGCGAATCGCCTTCAATAGTCAGAGATTCGAATATTAGTATATTGCACTTTCATGCCCTTGCCGACACTCTCATCGTCAGCAGCCTAAATAATAAAAGGCACGGGGGGCAACCAATGACCATCACACTACGCCGCACATCGCTTGCAGTTCTCACCTTGACGGCAGCCGCACTCGGCAGCTCCGGCGTTTGGGCCACCGACGGTTATTACCAGCCCGGCTTCGGCGCCCGGCAGAAGGCACTCGGCGGTGCCGGCGTGGCAGACGGGCGCGATGCGACGACCACGGCGCTCAATCCCGCCGGTCTCGTGCATGCGCCCAACGAATTTAGCATGGCCATCTCCGCCTTCAGCCCGCACCGGTACGTGGAGGGCAGCGATCCCAATCCCTTTCCCGGATTCACGCCGGGTGGCCGCGTGGAAAGCGACAGCAAGCTGTTCTTCATTCCCAACATGGCGTGGAGCCAGCGCGTCAGTGGCGGTATCGTCGATGTCATCGGAGTGTCGATGTACGCCAACGGCGGCATGAACACGGATTACCGCGGTGTCGCCCGCGACCTTGCCGCGTTCAACTGCTTCAACCCGGTGACGTTTGCGCCTGTTGGAAATCAGACCGGTGTGTTCTGTAACGGGCGTTCGGGCGTCAACCTGCAGCAGGCCCTGTTGTCGGTGTCGTTCGCAAAAGAGGTGATGCCGGGATTTTCCGTCGGCGTTGCACCGATTCTGGCGCGCCAGCAGTTCGAAGCCGAGGGCCTCAAGGCATTCGGCGTCGGCGGTAGCACGGATGTGTCGTGGGGTGGCGGCGTCAAGGGTGGGATCGAATGGGCGGTCATGCCGAATGTCCGACTCGGCGTGGCAGGCACGTCTCCGATCTGGATGCAGCCTTCGAAAAGTATTCAAATCTGTTCGCCGAGCAGGGCGACTTCGATATCCCGGCCAATCTGCAGGCAGGCGTCGCGGTCGATCTGATGCCGAACCTGACCTTCATGGCAGACTACAAGCACATCTGGTACTCGCAGATTGCCGCCATCAACAATCCTTCCATCAACTTCCTCTCGGCGCCGTTCGGGGCAGATAATGGACCGGGCTTCGGTTGGCAGGATGTCGATGTCGTCAAATTCGGCGTTGAGTGGCGGGCCAGCGAAATCTCAACGTTCCGCGCGGGGTATTCGTACAACACCAGCCCGATCGAGAGTGCGGACGTGATGCTCAACATCCTCGCTCCAGGTGTCGCGCAACACCACTTCTCCGCGGGGGCCACCTACAAGCTAACGGATAATATCGACATCGAGGTTGCGGGCATCTATGTGCCGGAGAGCACGGTCAGCGGAAGCGAGCTGCCGTTCGTCGGCAATCCGGCCCACAACGTGAAGATCGGCATGGAGCAGTTCGACATCACGGTCGGCTTCAAATACAGGCTCGACTGATAGACGAAGTCTTCTCCGGTCTGAATCGGGGGCGGGAAAATGAGCAGCGGTCGCGGTCGAAACGACCGGGCCGCTGTTTGTATTTTTCAAATCGGTCGGTGATTCCGGAATGTAAAAACGGGCCGGCTCGGTTGAGCCCGCCCGTTCAATCAGACAACCGCTGCGCCTCTTTCGATCAAGGGCAGCCGGCGAACCCTTCGGAGGCCATTTTGGCTTCGTAGGCCGCCGTCACCTGCGCTCCCGGCGTCAAGGTTGGTTTCACAGCATCCCAGTTCTCCGGCTTCAGGACGATGAACCAGCCCTTGTCGTAGGGGTCCGAATTGGCAAGCGAGGGATTGCCGACGAGTTCGTCGTTGACCGCAACGACGTCGCCGGCCGCTGCGGACTTCGCGGGACCGACCCACTTGCCGCTCTCGACGGTGGCGCAGCTTTTTCCGGCGCTGACCGAGCGGCCGACCTTCTTCGGTGTGAAGGCGACGAGCTGGCCGGCCATGGCGGTCGCGACGCTGGTCATGCCCAGCTTAACGGTACCGTCGCCCTGTTCGACGAACCAGATGTGGTTGTCGACGTCGTAGAGCAGGTCGTCGGGAATGTTGCAGCCTTTGATGGTGGGCATGACTTGGGCTCCGTAGTGTCCGTTTCTTCCAAGAGTATAGCGCGGCGTGTCCGGATCGTTAAGCCGCGAATGCAGACCGACACCGGCACGTCACGCGCCAAGGATTTCGTTCGCCCGCACGGGCTTCGCCGCACAACAGAACTCTCCGAGACCTGCGACCTGCATCTTGCCGCCAACGAACAGGGCGAGATGCTTGGCGACGAGCGCGGCCAACCGGATACGCTTGGCGGTCTCGGGGTGACCCGGCTCCAGGGTCAGCAGATTATAGTGGTAGGCGAGTTCGCGGCAGGTCTCGCGGCAGGCGTTGAACGAGGGATCGCCCTTGGCCCCCTGGCGATGCAGCGCCAGCAAGCGGAAGCCTTCCTTCTCTTCCTGCGTTGGCGTTTCGCCACGGGCGATAATCCAGTGTTCGAGAACTTCTTCACCCATGCGGACAAGTTCGGCTGCGGCTTCGATTGCCGCTTCGGGTGCCGATGTTTCCTCAATCTGCTCGATTCGAGATTCGATCGCCGCGATAGATCTCATGTCAGTCCCTTTTCGACGAGGAAGGGGATCGATTCGGAGATGTTGGTATGAATGCCCAGCTTGCGCGGACCGATGCCGAGGGCCAGCCCGAGCAACTGCGTGAAGTAGAGGATGCGAACGTTGGTCTTCTTGCCGAAGCGCTTTTCGGCGCGGATCTGATGCATTTCCAGGCCGGAATGGCAGGTCGGGCATTCGGTGGCGATCACTTCTGCGCCGTTGGCCTCGGCTGCCTGCAGGATGTTGAGCACGAGTTTGGTCGACATATCGCTGTCGGAGAGCGTGTGTGCGCCGCCGCAGCACGCGGTCTTCAGCGGGAACTCGACGTTCTCGGCCCCGGCAGCCGCCAGCAGATCGTCCATGAAGTGCGGCTTGGAAGTCGATTCGCTGCCCGGGCCCTGGTCTTTTTCCGGGAAAATGTGGCGCGGGCGCACGTACATGCAGCCATAGTAGTTGGCGATCTTCAGGCCGGCGAGCTTCCCCTTCGTTCGTTCGCGCAGTCCCTCTTCGCCGATCGTCTCCTTGATCCAATCGAGCGCGTGGATGGTTTCGGCCTGACCGGCTTCATAGGTCTTGTGCCCGGCCTTCGCGGATATCTTCTCGACCACATCGCGTGAATTCTGGTCGTGGGCGAGATCGTACTCGGCCTTCTTGAGGTTGTGATAGCAGCCGTTACAGGGCGCCATCACGACATTATTGCGGGTCGCGTTGACCGCCTGGGAGAGGACGCGGCTCGACAGGTAGGTCTGGATCTTGGGGTCGATGTTCTTGACCTCCATCGCGCCGCAGCAGTTCCAGTCCTTCACGTCGCGCAGCTTGAGGCCGAGGTTGTGGGCGATCGCGCGCGTCGATACATCGTAGCCGTTGCCGGAACCCTCAAGCGCGCAACCAGGATAATATGCAACTTCGCGCAGCTGCTTGGCTCGCTCGGTGACGTCGACCATGTCTGGCGTTCCCCTTATTCGGCTGCGTGCAGCTTGCGCTGCGGTGGGTTGTCGTTGCTGGCAGCATTCGAAGTACCGGCGCCGAGGGCGGCCTTGTGGTGCTGCTCGACTTCGATGATGTAGTCCTGAAGTGCCGCGCCGGCCTTCTTCCAGCCGCGCGTGCGCGGATGAAACACGAAGCTCCAGGCGCTCTTCAGGCCCCACTTCACCGGCAATCGCGCGGCGATATTCATGACGATCTGTTTCAGCCAGTCCTGCATCAGCGGCTGATTGGTCCGCTTCAGGAACTGCATGAGGACCTTGGTGTCCTCGATCCGGCCGTGCTCGACAATCTGTTCGGTGAAGATCTTGTCGAAGATCATCGAAGGCGATTCAGGCACGTGACCTTTCATCTCCAGCCAGTGCGCAGTTGCCTTCATCACGCCTTCCGGCACGACATCGCGCGGGCAGGCGTAGGTGCACTTGTTGCAGGATACGCACTGCCAGATGAGATCCTTGTCGCGCAGGAGTTCGGATTCCATGCCGGTGCGGATCAGATAGATCCAGTAGCGCGGATTGAAGCGCGGTTCGATCGCATGAACGGTGCAGGAGTTCGTGCATGAGCCGCACTGCCAGCAGCGGTGAATGTTTTCTCCCCCCGGCAGCGCAGCGATTTCCTCTTCCATGGCCTCGTTGTAGTCGGCAATGACGCGGGTCTCGATGAAGGTCGACCAGTGCCCCGAAACATCGACGCCTTCGATGACGAGATCATCGTGGGTCGTAATGTTCTCAGGTCGGATCAGCGATTTTTCATGGATAGGCATGTCGCGCCGTCCTCAGGATAGAAGCTTGGTTTGCAGGATCGTCTCGGCGGTCCCGTCGATGGTGCCGGTCTTGCCGGGCCGTTTCCCCGCGACGCGGTCGAGACCGATGATGCGACGGGTGTGTTCGAGAGGATCGCTATCGGATCCGAATTCTGTTTTCAGCCAGGCGCCGCCCTGTGCGTTGATGTAGTCGCCGTAAATTTGCGCGCATAGGAGGTCGACGTGCCAGATCATGTCGCGGAAGACGCCGTTGTCGGACAGGAACTGCGACAGCTCCTCGCGCAAGACGAGGAATGTCTCGTAGCCGTTGGCAATGTCGATGACCATGTGGTCGACGTCGTCGCCGTGCCAGATCTCGCGGATGACACCTGAGTTGGTCTTCGTGTCCCAAACCCAGCGCTGCATCAGGGGGTAATGTTCCGGCATGACGTTGTGAAGGATCTCGGCGGCAAGATCGCGGGTGAAGCGGTTCTCCCTGACATCCGGGAAGGTCTTCACGAACGCCGCCACGGTCTTGTCGGCGTTCGCCGTGTCGGCTGCATCCTCGATGAGCGCGGCGATCGCCTCGCGGACCTTGGGCCAGCCCTGATGGTCGACCAGTCGCTTGAGACGCCGGCGAACGGTCGCCATCAACTGGGCCAGCTGCTCGAATTCGGCGCGGATGACTGTGTCCGCCCTGCCCTCGCCCAACAGATCCTGGAAAACGTTCGATTTGAGCCTGACCGCCGCAACGAACTGTTCGATCCCGCCGACGGCCTCGGAGGCATTGACCAACGTCTCGAACGCAATGCGCAGCTTGGGGCCGGACAGCTCAAGCACCGGCCGGGCTGGCGATATCGATGAGTTGGCAGCCATGCTCGCCATCGTGCCGTCTACTCCGCTGCCTGCAAGGTGCTGCCCGCGGCGGCTGCAATTGCGTTCAGGGCCGCTGCGTTCGCCTGGGCGATGCTATCGTCGATGGTTTCCGGGCCGATGGCCGCGCCGGCCACGAAGACTCCGGCACGCGATGTCGCGCCCATGACGCCATAGGTGTCCTTGCGCTCGATGTAGCCGTGTCGATGCAGATCGACGCCGAAAACCGCCGACAGGGTCATGTTGTCGACGTTGGGGTCCATGCCGATGGCGTGGACGACCATGTCGAAGGGGATGGTAATCGGGCGCTTCACCAGCGTATCTTCCCCCTTGACGATGAGCTGTTTGCCATCGCTCGTCACCTCGGCGATGCGCGCCTTGATGTACTTGACCTTGAACTCTTCCTGGCTCTTCCAATAATAGTCGGACTCGTAGAGGCCGTACGTGCGGATATCCATGTAATAGATGTAGACGTGGGTTTCGGGCAGTTCCTCGCGGATCTCCATGGCGAGGTTCGCCGACACGGTGCAGCAGATCTTCGAGCACCACTCGCGGCCGATCTGACGGTCGCGCGAGCCGACGCAGAGCAGGATCGCGACGCGCTTGGGCTTGCGATTGTCGGATGGGCAGCGAACGCCCTTGCCGCTCGAGATCATCTGTTCGACCTGGGTGGTCGTGACGACGTCGGGAAACAGCCCGAAGCCCCATTCGGGCTTGTTGACGCTGTCGAAATGGGTGAAGCCGGTGGTGAGGATCGCGGAGCCGACCTCGGCGCGCGTGCCGTCGGAAAGTTCGGCGACGAAATTGCCCGGCGTGCCGTCGAACGACTTGACCACCGTGTTGAGCTTCTTTTGGACCTTCGGATTGCTTTCGACGCGGCTGACCATGCCGCCGATCGCGTCCTTTGCCCACTGCCCCGATGGCACGAGCTTGGCGTAGCCTGACTGGATCGGCGCCCCACCGAGAATCGCGGTCTTCTCGACGAGCACGCTGCTATAGCCAACGCTTGCAACAGCGTGCGCCGCTGCAAGGCCAGCAGGTCCGCCGCCGACGATCAGTATGGGCTTGCTCATCGTTAGTCCTTCGCACTTTCCAATGCGCGCGCGTCAACCAAACCGCGGGCGCTGACTGCTGTATTGCGAGGGAAGGCCGTTCGAGTCAGAGAAAGAAAAGCCGTTCCTCGGCGTTCCCGGCCATGCCCAGAAATGGGATAAGCCGGGTCATGTGTTAGTCCTCATTCCTGAGGCGGCGGCACGGGCACTTCCCGCTTGACCGGCTTGAAGCCGGGGCCGCTCGTGATGCGCAGGCGCGGATCGTAGAGCTGGTCGGCGGCGCCGGTCTGGATCTTCTCAAGATACGTCTCGAACTCGACCTTCTTGGCCTGCCAGTCGATGCCGAGCTTCTCCAGAAGCTTCTCGATCGGGCTTGCGTGCCAGTGGGTCTGGACGATCTTGTAGGGGTCGGCGCCGCACAGCAGGGCGGCGAGCTGGCAGTCGGCGAGGACCGGAAGTTCCACGGCCTTGCCTTCGCCACCGGCCTTGGAGATCCACTGGTTCTTGTCGAGGGTCGTGATGCAGCCGGTATCGTGGCCGATCATCACGTCGGACTTGGCTTCCTCGACGGCGACGCGGATCTTGCGGTCGATCGCAAATGATCTGGTGAATTCGCGCTCCGAAATGATGTGGCGGAAGCCGAAACCGCAGCAATCATACCAGGTCTTGTAGTCGATGACCTGCGCGCCGAGCGCCTGAACGAGCCCCGTCGAAACGGCGACGCGGTTTCCATCCAGAACCGTCTCGTCGTAGATCGCATCCTCCGGCACCATCTTGTAGACGTGGCAGGCCGGGTGGATCGTCGCGCGCACGTGGGAGGCGTCGATTTCCTGGTGCTTCTTGATCTCGTGGCGCATCACGTGCAGCCACTCCGAATAGTGAACGACCTCTTCGGGGATCAAGAGCTTGCCGTCGACGAGGCGGCCGAGCTTGCCGAGGATCTTGGTGACGTTCTCGCGCAGCGTTGCGGAGTGAATGAGATAGCCGCGAACTTCCTTGTAATTGCCGAACGAGGTGCCGCAATGCACGAGAGGATAATAGTAGCCCTCGGGCAGGCCCTGCGACTTGGCCGCGACATAGGCCTGATGGAAGTTGCGCAGGAACACGGCCGCCAGACTTTCCAGATTACCGATGCCTGAGCCGTGGTAGTTCCACGCCGTGCAGCTCGTCTGGTCGGTCTCGTCGAGGTACTTGATATCCATCTTGTTCATCAGCCACAGCAGCGACACCGGATATCCGGGAATGTTGCCGCACTGGCCGCAGCTCTTATGGTGCCAGAGCTGGGTCGTGGGAATGCGCTTCGTCCAGCCATAAAGCGTCTTGGCGTCGATCGGCTTGTGCTGGTCGGTGATGCGATGGACGACGATCTGGCCGTCCTTCTCGAGCTGCCACATCTCGTCGCGCACGTCGGCGACGCGATCCTTGTTGGTCAGCATCGAGCGGCGGTCGATCTTCTGTTCGACCCATGCGGTGGCGCGCTGGGCTTCCGTCGGGCTGAGGTTGGAGGGCCGCCATTCGCTGCCATGCCCGGTGAACTTTTCGCCCGGCTGGCCGGGGCGAGTGTCGTTATCGGTGGTCATCGTCAGCTCCTCAATTCGTTTCAAGCGTCAAATACTGATTTGGAAGCAGCCGCCGGCAAACAGGCCGTGCCGGCTCAATCCTCGTCTTCGTCTTCCTGCTCTTCCAGGAAGTCCGACCAGTCCTCTCGCTTCTCATCCATGATGTCGGTAATGACATCGAACAAGTTCTCGTCGATGCCTTCCAACTGGTTCAGAACGCCCGTCATTTCCCAGATCGTATAGAGTTCGACGGAGGTCTTGAGGTTCACTTCCCAGGCCGTCTCCGTGGTGTTGAGCGTTGCCATCGGGATCGCCTTGCGCAAAAGCTTCAGGGGCGCATCGACCTTGGAGATGTTGGGCCCCCAATCCGCGAAGTGCTGCGGGTTGATCATGTCGGGGGCGAGCTGGTTGCCGGTTGAGACCAGCTTCAGCATGACGCGGCTGAACGGGCGCAGCACGTCCTTGGCCGATTGCATCTGGTGCTTGATGGCAACTTCGCGCATCAGCATGACAAGGCCGCCCGGTGAGTTCTTGAAGGGGCAGCGGGCGGCGCAGGTGTAGCACTGCGCGCACGACCAGATTTTCTCCTGCATAGCATCATAGATGCCTTCCAGGTTCTCGGTCCATAAGAGCTGCACGATCTCGCGCGGCGAGAAGTCGTAGTAGTGCGCGGCAGGGCACGTCGCGGTGCAGATGCCGCAGTTCAGGCAACCGTTGAGTTCGTGATCGAAGCGGAGGTCGGCCTGGAGATCCTGGAAGATCTCTTCGAGCTTTTCGCGCGGCACGATCGGCGCGTCGCTCACCGGGTCGCCGATAAAGTCCTGGACTCTCGTGGCGGAACCATCAGCCATCAGCGGTGCCTCACCTGGACCAGAATTGGATCAATACGTCAGAACCTTGCAATCGCCTTCCATGACCTCTTCGATGAGGTAGGCGCCACCGACGATGCCGGAGCACTCGGGGATCAGGTCGCTCTGGGTCATATCGAAGAGATCGAGATTGGGCGAGCAGCAGTAGAACTTCACGCCGGCCTCGTGTGCGTCCTTGATGAAATCATAGACGGTCTTCGGGCTGCCCTCCTTGACGAC
Source organism: Alphaproteobacteria bacterium (assembly GCA_018819265.1). Taxonomy (GTDB): domain Bacteria; phylum Pseudomonadota; class Alphaproteobacteria; order Rhizobiales; family Hyphomicrobiaceae; genus Filomicrobium. The sequence continues at coordinate 17,004 of JAHJQI010000044.1, forward strand.
CAGCTTCTCGGCCACGCCCTTCTTCATCAGGCTGCCGGATGTTGCCGTGCAGATCACTTCAACTTCGTAATCCATCGCGGCTCCGACGGAAGCCTGGAAAAATGGAGCGCCCAGCTCCTCGCCATTGCGCGGATCGGTATTCGCCATCACGATCAGAAGTTTTTTGGCCAATTTCGTTTCTCCTCCGCCACTGCCGGTTCTTTATGGCCGACAGAATGGTCATCGCTTTAAGGGCGCTCGGTGGGCCGCGCGCGCCGACCAACCTAGCCCGGCACAATTTTGCTTACAAGTAAATATTCGCATTTTTGAATACATTTCTTCGCCGGTCCGCCGGTCCGCCGGTCCGCCGTCCGCCGGTCCGCCGGGCAGCAACCGGCAGCCGGTTCGGGGACGTAGGCACCATCTATGTGTCCATCCAGCCTGTCAGTTCGATCACGCCGGTCATGATCGGCACCAGCGCATCCTCGATCTTCGGGCCGAGGGAAGCAAGGGTCGGCAGGATGTCGGAGATATTCGGCGGGACTTCGTCGAACTCCATGATCAGGTCCTCGATCATCGCCGGCCTGAGGCCGGGATGGGCGGAAAAACCGAATGCGTTCGCACCGACCTGGAAAACGGCCGGTAAACCATCGCCGTCGACCGCCAGGATTTGCGCGTAATCCGGGGGGGCAGCATGATCGCGCCCATACGTGACAATCGGGAATTCGGCCGGGAGGCGACCGGCAAAGGCGCCGTCCTTGATCCGCCGGGCTGTGCCGACGGCCAGTGCCAGCGGTTTGACGACAGAACCACCTTCGGCTGCGATCGCAAGGATCTGGCTTCCAAGGCCGAGCGCGAGCACGGGCTTACCCATCATCAGGCACGCGCGTGTCAGGCGAACCTCTTCGCCCAATGACGGCAATAGCCGGCCTTCAGTTGCCGTTCCCCAGCCCCCACCGCCAACCAGGATCAGGCCATCGCCGACCGTCGACGAGTTCGGCAGGCCGCCGCCGGTGGTGAAGGGGCGGTGGTAACCGAAGCGGATGCCGCGGCCCTCGAGGTGGTCCTCGATGTGGCCGAGCCATTCGGACTGGGTGTGCTGGACGACGGACAGAAACTTCATGACCCGGCCGCCACGGCGTTTTCAATCGCGGTTCTGAAATCGGCTGGCGCAATGGTCAGCAGATCCGGTTTGGCGAGGGCAAAGAAGCGGTCAACGCAAGCGCCGGCCTGGCTTGCGGGAACGCCGCGCAAATGGGCTTCCAGATCGAGAACCATGCGTGGTGGCGTGACGAAGAAATCGCCGGTCAGAAGAACCTCGCGAATGCGGCGTGCTTGGCGCTCGCCTTCAAGCCGCACAAAAGCGGATACGCTGCCGCCAGATGAAGTGGTGGTGGCCTCGAATACGTCTTCACTGCGTGGATCATCGATCGAAAACACGAACTCGTCGGTGCCGATTTCTTCGGTCAGCCTGCGCAGCGCCAACGCCTCCTCTTCGGCGGTGGGTGTCTGAATTTCGAAACTCAGGCCGAATTTCGTCTGGAGGCCCGACAGCACGGCGCCGTGGACCTCCTCTATGCCGGGCGTGTGGCCAAGGAGGGCCTTGAGGGTCGTGACGCGCGATTCGGACTGGTCGAGGTCACGCTTGGCGAGCTTGGGGGCGGGAACGTTGAGACAGGCCATCATGGCGGCGGGGTCGACGTCGACGAGAACGGTGCCCTGATAGATGAGCGTGTCCCCATCGAAGTAACCACCTGTCCCACTGAGTTTTTTTCCGCCTACCTCGATGTCGTTGCGCGGCCGGAAGCGGGCATCGATGCCGAACGTCCGGGATAGTCCGTCGGCAACGGCTGCACAGATCCCGGCGGTGTAGTCGGCAAGGGTCGGGAGCGGCAGGCGCTTGCGCGACAGCACGATCTCCCAGCCGACCTGGCCGCTGTCGAGATAGATGGCGCCGCCGCCGGTGATGCGCCGCACGATGCCGATGGCGTTATTGCGGATGTGATCGAGCTTCAGTTCGTGGTTGACCGCCTGATGGCGCCCGACCAGCGCGGTCGGGGGAAAGCGCATGAATCGCACGGTGTCGGGCGAGCGGCCGGACTTGTGCAGATCGATCAGCGCATCGTCGAAGGCGATCTGCAGGCGTCCGTCGCGGACGCCGGTATCTATGACTCGGAAGTTGATTGCCATTAGCTAGGCACGCTCGATCTCGATCTCCTCGCCCTCGACGTAGGCTTCCCCCGGCTTCTCCATGCCGAGCTGGCTGCGTATTTTCCGCAGGTCGGCGGGCGCGGGCTGGAACGGGTAGCTGGCGATGTTCGATGGCGGGCTGTCGCCATAGGGCCGATCGCAGGCGGATAGATCCTCGCGGAACTTGCCGGGGCAGCCGCTGGTGCGGAAGGCAAGACCCTGATCGACGATCGTATCGAGTTCCGCCTTCGGGATGGCGAAATCACTGACGCGGCCAAGCTCGTCGAATTGCATCTGTTCGACGCGGACGCCGCGGTAGTCGATCAGATAGCGGGCGAGCTGTACCCGCCGCCACTGGTCGCGAGGCGTCGCCGGCAGGTGGTCCATCAGCGAGCCCTTCTCGGGGAAGAAGCAGAACATGTGGCTGTGGCCGCCCATGTCGACGAGGCGCTGCACGAGGCTCAGCACGTCGTGTTCGGTCTCGCCCATGCCGACGATGATGTGGGCTCCGAACTTCTGATCGCCGAAGATGTCGCGCGCGTCCTCGAGGATTTCCCAGTACTTGGCCCAGGAATGTGGAGACTGAACGCCCTTGCCGCGGGTGCGGTCGAAAATCGCGGGCGTTGCTGCGTCGAGCGCAACTGTAAAGATGTCGGCGCCAAGACCGTGCAGCGTCTTCACATCTTCGCGCGTCATCGTCGTCGGATTGGACAGGATGGACACCGGCACCGCGGCTGGGTCGATGCGATCGGTCCATTGCTTGAGGACGGTGACCGTATCGGCGTCCGAATTGGGATGCGTGATCATCGAGATGCACATGCGGTGGAACGGCGTCTTGTCGCCATCGGCGGCGACCTTTTCCACGATCTGCGACATCGGGACCGCCGGCCAGTCGACACGGATGAAATTGCGGTCGGCGTAGTCGCGCTCGGCCTCGCGGTGGCGGGCAAGCCCGCAATATGCGCAATTGGCGCGGCAGCCTTCGGGATAGCTGAGCAGGAGGTTCAGGCAGCGGGTGCAGGAGCAGCCGTGCATCTTGCCCGACATCAGCCCAAGGGTGATGGCCGCCGCCGTCGACATCTGCACGTACTCGGGAGAGCGCATATGCGGCGCCAGCCGGTTGTTGTTGGGCAGATAGATGCCTTCCGGGGGAACGTTCGCCAGCTTGACCCGGCCGCCGTTCCTGGCTTCGCGCGGGGTCGGCGCGGGTGCGCGCGGGATCATCTCCTCGAGGGCGTTGAAATCGAGTCCACCCGATCCCGTGGCCGAGGGGATTGCGACTTCACGTTTCAAGCAGCTCATCTCGTATCCTCTAGATGTGGTGCCTCAAGAGGCTGTTCCTGTTCAAGCCGTGATCAAGCGTTGGATCTTGAAAACTAACCCGAACACGCGCTCGCCATCGGCCGAGCCTCGATGTTGCCGCCGATCTTGATCGAACAACAGGCGTGCTGCTGCTCGAATGGCCGCTCGATCGCTTCGCACAGCGCGACCGCACCATCGGCCGGAAACGCGATCCCGTCGAGTCCGGCCATGACGGCATAAGAATCGGTGACCCGCTTGTGCATGCCGGCCGGACGGGCGCAGCCGAGGAGAACCTGCTTGTCGGGAAGCCTGCGGCGGGCCTCGATGAAGATGCGGCCGACGTCGCCGGTATCCGGGGTCACGAAGGTGCCGGGGCGGGCGTAGAACGGCATGACCACGACGAGGACGAGCGAATGAATGTCGTGGCGCGCGCAGATATCGAGCGCGTTCGCCTCGCCGAGGATGCGGCCGTAATGCAGGCCGATGACGATGTGCGGCACCACTTCCATGCGCGTCGAGCAAAGGGCGCTCAGCGTTGCCTCGAACTCTTCGACCGTGCGGTCGAGATGATAGACGTCGCGGATCGTTTGCTCAGAGCCGATGACATCCATCATCGCGGTGTCGACGCCGGCGCTCTCCATGGACCTGGCGCGCGTCTCGTCGAGCAGGGCGGAGTGAATCGCCACCTTGAGATTGGGAAAGTCGCGCTTGAGCCCTTCGACGACGGGGAGATATTTCTCGTATTTGATCTCATTTCGCCGGTTGGAGCCGCCCGACAGCAGGAAGCCCTGCAGATCCTGGAGCAAGATCAGGTCGCGCACCTTGCGGTCGAGCATCTGAGGGCTCGTCGCCGGAATCATCGGTTCCAGAATCTTGGCGCGGCAATGGTCGCAGTCGAGCGCGCAGGCGCCTGCCGTCACCGAGAACGCCGGAAACGAATTCTTGCCGCAGCCCTTGATCTCGGAGGATGAATACTCTTTGAAAGTGGGGGTCGAAAACCGCATTGAACGGCGCGCGGCCAGTTCTTCGACGGCGTTGCGCGGGTGAAGTGCAATCCGCTCCATCTCGGCTACGATGACGGGATCGAACTCGCCGTCCTCCAATGCCTCGATCGAACGGAGCTTCTGCATCCAATTCATCTAGCGCAGCTCCATCTTGGCCCGGTGCCGCCGCGTGCCGGGATCGCCTTGCATTCACACATCTGCATATACTAACGTAACTGGCGTCGCTGCCAAGGGGCAAAAGAAGGATCGATACGTGGAGCGCATCGCCATCATTGGCATCGGCTGCCGCTTTCCCGGTGGCGCCGATGATGCGGCGAGTTTCTGGAACATGCTCAGCGATGAGCGCAGCAGAATAACCGAGATCCCCCCTCGACGATGGAGCCTCGAAGGTTTCTTCGATCCCCGGCCCGACCTTCCCAACCGATCCTATTCCAGGTGGGGCGGATTCTTAAGCGACATCCGCTCTTTCGACGCCGCCTACTTCGGCCTGTCGCCACGCGAAGCCGATGCGATGGATCCGCAGCAGCGGTTGCTACTGATGGCCGCCACGGAAGCGGTTTTCGATGCGCGGCTGCCCATGGAAGAGCTGCGGCGGCGCAATGCCGGCGTTTTCGTCGGCGTCTCCAACATCGACTACGGCCTCCTGCAGCGCTATCGAACCGGCCACGGCGACCGCTATGCGGGCACCGGCACGGCGCTGTCGATCGTCGCCAACCGGGTGTCCAACCGGCTCGATCTTCGAGGCCCGAGCATGGGCGTCGACACGGCCTGCTCGTCGTCGCTCGTCGCCGTCGATACGGCGTGCCGGCACCTTGCCGGCGGCTCTTGCGACATCGCGCTCGCGGGCGGGGTCAACGTCCTCTTCGACCCGCGCATGTTCATCACGTTCAGCCGCGCCCACATGCTGTCGCCGACGGGCAGGATCCGCGCGTTCGATGCCGCTGCCGACGGCTTCGTGCGCGGCGAAGGGGTGGGCGTCGTCGTGTTGCGCCGATACGAGGATGCGCTGGCGGCGGGGGACCGGATCTATGCCGCGATCGATGCGAGCGCGGTCAATCAGGACGGCCGCACCGGCGCGATCACCGAGCCCAGCCTCGAATCGCAGATGGCGATGATGCGCAGCCTTTCCGCCCGAGCCGGGATTGATCCAGCCTGCCTCGACTATGTCGAAGCACATGGCACCGGCACCTTTGTCGGCGATCCGATCGAGGCCAACGCGATCGGCACTGTGTTCGGCAGTTGCGAGCGGGACCGGCCGCTGCCGATAGGATCGGTCAAAACCAATATCGGGCACCTCGAACCGGCCGCCGGCATCGCCGGGCTGATCAAGACGGCGCTGGCGCTGTTTCACCGCCGCATTCCCGCAAGCCTTGGATACGAGACGCCGAACCCGGCCATCGATTTCGACGCGCTTGGCATTGCGGTGGCGGACAAGCCGGTCGATCTCAATGCCGGCGCGGAACCGTTGCGGGCGCTGGTCAACTCATTCGGGTTCGGCGGCACCAACGCAGGCGTGCTGTTGAGCAGCGCCGAAGCGCCGGGCCGGCCCGGTCGCGGTTGCGTTCCTGTTGGCGGTACCGTGCCGGCAGCGATGGTGTCCACTCCTACAGCCGTGCCGCTGTCGGCGCCGACGCCTCAGCATCTGCAACGATTTGCAGCCTGTCTGGCGCAGGCGATTGACTCGGGTTCTCTTGCCGGACTGAGCGTTGGCGAGGTGGGCGCGGCAATTGCGGCGCAGCACGACCACGCCGAACATCGCGCCGTCATCATCGCGGCCACGCCAGCGGAGCTTCGCGAGAAGCTCGTGTGTCTCGCCGAAGGCCGCGCATGGCCGGCAGCCGACCGGCACGCACCGCCGGAGATCATCACGGGCAGGGCACGGACATCGCGCAAGCTGGTTTTCACGATGACCGGCCAAGGCGGCCAGTGGTGGGCGATGGGCCGCGAACTCTTCGAGTGCGAGCCGGTGTTCCGTCAATCGATCGAAGCCTTCGACAGCGTCTTCAAGGAGATCGGCGGGTGGTCGGTGGTCAAGGTCTTGCTGGCCGATGAGGAGACCAGCAACATTCATGACGCAGCGATCACGCCAGCGGTGATGTTCGCGTTCCAGACGGGGCTTGCCGAAGTCTGGCGCGCGCGCGGCGTGCGGCCGGACATCGTGCTCGGCCACAGCTTCGGCGAAGTGACGGCGGCCTATCTCGCAGGCGGCATCGGGCAGGCCGCTGTTGCCGCGCTCGTCACGCATCGCGGTCTCATCCGCGGCCATGTCGACCGGGTCGGCACGATGGCGGCCATCGGTCTTGGGGCCGAGACGATCGAGCCCATGCTGCCCGCGGACGGCGGCATCGAGATTGGTGGCTACAACTCACCGCACATGGTGACGCTGACCGGCGAGGAACGGGCCATCGACGAACTGATCCAGCTATTGAACGAAGCCGACCCGACAATCCTCACGCGCAAGCTGGCGCTCGACTTTGCCTACCATTCGAGCTGGTTCACACCCGTCGAGCACATCTTCAAGGCCGATGTCGGCGAACTCGACACCGCACCAGCGAAGCTGCCGGTCATCTCGACGGTGACCGGTGAACTGAATGACCGCTTCGATGCCGACTACTGGTGGCAGAACCTGCGCTATCCCGTGCGCTATCAGCAGGCCGTCGAGCGCGCGCTGGAACTCGGCGGCGATACTTTCATCGAACTTGGCCCGCACCGCACGCTTTCGAGCATGACGGCGGCCTGCGCGGCGGCAAAGGGGCAGACGGTCACGACCGTCAGCTCGCTCGACAAGCGGTGGGGCGATCGCGTGTCGGTCGCGGTCGCCACCGGGCAGCTCTATGTCGCCGGGGTGGACATCGATTGGCCAGCCATCCAGCAGGCCGGCGGGCGCACGGTGACACTGCCGCGCCGGCCATGGATATTGCAGGAGTTATGGAGCGAGCCGGAAGAGGCAGCGCGCGTCATGCGCCCGCCGGCGGGGCATCCGTTGCTTGGGCGGCGCGATCCTGGACCGGTGCCAAGCTGGTCGAACGAGGTGAGCCTGACGACGCACGGCTATCTCGGCGACCACCGCCTCGATGGCGAGTGCGTGTTTCCCGCCGCCGCCTATCTCGACATGCTGACAGCAGCAGCGCGCGACGTCTTGGATTGCGAAGCAATCGAACTGATCGATATCGCTTTCCCGGCGGCGCTCTATATCGGGGCTGACGACGTCGTGCAGTTGCGGACGGCCTTCGATCGCGGTCGGCGGCGCCTGACGATCAGTTCCAGGTTGAGGGATGGCGCGCAGGACTGGCAGCAGCGGAGCGCGGCGACGGTTTATCCGTTGCAGGCCGCAGCGCCAGGCGAAATCCGCGCGCCGCTCGTTCAGGGCAAGGCAATCGAGCGGGCTGAATTCTACCGGGCGGCCGAAGCCAATGGCTTCGGCTGGGGTCCCCAGTTCCAGGGGCTTTGCTCCATCCTGGCAGGTCCCGGCGGCGCTTCGGCACGGATCGTCATCGCGGAAGCAGGCGTTGGCGCGCCAACGTCGTTCGCTTTGGACCCGAGAACCGTCGACTGCGCGTTGCAGCTGATGCTCGCCTGTGACGGGAACTTCGGCGCGGACGGCCTCATACCTGTCGGCATCGACCGGGTGGCCGTAACCGGGGCGCTTGCCCATGAGTGCCGCGCGGCGGCCTCGACACGGGCCTCCGGTAAATACGTCATCGCCGACGTCACGATTTTCTGCGGGGGGACGGCACCGGTCGTGACGATCGGCGGCATCAGGACGCGGGCCAACCGAGGCAAGCAGGGGTTCGCGAAAAGCGATGTAACAGCGCCGCGCTACTATGGCGAGTCGATCGAGGCGGTCGCTGTCGAGGCTTCCAAACAGGCTGCGGATGGAACCTGGCTGTTGTTTGGAGGCGACAACTGCGCGCTTTCAGGGCGCATCGGCGATGCACTCGGAATGCGTGGCGAACAGGTCTCGATCCGATCCATCGCCGCCGGCGCGGCAGAGGATCCGCGCACCTATCTCGATGCCTTCCGCATGTGTTTTGAACGCTCGCCGGTTGCCGGTATCGTCTATGCGCTGCCGCTGGCCAGGTCAGCCGACCGAAGTCTCGATATTGCAGATGCAGCGACGGCTAACGTGATCGCGGCTACCGGCTTCGCGCAGGCCATCGCACAGCTTGCAACCGACGAACCGCTGCCGAGGATCAGTGTCCTCACACACAATGCCCTTGCCGTCGGCGGGCACGCGACGATCAGTGCAAGCGGCCTTGCGCAGTCCGCCCTCCATGGGCTGTTCCGCACGGTCGCGATGGAGGCGCCGGAGGCTACACTGCAACTCATCGATATCGACGAGTCCGGGCTGCGCGATACAGGCGCCCTGATCGATATCCTCACGTCGACAAGCCGGGAAAGCGAACTTTCGATCCGCGCCGGCCGCATCTACGCGACGCGGCTCGGGGAGGTGGCCGAGCATGACCTGATCGCGTCGAGAGTGCCGCTGTCGAAGCTTGGCCGATCGCGTAACTTCAAACTTCGCCACACCGGTGCGCCGGGCGCCGACGGCGTGTGCTGGCAGGTCGCGCAGCAAGCCCCTCTCGGGCCGGATGATGTCGGCGTCGAGGTGCGCGCCGTCGGTTTGAACTTCCGCGATGTGATGGCGGTTTCCGGACTGTTGCCGGAGCAGGCCGAGCCTTCAGCGGCCATCGAAGCTCTCGGGCTCGAGCTGTCCGGGGTCGTCGTGGCGCGCGGGGAGAACGTGAGGTCGCTTGACATCGGCGATTACGTCTTTGGCATGGGACGAGGTGCGTTCCAGCGACGGGTCAACTGGCCGAGCCTGGCGCTGCATCGGGTTCCGGCCGGGCTGACGCATTGCGAAGCGGCGGCGATCCCGTCGGCCTATCTGACCGCGCACCATGCGCTCAACAAGGTTGCCCGCCTGGCGCCGGGCGAGAGCATCCTCATTCACAGCGCCACAGGCGGGGGCGGGCTGGCGGCAATTGCTCTGGCGCGGCGTGCTCGCGCGCGAATTTTCGCGACTGCAGGCAGCGACGAAAAACGCACCTATCTGCGAGGCCTCGGCATCGCACATGTGTTCAATTCGCGCAGTCTCGGGTTCGCGGACGAGGTCATGCGTGCAACGGACGGCCAGGGCGTCGATGTCGTTCTCAATTCGCTCGGAGGCGCGTTCATCGACAAGAGCCTTTCGTGCCTCGCCCCATACGGCCGCTTCCTCGAACTCGGAAAGCGTGATGTCTATTGCGACAGTCCGCTGGGGCTTCGCGGGCTTCGCTCCAACGTCTCGTTTCATGTCATCGATGTCGCGGCACTGATCGCGCAGCGCCCGCTGCTTGCCGCCGGCATGTTGGACGAGGTGTCGGCCATGCTCGCCGGCGGTGAGATCGATGCCCTGCCCGTGTCGCGGTTCGGCGCTGCCGACGTCGGCAATGCGTTCCGGTTGATGGCTGAGGCGAAGCATATCGGCAAGGTCGTCGTCGAACTGGACGATGCCGACTTGCCGGTTGAAAGCGGCTTGCGGTACGATGCGCCGCTCGACCCTGAGGGAACCTATCTGGTGACCGGCGGGGCGGGCGGCTTTGGCTGCGCGGTCGGGGAGTGGCTCAGTGCACGCGGAGCGGGCCGGGTCGTGCTGGCTTCGCGCAGCGCGCAGACCGGGGCTCAACAGTCGGAGCCCGCGAGGATCGAAACGCTTCGTCTCGACGTCACGGACGCGGGCGCTGTGGCAAGCGCCATTCACTCGCTGGCCGCTTGCGACAAGCCGCTGCGCGGTATCGTCCACGCCGCAGTCGTCTACGACGATGCGCTGCTGACGAACATGACGGCAAAGCGGATCCGCCAGGTTCTGGCGCCAAAAATCGCGGGCGGGCTCAACCTGACGCGCGCCCTCGAAGGCTGCGGGGCGCAACTCGACTTCTTCGTCTCGTTTTCCTCGCTCGCCCAGGTCGTCGGCTGGGCCGGGCAGTCCAACTATGCGGCCGCCAACAGTTTCCTCGATGGGCTCGCGCATTGGCAGAGATCGCGGGGAATACCCGGCATCTGCATCAACTGGGGCGCACTCGAGGAGAGCGGCCATGTCGCCCGCAGCGAGAAGATGCAGAGTTATCTGGCGAGCGCGGGGTGGATCGGCATCGACAACGAAACAGCACTCGCGGCGCTGGCCAAGGCGATCGACTTCGACCGGCCGACGCTGACCATCGCAGCAGCCGACTGGACGCGGCTGGCGGTTGCCCATCCGGTTCTGGCGCGATCGCCGCGTACCGCGGGTCTCGTGTCGGCCGGGGACAGCGCAGGCGATCCGACATCACGCGGGTTGACCGGACTGCACGGAGACGAGCTTGAGGCTGCGGCCTTGCAGCTGGTGCGCAGCGAGGCAGCAAAGGTCCTGAGAATGAGTGCCGAGGATCTTGTCTCGGCCGAGACGCTCGATGAGGCCGGAATCGACTCGCTGTCAGCGTTCGAACTGCGCTTGCGGATCGAGCAGCAACTCCGCTTGGAGGTGCCTATGTCGCGCTACGCCAGGGCGACGCGCTTTGTCGACCTTGCCGCTTTGTGCCGCGCATTGGTCGAAGAGGCCAGAGCCCGCGAACGTTGAGCGGGTGAGGGGAGAATTGTAATGGAATGGCTCGACCGTATCCCGTGGTGGATCGCGGTAGCGGCAGCTCTGACGCTGGGGCTCGCCCCTGTCGTGCCGGAACCGCATCTTTTGGAAAAGCTGATGATGCTGGTGCAAGGCCGGCTCTTCAGGCCGATCGATATCTTCGATCTCCTCATGCATGGCGCACCCTGGCTGATCGTGGTCGTGAAGTTGTTGCGGATGGCCGGAAAGCAAGCGCGGTAATGAGATTGCCATTACCGTTGCCACTGGCAGCGACCGGGCTGCGGCGGCAGGATCAGGATGCGTCCTGGGGTGGCGGCACCCGCGACAGGCAGCCGATCAGCCGTTCCATGCGGTTGGCATCGAAAGCCTGCCACAGCATTTCTATCCGATCGTCGAGTTCGCTCGCTTGCGGCGAACCGGCGTCCAGTCCGCATCGGCCATGAAGCGCGACCAGCAGCGGCTCAAGGGTTGCGTTCAACTCATGCGTGCGGCGATCTTCCGGCGTCCAGCCGACCGTTTTGCCAGCCGTTACAAACGCGGCAAGGTCGTCGCTGGTGGCGGCCAGTTCGGCCAGCCGTTCGAGGCGGCTAATATCCTCCATCATGAGGTGCTGGCGAAAATAGCTCGGTTCGTCTGCCTGCTGCTGTTTCAAATCCTCAATGAGCCGCATCGATCTATCATCCTGCGTGTTGTCCACATGACTGCTCGCGAACCCGGGAGCCGGCTTCGACACCCTATATTCGGACTTGCGAATGCACCATGATAAAGGTAATTTTTCCGACGGGCGATCCGATTGGTCGAGGGAAAACGTTTACCTTCCGTCGCCTGTTTCCGGGATGCCCGCGTGGCGCATTGCCCGTCTCACCTTTGCGGATGTGTCGTTTCGTGCAGAGGTTAACACTCTTCAACCAGTTTAGAATCTGTTCGCCGCTTGCCGGTGTAGCTTGACAATCGACCCGGACACCTGCTGCGTGGCGCGGGTGCGAAACATGACGAATGGATGTAGATGGGCCGGACAAGCGACGAAGAAGACGCCGAGACCGACCAGCAGACCCCGGCGAGCGGCGATGAATTCGCCGAACAAATGTATGCGTCAGCCGCACAGGCGGCGGAGTTCATTCGCTCGATCGGCAATGAGCATCGACTCATGATCCTGTGCTGCCTGATGGAACGAAGCAAAACCGTCACCGAGATTTGTCAGGAAATCGGCGCCCGTCAAAGTCTCGTCTCGCAGCACCTGACACGACTGAGGCTGGTTGGTCTCGTCACAGTCGAGCGCGAAGGTCACTTCGCCCACTACTCGTTGGGCGATCAGCTGGCTCGCGACATCGTGACGGCCCTGCACGAGCGTTTCTGCAAGGACGTGCCGACGGCGACCAAGCAGTAGCGCATGGGTCGACGGCGGGCGCGATGGACTTTTCGCGCACAAGCAGCCCGCGAGCCGGGCTGGTTGCGATAAGCCGCGCCACGCCCGCGGGTGCTTGAGCGTCATCCAGATTCAAATCCGGTGCGACGCACTTCTCGATGAAGCGATCTCGCGCGCCGCTTCGAGCTCAACTGGAACGCTTTGGTTCGCAAGGACGGTCCTCCTCACGATGAAGAAGTCAACCGGCTGGCAGTGGCGTTGCGGAATCGTCAGATTTCGGGACATTACTGCGCGCGCGGGCCTCCACCTTCGCGTGCCCGCGAACCGGTCAAACAGGGGGTGAGGATTGTCAAGAGGAAAGAGAGTGAATGAAACATGTTGCGACGTTATTAACAGTCCATTAACAATAGCCGTGCGCGGATTTGTCTCGTCTCTCGTAGTTTTTAGCAGTCGAATTTCTACACTCAGACCCGCAATCACACTGCGATAGGCGCTTAGTTTGTTTCGCTTTTGTCCCCGCGCAATGGTGGTGTGGCATGGTGCGTAGATTAACGTTTCGGGAATTGTGCGAGCGCAATCCAGAATTCAGGAAAATCCTGACCAAGATGGATTCGAACTGGGTCAAGGAGGATGGCCCGGAGATGGCGGTCGGCAACGTCTTGAAGACGATTGCCCATAACGGTGCGCCGTTCGGAAAGTTCGCCGATCGCGGCGATTCCGGCGCCGCTCTGAAAATCGTCAAGCCGGGCGTCATCGAGGGCACGTACGGCACGCTCATCCTGCGCAAGAACGGCACCTACAAATACAAGCTCTACACGGAAGCGGAGAACCCCGCCGCGTACGCAATCGTTCAGGGCCTGAGCGACGGCGAGACGCTGCGCGAAGTGTTCCGCTACAAGGTCACCAACGGCTTTCTGAAGAAAGCTTCCGCCCTCAAGATCACCGTCTTCGGCATGGACGACGAAGTCCTCATCAAGGGTCTCAACCTCGAAGGCGCCGAGCACGTCCTCGACGAGGCCGACCTTCCCGACGGTTCAAACAACGGGCCGATGCTGCCGATGGTGACCGGCTCGTTCGACGTCTGCGCCCGCGACGGCTTCAAGTTCCTCAAGATCGGCGGCGTCACCATCATCGACGCAAACGGCGTCGTGGCCGCTGCGCTCAACACGCCGATCATGACGCAATACGGCGAACTGATCATCACCGGCGTCACGCAAACGGCCTTCGACAGCTACCAGATCGACTACAAGTACACGCTGACCGACAATACCCTCGACCACTCCGTCAAGGGGCCCGACAGCGTCCTCGACAGCGTTGTCATCGAACTCGAAGACGAGGACGGCAGCCACGCTACCGACAGTCTCGACTTCGAGATCAAGGACGACCTGCCGGTCGCAAAGCTCACCCTCACCGGCGCGATGCTGATCGTCGACGAGACCGACGGCGTTGCTGCCGACATGAACGAAACCGATCCGCTGGGCGGCGATCTCGGCATGTCGATGCTGACGGCCAACCAGCTGTTCAACGAA
>JAHJQI010000238.1 GCA_018819265.1 Alphaproteobacteria bacterium
CTGCTTTGTCTATCAATTACCCTCTGAACATACTCAAGGTTCTTGTCTAATAATGCGTCTGTGGCATTTTCCCATCCACTAGGCATGACTACTTTTTTTATCTCGGGTATATCTTTCCAGTTACTTGGTAAAGATACTACGGCCTTCCCATCAATCATTAATGCTGGCATATTATTGTAAGTTAATTTGTCTAAGTATGTTACGTGCTGTCAAAATCTTGTCTTGTTCCTGCTCAGTATAATCTCGATTAAAGCTTTTGTCTTTTGTTCTTTCTTCAAGATCATCTCTGACCTTTTTCATTTTAGTTTTCATATATATTTGTTAATTTTCTAATTGTATTATTACTCCTGCGTTACCATTATTCCCGTCTAATCCATCATCTCCGTTCTCTGTTGTGCCAGGTGTTCCAGTCACCGAACCGTTACCTCCTGTACCTTTTGTTCCTTTTGCACCTGCTGCTGCCTCAATAGTCCCGCTGTCAGTTAATGAATTATAAACTAAAATTATTACGCCTCCACTACCTCCAGTTGCACCAGCTCCGCCACCACCGCCTCCTCCTGCACCAGAATTACTAGCACTGCCACTAGACCATCCATTCCCTCCGTTGCCACCGTTACCACCAGCTCCTCCATTAGCACTTATTGTGCCTGTATTTATTAAGCTTCTTGCAAATACTGAAACTAAACCACCAGCACTTCCTGACCCTCCAGATCCTCCGCCTCCACCTCCATTACCATCTCCTGACCCCAAGAAAGCTGCTCCTCCTCCTCCACCTGACCCTGAAGCACCACTGCCAGCACTAGACTTTAAGTTATCAGGGCTACCAGCAGGGATATAATCATAAAGTGTATATGCTGATATTACGTTGTTTATTTTATTAAATACTGTGCCTGTTTTTACTCCTGCTGCTCCTGCTGTTCCTCCTGTCCCTTCTGTCCTAACTGCTCCTCCTGTACAAGCTCCACCATCACCGCCTACTGTTCCTATTATTCCGTCACTAGCTAAACTTTTTGCTACTGATGTTCCTGCTCCTCCATTACCTCCATTAGCAGCATTCCCTACGCTACCTTTAGCCCCAATACCTCCAACTTGACCTATTATCCCTGCAACTGCTCCTTTTACTGAACCATCTGTTAATGTAGCTCCTGCCGCACCTGCTGTCCCGCCTGCCCCTGCTCCTCCTGCTGTAGCGTTTGCACCAACACCTCCATTGCCGCCATCATTGCCATTTCTAGCTATTGTTCCGTTATTAGTTAGTGTATCGTTCACAAATACTCTAAAGCCTCCTGTGTTTAAAGTAACACCATTATTTACTGTTAAAGTTGTATAAAATTTATCTTCTGTTAAAGTTGTGTTTCCTGATATTGTAACTGCTCCGTCTTCCCCGTCACCATATATTGATTCTCCAGCTAACCTAGTATTATTGACATATAAATTAGTGCCGTCCCATTTAAGATGATCTGCACTTGGGTTACCAATATGGAATTTATATGCTGAAGTATCATACCCCATCCAGAAACCTGTACCTGTAAGATAATCAGTAGATCCACCTTGTATAAATCCACTAGAGTCAATAGTAATGTTACCAGCTGTAATAGTCCCTAAATCAGCTGCTAAAGCACTCAAGGTAAGAGTAGAGACCTTAGCTGCTGTTATTTCACCGTTGACCACCAAATCACCGTAAATCGCATTTAATCCACCTAGTTTGAAGTTTTTTACTCTGCTCACATCCTGCCCGTCAAAAAATACTCCGTAATATCCCTCTTTCTGTGCTGGAGTTAAAGTAGCGTTTGAACAACTTAAAACCTGTAGTCCATCTACAAACACTCTTAACCACGGTGCAGTCTCATTGTCGTATACAATCACTCTAACATTATAATATTTTCCAGAAACAAAAGTGAAGGCTTCTGTTACGAAAAGTCCCCAAGCGTCTGAATCTCTTTGGTAAAGAGTAATTGTATCTCCATTAGGATCAAGTCTAATAATTATCCCATTATTAGTTGAGAAATCAGTATTATTATCAAAATTAATTGCAAACCCACATACTGCTGCTGTTGTTTCATCACCAAAATAAAAATCACCTTCATATACTCTATATTCAGTATTTATTAAGTAATCATTAGTGAAAAAAACTGTATCGTCCGCTGCACTACCCGTAGATAATCTATGCCAATAATCTTTCTCTAACTCAAGATACGCTCCCGCTATACTCATAAACGGCTCAGTCCATGAATTTATCCGTCCAGCTGTTACCGCTCCATCTAAAGTTACTGCACTCTGAATATCAGAAGCTGCACCAGCGATTGTTATGCTTTGAAGTTTTCCTACTCCTGTTTTTAAGATATAAGCTAAAGCATTA
>JAHJQI010000045.1 GCA_018819265.1 Alphaproteobacteria bacterium
ACGGCCTCTTTCGGCCTGAGAGTCTTCCTCCACCCAAGATACGGGAGGCCGGAATGCTTGCGATGAAGATTGGGTACCTGGCGACCGGACTGGCATTTCTCTTCGTCGGCGCCATAACGATGGGCGTGTTCTGACCGGACACGCCGCCCCCCCTCGAAGGGCAGACAGCATTCAAGAATTCCGGAGGGCGCATGAAGATCATGCGCCCTCTTTCTTGTTTATGCGGGAGACCTCACGCCGCTTCTTCTTCGGGCTCGGCGCCCGGCGTGTAGTTGAGGATCGGCGCCAGCCAGCGCTCCATCACCTTCAGGTCCATGCCCTTGCGCTTCGCATACTCGACCACCTGATCGCGCTCGATCTTGCCGACACCGAAATATTCCGACTGCGGATGGCTGAAATAGAGGCCGCTCACCGAAGCGCCCGGCCACATGGCATAGCTCTCGGTCAGTTTCACGCCGATCTTGTCTTCGGCATCGAGCAGCTTGAAAAGCGTTGCCTTCTCCGTGTGGTCGGGCTGCGCGGGATAGCCCGGCGCCGGACGGATGCCCTGATACTTCTCCTCGATCAGCTCCTGGCTGCTGAGGTTTTCGTCCGCGGCATAGGCCCAGAACTCCTTGCGCACACGCTCATGCATGTGTTCGGCGAAGGCTTCCGCCAGACGGTCGGCGAGCGCCTGCGAGAGGATGGCGCGATAGTCGTCGTGCTTTTCCCTGAACCCCCTGGCGATGTCGTCCTCGCCGAAGCCGGCGCTGACGCAGAAGCCGCCGATATAGTCGGCAACGCCGCTGTCCTTCGGTGCAACGAAATCCGACAGCGCAAAATTCGCGCGCTCCGACGAACGCTTCATCTGCTGGCGCAGGGTGTGGAACACCTCGAGCCGTTCCTTCCGGCCGTCATCCGTATAGAGCTCGATGTCGTCCACATCGATCTCGTTCGCGGGCCAGAAGCCGATGACGGCGCGCGCCTTCAGCCACTTCTCCTCGACCATCTGTTTCAGCATTTCCTGCGCATCGGCAAAGAGCGAGCGCGCCGCCTCGCCGACCTTGTCGTCGTCGAGAATTTGCGGGTAGCGGCCCGCGAGTTCCCAGGTCTGGAAGAAGGGCGTCCAGTCGATATAGGGAACGAGCGTATCGATCGGATAATCGTCGAACACCTTGGTGCCGAGGAAGGCCGGCTTCGTGGGCTTGTAGCCCTTCCAGTCGATATTCGGGCGGTTCTCCCGCGCACCCTCGAGCGTCTGGCGCTCCTTCTTTTCCCTGCCCGCGGCATGGCGCGCGGCGAGATCCTTGTACTGCTCGCGTATATCGGTGATGTAGGCGTCCGCACGCTCGGAGATGAGGGTGGACGCCACGCCCACCGCCCGGCTCGCGTCGGTGACATAGATCGCCTGCCCGGCCTTGTAGTTGGGGCTGATCTTCACCGCCGTGTGAATCTGGCTCGTCGTCGCGCCGCCGATGAGAAGCGGCACCTTGAAGCCCTGGCGTTCCATCTCGGCCGCGACATGGCACATCTCGTCCAGCGACGGCGTGATGAGGCCCGACAGGCCGATGATATCGACCTTGTGCTTCTTCGCCGCCTCGAGAATCTTCTCGGCCGGCTGCATCACGCCCATGTCGATGACTTCGAAATTGTTGCACTGAAGCACGACGCCGACGATGTTCTTGCCGATATCGTGAACGTCACCCTTCACGGTCGCCATGAGAATGCGTGCCGCCGCATCGTCGTCGGTAATGCCGAGCTCTTCCTTTTCCTTCTCCATGAAGGGCATGAGATAGGCCACGGCCTGCTTCATCACGCGCGCGCTCTTCACCACCTGCGGCAGGAACATCTTGCCGGCACCGAACAGATCGCCGACCACGTTCATGCCTGCCATCAGCGGGCCTTCGATGACGTGCAGCGGGCGTACGGACTCCAGGCGCGCGGCTTCGGTGTCTTCGACAATGAATTCGGTAATGCCCTGTACCAGCGCGTGGGAGAGGCGATCGCCCACCGGCAGGTTGCGCCAGGCCAGGTCGACGACGCGTTCTTTCGCCCCGCCTTTGACGTTTTCGGCAAAGCTCACCAGCCGCTCGGTCGGGCTGTCCTTATCAGAACCTTTGGGGCGGCGGTTCAGCAGCACGTCCTCGACGCGTTCGCGCAGTTCGGGATCAAGGTTGGCGTACACGCCGAGCTGGCCGGCGTTGACGATGCCCATGTCCATGCCGGCCTGGATCGCGTGATAGAGGAAGGCGGTGTGGATGGCCTCGCGCACCGCGTCGTTGCCGCGGAACGAGAAGCTGACGTTCGAGACGCCGCCGGAAATATGCGTGTGCGGCAGGTTCTGGCGAATCCAGCGGGTGGCTTCGATGAAGTCGACCGCGTAGTTGGCGTGCTCCTCGATGCCGGTGGCGACGGCGAAAATGTTCGGATCGAAGATGATGTCCTCGGCCGGAAAGCCGACCGTTTCGGTCAAGAGCTTGTAGGCGCGCGCGCATATTTCGGTCTTGCGCGCGTAGGTGTCGGCCTGGCCCACTTCGTCGAAGGCCATCACGATCACCGCCGCGCCGTAGCGCAGGCACAGCTTGGCGCGCTCGATGAACTCGGCTTCGCCTTCCTTCATCGAGATGGAGTTGACGATGCCCTTGCCCTGGATGCACTTGAGGCCCGCCTCGATCACGCTCCATTTCGATGAATCGAGCATGATCGGCACCCGTGAAATGTCCGGCTCCGAGGCGATCAGCAGCAGAAAGCGCACCATCGCCGCCTCGGCGTCGAGCATGCCTTCGTCCATGTTGATATCGATGATCTGCGCACCGTTTTCAACCTGCTGGCGCGCGACGTCGAGCGCCTTGTCGTATTCGCCGTTGAGAATCAGCCGGGCAAAGGCTTTGGAACCGGTGACGTTGGTGCGCTCGCCGACGTTGACGAACAGCGAGTTTTTGTCGACGTTGAACGGCTCCAGCCCCGACAGACGCATCGCCGGTTCCAGCGTGGGCGGCACACGCGGCGCAACGCCTTCAACAGATTTCGCAATGGCTTCGATATGCGCGGGCGAGCTGCCGCAACAGCCGCCCACAATGTTGAGTAGCCCGGCGCGCGCCCATTCGCCGATGTGGGCCGCCATTTCCGGCCCTTCCATGTCGTATTCGCCAAAAGCGTTGGGCAGGCCGGCGTTGGGGTGGGCCGAGATGAGCACGTCAGCCTTGCCGGAAATCTCCGCGATGTATTGCCGCAATAAATCGGGCCCGAGCGCGCAGTTCAGCCCGATCGACAGCGGCCGCGCATGGCGCACCGAATTCCAGAACGCTTCGCCGGTCTGGCCCGACAGCGTGCGGCCGGAGGCATCGGTGATGGTGCCGGAAATCATCACCGGCAGCCGCAGATTGTTCAGGTCAAAATATTCCTCGATGGCAAACAGCGCGGCCTTGGCGTTGAGGGTGTCGAAAATCGTTTCGACCATCAGGATGTCGGCACCGCCTTTCACCAGGCCGTCGATCGCTTCCAGATAGGTTACGCGCAACTGGTCGAACGTCACATTGCGGAAGCCGGGGTCGTTCACATCGGGCGAAATCGACGCGGTGCGCGAGGTGGGGCCGAGCACGCCGGCGACAAAGCGCGGCTTGTCCGGATTGGCCGCCGTGGCTTCGTCAGCGGCCTCGCGCGCGAGGCGGGCGGCGGAAAAATTGAGCTCCGCCACCAGGTGTTCCATGTGGTAATCCGCCATCGAAATCGCGGTGGCGTTGAAACTGTTGGTTTCCAGAATATCGGCGCCCGCTGCCAGATATTCGGCATGGATGGCCTTGATGATCTGCGGTTGGGTCAGGCACAACAGGTCGTTGTTGCCCTTGACGTCATACGCAAAATCGGCAAAACGCTCGCCCCGGTAGTCGGCCTCTTCAAGCTTGTAGGACTGGATCATCGTCCCCATCGCGCCATCGAGAATCAGGATGCGCTGGGCGAGTTGGGCGTGCAGCAGGTCGGTGCGGGACATGGCAGAAAATCATTGGGGCAATCGCGCATTATATTCGGTTGGCGCAGGGTGTTCCGGCAATGCTATGGTGGAGGTATCGAGTCTGACTGGTGACTGCCATGAAACACCTAGAACCCGCTGAAGCCCACGCCTTTGTACAGTCACGTCCGGAAGCCGTATTCATCGACTGCCGTTCGGAAATCGAATACCTGTTTGTCGGCCATCCCCTTGGTGCGATCCACATTGCCTGGCAGGACGGCCCGGACTGGGACGTCAATCCCGATTTCCTTGGACATTCGCGCAAGGCGGCTTCCGTCAATCGGCCGGTTGTGCTGATTTGCCGTTCGGGTAGGCGCTCAATGGAAGCCGGCCGTTACCTGGAGAAATATGGTTTTCCCGAGGTGTACAACGTCACCCACGGTTTCGAGGGCGACATGGACGAGTCACGTCACCGCTGCACCAAAAACGGCTGGCGCTTTGATGGCCTGCCGTGGGAACAGACGTAAAGCGGTTTCTGCGCGCTGGCCATTGCGTCAGGCCAGCTTCACCCCCAGCCAGGCACCGATGAAATAGGTGGCCAGCCCGGCCGCACCGCCGATGCCCAGCATGCGCAGGCCGCTCAGTACTGCGTGGCGCCCGGTGAACAGGCTCATGCTGGCGCCGACGGCGAAAAGCCCCAATGCGGTCAGTGCAATGGACACAGCTAATGCCTGGCTGTGTCCAAACAGAAAAGGCAACAGCGGCAGGGCTGCACCGGCCGTGAAGGCGGCAAACGACGAAATGGCTGCCACCCAGGGTGAGCCCAGCTCGTCGGGGTTAAGGCCGAGCTCTTCGCGCGTGAGTGTGTCCAGCGCACGCTCCGGATCCGCCATCAGTTTCTCGGCCACCCGCTTGGCTTCGTCCATGGACATACCCTTGGCGGCATAAATCAATGCCAGTTCGGCCGCTTCTTCCTGCGGATATTTTTCCAGTTCGTCGCGTTCCAGTCCGATTTGATATTCGAACATTTCGCGTTGCGCACGTACCGAAACGTACTCGCCCGAAGCCATCGAAAATGCACCGGCCAACAGCCCGGCTACACCAGTCAAAACAATGATCGTGGGCTCTTGGGCCGCGCCGGCTATGCCATAAATGAGCGCTGCATTCGATACCAGACCGTCGTTGACGCCGAATACGCCGGCGCGCAGGGCATTCCCTGAGACGCCTTGCTGATGACGTTTTCCAACGTCGTCGATATGGGTCGGTGTCGCGTGTGGCGGGGGTTGCGTATAGAGCGCCATCCCCCGCACCTTCATCGCAGCCAGTACCCCTCGCATGCTGCGTGGGGTGAATATCCGGGTGAGCCGCGCCACAATGCGGGTGCGTAAATCGGGCCGGTAAGCTTTCGGCGGTGGGTCGCCGTGTTGGACTATCGCCTTCAGCCAGATCTCTGCCTGGTCATCGGCTGACCGTGCCAGTTCGTTGAACAGCGATTCGCGTGTTGAGCCGTGTTCGCATTCGGCGACCACGCGATACAGCCAGGCCGAGCGCTTTTCTTCCCGCCAGGATTCGCGCGGGTCACTCATGCGGCTTGCCGCCGGTATTGGATCGCCTCGGCAAGATGCACCATGCTGATGGTGTCGCTCCCCGCCAGGTCGGCCACGCTACGCGCCAGCTTGAGCACGCGGTGATAGGCGCGCGCCGACAGGTTGAGCTGCGCGATGGCTTTTTTGAGCAGGGTTTCGCCGGCTGCATCCAGCTGGCACAGCTCGTCGATTTCCTGTGTCCCGAGTGCGGCGTTGGGTTTGCCCTGACGCGCGATCTGACGGTCGCGAGCGGACTGTACGCGGGCGCGGATGGCGGCACTCGGCTCGCCCGTACTGGCCTGCATCAACTCATCCTGCGTCAGCGTCGGCACGCTGATCTGGATATCAATGCGGTCGAGTAGCGGGCCGGAGATGCGCGCGCGATAACGGGCAATTTGGTCTGGTGTGTCGCGACACGCCTGGGTGGGGTGACCGAGGAAGCCGCAAGGGCAGGGGTTCATTGCAGCGATGAGTTGAAACCGCGCCGGAAAGTCTGCCTGTCGCGCTGCGCGCGAAATGGTGATATGGCCGGTTTCCAGTGGTTCACGCAGCACTTCCAGCACCTGCCGCGAAAACTCCGGCAGTTCGTCGAGAAACAGCACGCCGTGATGTGCCAGCGATATTTCACCCGGCCGTGGATTGCCGCCGCCACCCACCAGGGCCACCGCTGAGGCTGTGTGGTGAGGGGAACGGAACGGACGGCGTTGCCAGTGTTCGTGACGAAACCCACCGTTGAGCGACTGTACCGCTGCGGCTTCCAGCGCCTCGGTTTCATTCATCGCAGGCAGGATGCCGGGAAAGCGCGCGGCAAGCATCGACTTGCCGGTGCCGGGCGGCCCTGCCATCAGCACCGAATGCCCGCCTGCTGCGGCTACTTCGAGTGCGCGCTTGGTGGCGGTCTGGCCTTTGACATCGAGAAAGTCGGGGTAGTCCGGCGCGCTGCGCGGTGCGTTAACTTCGGGCGCGATCAGTGAAGTTTGTCCTGCCAGCCAGGCGCATACATCGAGCAGGCTGGACGCGCCGAGTGTGTCGACGCCGCTGGCGAGCGATGCCTCGGCGGCAGAATGCGCCGGCAAAATCAATTGCCTACTCGCCGCGCGCGTTGCCAGCGCCATTGCCAGTGCACCGCGCACCGGGCGCAACTCGCCGGTTAATGCCAGTTCGCCGGCGAATTCGGCATGCTTGAATTTGTCAGCCGGAATTTGCCCAGAAGCGGCGAGGATGGCCAATGCAATCGGCAGGTCGAAACGCCCGGATTCCTTGGGTAAGTCGGCCGGCGCGAGATTGACGGTGATGCGGCGTGCCGGGAATTCATAGCGTGAATTCTGGATCGCGGCGCGCACGCGGTCGCGTGCTTCCTTGACTTCGGTTTCGGGCAGCCCCACCAGCGTGAACGCCGGCAGGCCATTGGCCAGATGCGCCTCGACCACCACCTCGGGCGCGTTCATGCCGTTCAGCGCCCGGCTTTTGACGACGGCGACCGCCACTTATTCGGTGCGCTGCTTTTCCGGTTCGGTCGTGCGCGCGTCAGGCGCGCCGGGTTTTTCCAGTTGAAGCAGGCGCGCTTCCAGTTGCTCCAGCCTGGCGCGGGTTCGTGCCAGCACTTTGGTCTGCACGTCGAATTCCTCGCGGCTCACCATGTCGAGCTTGCCGAGCATCGAGGTGACCCCAGCCTTGAGATTCTGTTCGATGTCTTTTGCCGGCGACTGCTTCAACATCTCGCCCAGCTTGCCCATCGCATCGTTGATGAATGAAGGGTTGGGAAATTTCGGTTTCGTATTCATGTCAATCTCCAGTTACGCAAGAGTGTAGCAAGCCCCTTGCAACAGGGTGCAGCACAAATAGGGTGCATTGTGATTTTGTTGTGCACTACTAAAGTGCGCAGAGCGTGTTGGTTAGAAGGGGGTCGATGATATCTGTTTGTTTTATAAGTGAAAAATAACTGGCACGCCTCATGCTAAATTGAAATTGCAATTTTGCGACTCTTCACACTCGGAGAATATTCATGAAAAAACTTGTACACGCTTTGGTTTTGACTGGCTTGGTGGGTGTGCCCGCTTTCGCTATGGCGGCTGAACCTGCTTCGCCCCACACTCTGACTGGCAACATGACGCTGACCTCGGATTATGTTTTCCGCGGCGTGTCCCAGACCCAGAATGGCCCGGCCATCCAGGGCGGCATTGACTACGCGCACGCCAGCGGTTTTTATGTGGGCACCTGGGCATCGAACGTGGCATGGGTCGAAGAAGGGGGTTACAAGGCAGACAGCAGCATGGAGATCGATCTCTACGGCGGCTACAAGGGTTCCCTGGGCGATGTCGGTTATGACGTGGGCGCCATCACGTACTATTATCCAGGCGACAAGATTTCCGGCGTCAAGACACCCGATACCACTGAGGTTTATCTGGGTGGAAGCTGGAAGTTCCTGAGCGCGAAGTACAGCTACGTCGTCTCCCAGAACTTCATCGGCTGGTACGATTACGGCCTCGACAAGAAGACGCAAGGCAGTAACTACCTCGAGTTGAATGCCAGTTACGACCTGGGTAATGGCTGGGGTGTCATGGGTCACGTCGGTCATCAGAAGGTCAAGAATCTGAGCGATGCCGATTACACCGATTGGAAGGTTGGCGTCAGCAAGGACGTCGGATTCGGTGTCGTGTCGCTGGCTTACTCCGATACCAATGCGGATGACAATGTCTACACCATCGCTGGCGAGAAGATTGCCGACGGTCGCGCGTTCGTGTCTTTCTCCAAATCCTTCTAATCAAGCGCTAACGCATTCAGTCTGTCCCAGGTGCATGGGGCGGACTGAAGCCGGATGAACAATTCAACTGGGAGAGTGTTATGAAATTCGTAACGGCAATCATCAAGCCGTTCAAGCTGGACGAAGTGCGCGAGGCATTGTCCGCCATCGGCGTTACCGGCTTGACGGTCACGGAAGTAAAGGGGTTTGGACGGCAAAAGGGCCATACCGAGCTGTATCGCGGCGCGGAATACGTGGTCGACTTTTTGCCCAAGGTGAAGATAGAAGTAGCCATCAAGGCGGAGTTGCTGGAGCGCGTGATCGAGTCGATCGAGAAAGCGGCCAACACCGGCAAGATCGGCGACGGCAAGATTTTTGTCACCAGCCTGGAACAGGTCGTGCGTATCCGCACGGGCGAATCCGGTCCCGAAGCCCTTTAAGGAGGTTGACGATGAAAAAGCTACTTACTTCTCTGGGCTTGATGTGCGTGTTGCTGGCACCCGGCATGACGTTTGCCCAGGATGCAACGACTCCGACAGAAGCCGCTGTGGTTGAGACCATGGCAATCGAGGAAACGGCGCCGGTTGCGGTTGAAGTTGCAGAGATTGCTGCGACAGAGACGGCAGCGCCCGTTCCCGACAAAGGCGACACCACCTGGATGATGGTTTCCACTCTGCTGGTGATCCTGATGATCATTCCGGGCGTGGCCTTGTTCTACGGTGGTCTGGTGCGCGCCAAGAACATGCTGTCGGTATTGACCCAGGTGATGGCCATCTTCTGCATGATCTCGATCCTGTGGGCGGTTTACGGCTACTCGCTGGCGTTCGGCGACGGCGGCAGCCTTAACTGGATGATCGGCGATCTGTCCAAACTGTTTTTGGCCGGCATTACGCCTGATAGCACGGCGGCGACCTTTACCGATGGCGTGGTGATTCCGGAACTGGTGTTCGTGGCTTTCCAGCTGACTTTTGCCGCCATTACCGTGGCGCTGATCGTTGGCGGCCTGGCCGAGCGGGTGAAGTTCTCCGCGCTGATGGTGTTTGGCGCGCTGTGGTTCACCTTCTCCTACCTGCCAATCACGCATATGGTGTGGGCAACGGGCGGTTATCTGTTTGAGCACGGCGCGCTGGACTTTGCAGGTGGCACCGTGGTGCACATCAACGCAGGTATTGCAGCGCTGGTCGG
>JAHJQI010000046.1 GCA_018819265.1 Alphaproteobacteria bacterium
ATCGACGAATACTGGGATCACCGCGCAGTGACCGGGCGCCGGCTCTGCAGGCACATTGCCCGCTCGATTAAGCCGCTGCTGCCCGCTCCCGCGATCAGCACGAGATCGGCGCCGGTTTTCGACCCCTTCGCAACCCTCATGGTCAATATCGCCGGGCGCTTGAAGACGGTGTAGTCGCGGCGTTTTGCCGGTAGCGCCGTCGATCGGGACGCCCCTTCGGGCATGCGACCGCCGTCGGCGGACATCCCCATCATCCCCGTCTTTATCCCGTCCAGTGGGAGAAGGTGCTCCCCAAACGGGGAAGAATCAGATGGAACCTCGAACCATGCCGACCCGCCGTTCAGCACGAGGAGACGCGCATGGCCAACTACGCCACCCACATCGCCGTCGGGACCGTTGTCTCCGGCGCCCTCGCTACACTGACCGTCGGCGCCGATATTCTCGGCCCGGAGAGCATCATGGCGGTGACGCTCGCAGGCGTGGCCGGTTCGGTAATGCCTGATATCGATCTGCGCGACAGCCGCGCCAGCACCATTCTCTTCTCCGGCATCGGTGTATTTGCCTCCTTCTGCGTCCTCTTCATCAATGCGGAACACTATTCGATCGCCGAACTCTGGATCCTCTGGCTCGGCTCTCTCGTCCTGGTGCGCTACGGACTGAGCGCGCTGTTCTTCCGCATTTCCGTCCACCGCGGCATCTGGCATTCGCTCCTCGCGGGGCTGTTCTGGGCCGGACTTACTGCAATCCTGTTCCACTATCTCCTCGGCCGCCATGAGGGCGTTGCCTGGCTCGGCGGGCTCTTCATGTTCGTCGGCTACCTGACCCATCTGATCCTCGATGAGGTCTACGCGGTCGACTTCATGGGCAACCGGCTGAAGCAGTCATTCGGCACAGCCCTCAAGATCTGGGATTCCCGTTATCCCGGGCACAGTCTGGCGTTGGCAATGGCCACCGCCTTGTTGTTGATCGCGGCGCCGACTCCCAAGCCGTTCTTCGAAGCGATTGGCTCGCCATCGCTTTGGTCCGGTCTGCAAGACCGACTGTTGCCGAGCGATAAATGGTTCGGGCTGATCGGGCCGGAACGCGCCGTTGCACATCCAGGATCGCAGGCGGCAAGCGAGATCACCACCGGCTCGCTGCCCGACTCCGCAAGGGCTGCTGCAACTGCTGGGAGTGGCAACGCCGATGGCAGTCGAGCCGGGGCCGCTCCCGCGGCTTCGGGACGCTGACCGGCCAATCACTTTACGCCGATTGACCCGAAGACTTCTTTGGAGGTCGTTGTGCCGGCTTGGAGGCAGGTCCCGTCAGCCCGTCGAGATAAGTCGACACCAGATTCGTGACCAGCGTCTGCGCGGCTTCGTTGCTGATGCTGGCCAGTTTTCCGGCAGTCGACAACGACGTGATGCCGTGCACTCCCGCCCACAGAACGCGGGCCGACAGCTGCATTGAGGTCGGGCTCTTCTCGCCCGCCAGTGGGCCAAGCGCCGCCTCGACCCGGGTCATCAGGCCGTCGATTTTTTCCTGGTACCAGTCGGGCGTCGGCTTACCTTCGATGAGCCTGTGCTCGAACAGCAGGTTCCATTGCTTCGGATAGGCCTGCGTGAAGGCGAGGTAGGAATCCGCCAGCGCGACGACGCGCTCACGGTCGCCGCGCGTACTTTGCACGGCATCGAGATGGACGGCCAGTTTGTCGAGGAGCCGTGATTGGATCGTCAGGATGATTTCGTCGCGGTCCTTGAACACATTATAGAGCGTGCCGGGCGAGTATCCGATTTGCCGGGCGACTTCACGGGCCGACAAAGCCTCAAGTCCCCGCTCATCGATCAACTTGGTCGCTGCTTCGAGAATGAGCTCGCGCAATTCGTCTTGAGTATGCTTGGGCCTGCGTGTGTTGATTTTCCGCTTGTTCATTTCGGCTTCGCCACCGCTCTTATACCAAAAATTGACAGGTTATCTCTTTGCGATCGTGACGATAGTGGCTGTCAAACCGTGCGGGCAAGCGGCAGGCGTGCCTCTCGGCGATGAAACAGAATTCTTGGAATGGCGAAGGCGGAGCGCACAAAAACCAATCGAGGCGGCCCACCGGACCGCCTCGTCTTGCTGCAGAAGTGTTGCCCCGGATGCTGTGCGACAGGCTCAGCAGGTCACGACGCAGTTATTGTCTTCGAAGTCGACGCAGCTGTGACGCGGGCTGTGCGTCGCCTTGTCTTCCCAGTCATGCGACGTCCCGAAGATCCAGGTTGCAAAGCTCGACGGCTTATAGGTGTACTTGGCTTCGACCACGATAACGCTTCCTCCCGGTGCCACCAGTCCGGTCGGCAGCGTGTAGGCCGCGCAGCGTGCCTTGCTCTGCGTGACGCTGCCGCCGGCGTACTTGTAGGATGGTGCGTAGAGTTTCGTGTCGGTGCCGTCGCCGAAGCCCATCACCGGAATGATTTCGAGTTCCAGCGTATCGTAGGGGTGAGGTTTCATGATATGTTGG
Source organism: Alphaproteobacteria bacterium (assembly GCA_018819265.1). Taxonomy (GTDB): domain Bacteria; phylum Pseudomonadota; class Alphaproteobacteria; order Rhizobiales; family Hyphomicrobiaceae; genus Filomicrobium. Next base: position 2,483 of record JAHJQI010000046.1, read on the forward strand.
ACGGCGTTCATGATCGCCGTCATCTTGGTGATGTTCTCGGAGCTGGTGACGCCCATGTCCTGCTCACGCGAAACGAGATCGCCGACCATCGACGTAATCGAGCTGAAGCGCCGGTCGATGGAGATGGCCCGGCTCGCTTCGACGGAACCGACCAGCATCAACAGCATGACGGGTGCGATGTAACCGAATTCGACCGCCGCGATTCCATCGCGGTTCGCGATGGCGCGTTTCATGAAGTCGCTGATGCGGCGACCGGCGTTTTTCAAGTAAGACATCGACATGGCAGCCTCTGATTGAAAGTCTTGTTTGCCCCCGCGCAGGTATTTTTTCTGAATACCGGCACCATTTCACTTTTCGACTATGGCTTGCGACCGCAGTCGCCGGTCGCCTGGCTTCCGGTATTATTCGTAGGGTTCCGTCCGGAACGTCGTCGACGCCTGGATCATCGCTGATCCGTTGCCCATATTGCCGTACTGCAGGAACGGCATCGCCTTGGCGAGATCCCACTCGTAACAGACCGTGACCATCACCACCTCGCCGGCTCCGCCCGCGTGTTGACCGATGGCATCTCCCGAGTTGCCGGTTCCGTTTGTCTGCGTTCCGGTGTTGTCGAGGCATCCTTGCGGCGTCACGTCGGTCCATTCGGCGCCGGTCTGCAAATGCACCTGAAGCTTGCTGACATCGATCATGGGACCGGCTTCGTCGACGATCATCTGCTTGAACTGGCTGACCGTCGTGCCGTTCTGCTGGGCCTGCCCCGTGCGGATCTTGCGAGCTGAGGTTTCGACCGCATGCTCGAGCGAATTCTGCGTGAAGAAGTGCAGCCCCGTGCCCATGATGCCGAATGCAAACATGAGGAAGGGGAGCGCCACCATACCGAATTCGATGGCCGTCGTGCCTTGCTTATCGCGTCTGAAGCGCACGAAGCTGGAGATTGCGACGCCGGACCGGTCTGCCCGGCTTTGCGACATGGGGTAACGCATGCAACTGACCCGCCTTTATCCCTGGAAACTTTCTTAGGCGATCAATCTAGTGCGATTGTTATGAATCAAATCTTTCTAGAATGTGAAGGTTGCGGAACTGGTAAAAGGATCGTCAACGAACGTCAAAATCTGCTCAAACATGGGCGACGCTGAGCAACGAAAAAGCAGGCGCGGTGATCGCCTGCTTTCCCAGCCGGTCTCAACGGCCCTATGTAAAGAGAGACGACTGGCTAGCCGTCACTGCCCGCCGCCGCCGCCGCTGTCGGACTCGCTCGACGAAAACTGCGTCTTCTTCTGCGAGTGAGCCGAAATCGTTTCGAAGAATTCCTTGTCGTCGCCAATAGTGATCGTCGGCGTGCAGTTTGGCGCGCAAGTGAATGACTGGCGCTGGCTGCCCTTGTGCAGGTTGACCATGCGAACATCGTCACGCTGCACGATCACGCGCTGGTCCTGAATGACGTTGCCCTGTTTGTCGAGGGCAATGATGTTGGTGACCCCGAAGGTCTTGCCGGTGACGACGATCAGGTTCGTACCCTGCACGGACGCATCCGCGATCGACGGATTGCCGATGATCACCTGGCTGATCGCCCGCGGCAGGCGCAGCAGTTGCGACTGGTCGTAGCGAACGATGAGGTCGCTGGCGGAGGCGATGCCGGCACCAAGGCTAAGCGTCGCGGCAATGGCGACTTTCAAGAGGCTGCGGACTTGGCGGGAAGGCGACGTCGGCATGGAGGTCTCTCCTTTCAGGGAGTTTCAATCGCGATTAGGCCAGGAATTGATGAATGAATCGCAAACACGCGCGTCGCGCTGGGACGATGGCGCTGGCAGGCCGTCAGTTTGCACGCCCTTGGGTCGCAAAAGCCCTCGACGTGCCGGTCGAACGGTGCCCCGTTGATCGAAGTTCGCTAGATTTTGACCAGATCAAAAAAATAACGAGCCCCGCCGGGCGACGCGTCCCAGCGCGTTCAATTTCCATTTTTACTTCGGACTTTCCCGGAATAACAAATTATTAAGCACAGAGAATCCAATAAAATCTGAGGTATCTAAGTAAATATCGGCCACACATTCCCGGTTAACCATAGAAAACTGGGATTTTCTTGCCAATATTACAAGTGGGACACTTGTTACAATTGCATCAGCGGCAGATTAATGCGTAGCAACATTTCGGCGTAACTTAGGATTAAGGTCCGGAGCGTAGATTTGCTCTTGTCGACGGCGCCAACAAACAACGCGCCGGACAAACATGACCACCAAATCTTGCATCTCATTGGGAGAGTTACAATGCAGAAGATCTTCGCTTTCGCTAAAGACGAGTCGGGCGCCACCGCAATCGAATACGGCCTCATCGCTGCTGTTGTCGGCGTCGGCATCATCACCGGCCTGACGAGCCTCAAGACCGAACTCAACACGCTCTTCGCTTCGATCGTCACGACCCTCGGCAACTAAGCTGAACGGACCCCCAGGGTCCAGTCGAAGACATCGGCTTTGAGCTGATTGAAAACAAGCCATCCGGTTCGCCGGGTGGCTTTTTGCATTTTGACAGTCGCCAACTTAAGTGTTGAGTGAATATAAAATTAGAAACAAATAGTATTTAAGAAAAATGCGGAAGAAGAAAAACCGAAAGTTGCTCGGCCGGCAAATAATAGCGGCGAGAGCGAAGTTTCTTTAATTCAAAAGTAATGCCTGAAGCGCATTCTGTCTAAGACAGCGCACGAAGATGAAGCGTTGGGGACTGGAAGTCAAACAACCAAACCACTTGGGAGAGTGCACAATGCAGAAGATCTTCGATTTCGCAAACGACGAATCGGGCGCAACCGCAATTGAATACGGCCTCATCGCAGCCGTCGTCGGCGTCGGCATCATCACTGGCCTGACCAGCCTCAAGACCGAGCTGAACACGCTGTTCGCTTCGATCGTCACGAGCCTCGGCAACTAAGCTGGAAAGGCTCCCCGCGGCTAGTGTTGCGTATTTGACGGTTGCCTCCCAGTTGCCGCTCAGCTCGCGAGCCAACGTCAAATACAAAAGCAACACTAGAATCAAACATTTGGTATGTGTTCCAAATGGCGCAGACATTTGCTCACAAGGTTGCCTCAGGCGGAGGCAAATGTCTGTGCCGGAACACTAGCGCCGCGGGATCTTGACTGGGACTTACAATGGGCCACCCGGCCGCGCCGGGTGGCCTTTTCGTTTCGGGCACCAAGGCGGCGTCAATCGCGGCCGTTAACTCTTTTTTGGGCGTTCTGGAAAACTTAGGTTCGTGAAGTAAACGCAGCTACGGTCTGTTAGTGGATTTCGGACTACAGTTTCCAAACAAATTGCGCGGCATTGCGAATACGCGGGCCGAATTAAAAAGCAGGTTGAGGTGGAGAGGCCGGAAATGAAGACGTTGCTAGAGCATGTTCAGCAAAAGTGTACGCGGTTTTGCGGTTCGAACATGCGACAAAATAAAGGCTTAGAGCGCGGCCGCGAGTCCATCAGAATTGAACGCGCTCTATCGTTCAAGAAACAGGAAGATGGCGCCACCGCGATCGAATACGCATTGATTGCCTCGATCGTCGGCCTCGGGATCGTGTCTGGTCTCCAGATGCTGCCGCCGGCGCTGAATGCGCTGTTCACCAGCATCGGCCCGTATCTAAACAACTGACGGCTGAACGCTTTCTGTGTCGCTGTTGGCATTTGTGCCGGACTGCGCCGCGCTTTTCAGCGGACGTTAAGCATAAATTAGGCAACGCGCGGCATCATCGCCGGAAGTCGTCCAGTCGCGCATTCGGAGGTTGGTTGTGATCGCGTACGCTCTGCTCTTGGTATTTCCCGCTGTAATGATTCTGGCAGCGCTCAGCGATCTGTTCACTCTGACGATCCCCAACCGGCTGTCGATCCTCCTGGTCGCGGTGTTCTTCCCGCTCGCCTTCTTGGCCGGGCTTCCCCTTGAGACGATCCTGATGCACGTCGCGGCCGGCGCCGGCATCCTGCTGGTCGGGTTCATCCTCTTCTCGACGGGCACCCTCGGCGGCGGTGACGCCAAGCTTCTTGCCGCAGCAAGCCTCTGGGTCGGCATCGTGCCGCTGGCCGACTTCTTCGTTTACGTCGCCCTCATCGGCGGCGCACTCGCAGTCGGCATCCTCATCTATCGCCAGGTCCCCGACGAATCGGTTGCAGGGCCTGCGTGGGCGATGCGCCTGCACGACAAGGGCCATGGCATCCCCTATGGCATCGCCATTGCCGGCGCCGCGCTGATCACCTTCCCCTTCACCCAGCTTTATACGTTGATCGCCGGATAACGGCACGCCCCGCCGGGCCTTGACTCATCAACCGGGCTACCTGCCAGCACCGGCCTGCCGGATGTTGGCTCAACGGGTGTTGAGCAACCACTTCAACACAAGCTTGCGCAGTGTTGAGCAACCACTTCAACACAAGCTTGCGCAGTGTTGAGCAACGGAAGTGTTGGCAGCCGAACCAGCCCAACACGACTTTAGGAAGTGTTGGCAGCAGAACCAGCCCAACACGACTTTAGGAAGTGTTGGCAATTAAAAAGCCCAACCGGCGTTGCTGAAAAGCCTCGATCCTTTCGAGTTGGTTGACTGCTGTTTCGCTTTCCGACGCCGGTTAACCCCGTATTGACGTTTCTCGCTCACAGTGAGCCTCGAAATTGGCAGGGAAGTCCTGCCCAGTCTTGAGGGGCCTTTTGCGCGATGAAACGAGCACAAGTCATCGGAATTCTGATAGCCGGCGTCGCTGGCGTTGCCGCCTTCGCGATGATGAACGGCATGGTGAATCAGAAAAAGGAAACGATCACCAAGCAAGTCGTCATCAACTCGACGGAAGTGCTGGTCGCAGCAAAGGACATCGGGCTCGGCGAAGTGGTCGCCGAACATCACTTCACCTGGCAGAAGTGGCCGCTTGACGGCGTCAAGCCGGGCATGATCACCGAATCGCGCTCTTCCCAGATGCACGAACTTGCAGGCTCGATAGCCCGTTCCCCGATCATCGCCGGCGAACCGATCACGGTGCACAAGCTCATCAAGGCGGGCCAGGGCGGCGTCGTCGCCGCCATTCTGCCGTCGGGCTTCCGGGCCGTGTCGACCCGCATCGAACCGCGCACCGCCGTCGGCGGCCTGATCCTTCCCAACGACCACGTCGACGTGATTCTCATCCGCTCCCTGCGCTCTCGCTCGGGCAAGGAGGATTTCGTCGCCGACACTTTGTTCCGCAACGTCCGCGTTCTCGCGATCGGTCAGCAGATCGAGGCAGCCACCGGCAAGCGCGCCGCCGACACCAGCGGATCGACGACCACAGCGACCCTCGAGTTGACGCCGCGTCAGGCCGAGCTACTCGCGCTCGCCAACTCGATGGGCGAAATCACCTTGTCGCTGCGCTCTGTCGCCGACCTTAAAGCTGATGGGCAGAACGAGACCGGTAATGCCCTCAATCGTGAAGAGACTAACTCCGTCAGTGTTTTGCGTTATGGAGCCAAGTCGCGTGCGTACGGCGTGAATTGATCGCCCGTCTGTTGCTCGTGAAGAGGCTGAAAACGATGTATGACAGGACTTCCAAGATCTGGGGCGTCGCTCTGGTCGCAATTCTTAACGTCATCCTTGCCGGCTTCGGCATGGGTATGCAGCCTGCAGAGGCCCAAAGCCTCCGGGGCGGCTATGAAGCAGCCGGCGCGCCGGGGCCGATGAACCACCACTCGCTGATCCGGGTGCCGGACAGTGGCAGCCTGCCCTACAGCAAGAACATTCGTATCGGTCTCGGCAAGTCGGTGCTGATCGAGTTCCCCCGCGATGTTCGCGACGTCATGGTCTCGAACCCGCAGGCCGTCGATGCAGTCGTCCTGTCTTCGAACCGGGTGTTCCTCCTGGCCCGCCGCATCGGTGAAGCCAACGCCTTCTTCTTCGACCATAACGGCGAGCAGTTTGCGACGCTTGAGCTCTTTGTCGAGCGCGAAACGGCCGGCCTCCAGGAAATGCTGAACCGGCTCATTCCGGGCGGCAAGATTGCCGTCGAGATGATCAACCAGACGGTTGTCCTGACCGGCCATGTCCGCAACCCGGCCGACGCCGCGCGCGCCGCCAACATCGCCAAGCAGTTCGTCACCGTCGAATTCGAGACCAAGGGCGGCGAGACTGCTGAAGGTACGGCGGTCAAGAGTTTTGAGAAGACCGACAGCGAAAGCGTCGTCATCAACCTGCTTCAGGTTGAAGGCGAAGAGCAGGTGATGCTCCGCGTCGTCGTCGCCGAAGTCCAGCGCTCGATGCTCAAGCAGTTCGGCATCAACCTTGGCGCCCAGATCAACTCGGGCAACTTCTCCACGGGCATCCTCACCGAGAACTCGCTGCCGCTGACGACAGCCGAAGGCCTCGGCAGTTTGGCGGTGCCCGGTGTTGCAACCGCCCTGGCCGGTGCGCCGCTGAGATTGTTCAACGGCTTCGGAGGCAGCGGCGGCTCTGACGACACACTGCCTTTCGGCAACTCCGGCATAGCCGGTGGCTGGGGCACGGGGAACCAGTCGGCAGCCTACACGATGCGTGCTCTTGAACGTAACGGTCTCATCAAGACGCTGGCCGAGCCCAACCTGACGGCGGTCTCCGGCGAAACGGCGAAGTTCCTGGCGGGTGGCGAATTCCCGATTCCGGTCGTCGACGCCCAGGGCCAGACCAGCGTCATCTTCAAGGAATTCGGTGTCGGCGTGGCCTTCACTCCGAACGTCATGTCGGAAGGCCGCATCTCGCTGAAGATCGAGACCGAAGTCTCCGAACTGTCCAACCAGGGCGCTGTGCAGATCGGCACGCTGCAGATCCCTGCCATCAAGACACGCCGTGCAAACTCGACTGTGGAACTGCCCTCCGGAGGCTCGCTCGCGATTGCCGGCCTGCTCTCCGAAGACACCCGTCAGAACATCGACGGTCTGCCTGGCTTGAAGGATGTCCCGATCATCGGAACGCTGTTCCGCTCACGCGACTTCATCAAGCGGGAAACCGAACTCGTGGTCATCGTGACGCCTTACGTCGTCCGGCCCACCGCCCGCAAGGATCTGGCCCGTCCAGGCGACGGACTGGGCGACGCCACCGACATGAAGGCGAACTTCCTTGGCCACATGAACCGCATCTACGGCCGCGGCACCGCCATCCCCGATGGGGGACTGAAGGGTGACTACGGTTTCATCGTTGAATGAACCGCCAGCGGACGAGGAGAGAGAACATGAAGAACTTCAAGACGAGAGACCTCCGCAGCGGCTGCTTCATTCTTGCCGCAACGGTTTCGGCATTTGCCCTCGGTGGCTGCATGCACGCTTCCGAACCCGGCACCCGGGTCGCCGGCTGGACCCTGATCGATGCGTCCCAGCGCCATCCGATTCTGGTGTCGCAGGAGCCGACGGTTCTGCCGCTGCGCGTCGCCCGCGGTTCCTCGGGTCTGTCGCCGCGTCAGCGGGCCCAGATCCTGGACTTCTACGCTCACTTCCGGGCGCAGGACTCCGGCGGCAGCCGCATCGTCATCAACGCCCCGAGCGGGTCGTCCAACGAGTTGGCGGCGATGCATGCCGTGCATGAGGTGCGCGCCCTGCTCCAGAGCGAAGGTGCCGCGGAGTCCGATATCCACGTCGAGGCCTACCACACCGAAGGCGAGCCGCAGCCGCCGATCCGCCTCTCCTACATGAGCTACGTCGCCGAGGCTCCTGATTGCGGTGTGTGGCCGACGAATCTCGCCAGCGAGCCGGCCAATCTGCCCTATCCCAACCTTGGTTGCGCGACGCAGCGCAACTTTGCAGCCCAGATCGCCAATGCATCTGACCTGCTCGAGCCGCGCGGCATGACTTCGCGAGCCTCCGAGCGCCGCGACGTCACCTGGAACAAGTACATCAAGGGCGAGCCGACGGGTTCGAAGAAGACCGACGAAGAAAAAGTCAAGGTCAAGGGCAACAACTAAGCGAAGCAGGAAGTATCATGTCCAACGAAGCCGAACACTATCACGACGACGAACTCGCCCAGGCGAGCCGGCAGCTGGCCACGATCCCCGCTGCAGGAGCGCATGCGAACGAGGGCAGCGCCGAACGCGCCAGGCCCATTCCCCGGATCTCGATCCAGGTCTTCTGCGAAATGGCCAAGACCGCCGAAGCGGTGCAGGTGGCCGCCGAGGACCGCCGCCTCGCGAAGACGCATGTCTCTGTCCACATGGGCGGCGCGCCTGCCGCTGTCGCCCATTATCAGGAAAGCCCGACGCCGAACCTGATCGTGATTGAGTGTTCTGCCGGCCGCGATCAGCTGCTCGCCGAACTCGACGCACTCGCCGAGTCCTGCGACTCCGGCACCAAGGTGATCGTCATCGGTCACGTCAACGAGGTGATTCTGTATCGCGAGCTGTTGAAGCGCGGCGTCAGCGAATATCTCATCGCGCCGATCGCCCCGCTCGATCTGATGGAGAGCATTTCGAACCTCTACAACGATCCGACCGCCGATCCCGTCGGCAACGTCTATGCCTTCATCGGCGCCAAGGGCGGCGTCGGTTCGTCGACGATCTGCCACAATGCCTCCTGGGTTCTGACCGAAGCACTGTCGTCGGATCTCGTCATCGCCGACCTCGATCTGGCATTCGGCACCACCGGTCTCGACTTCAACCAGGACCCCGTGCAGGGCATCGCCGAAGCGCTCTCCAGCCCCGAGCGCCTGGATGAGGTTCTGCTCGACCGCCTGCTGACCAAGTGCTCCGAGCATCTGTCGATCTTTGCCGCTCCCGTACTACTGGAGCGCGACTACGATCTTCAGGTCGATGCCTGCGAAACGGTTATCGACGTCGTCCGCCAGAACGTCCCCTACGTGGCGCTCGATCTGCCGCACTTGTGGACGGCCTGGTCGAAGCGGCTTCTGCTGCAGGCCGACGAAGTGATCATCACCGCCGTGCCCGATCTCGCCAATCTCAGGAACGCCAAGAACATTATCGATCTCCTGAAGCAGTCGCGCAAAAACGACAGGCTGCCTCATCTCGTTCTCAACATGACCAAGATGCCCAAGCGGCCCGAGATCACGGCTAAGGATTTCGAGCAGGCGCTCGACATCAAGGTCCTGGCCGAGATCGAATTCGATGCAGAGACGTTCGGCCAAGCTTCCAACAACGGCCAGATGATCGAAGAGCTCAATCCGAAGGCCAAGGCCGCCCCCATCCTGCGCGACATAGCGATGACCATCGCGCACCGCCAGGAAGTCCGTCCGGAGAAGAAGTCGGCACTCGGATTCCTTGAGAAACTGAAACTCAAGCGTGCATGATGCTGACGTCGCGCCCGGCAACGGTCGCGAACCCCGCGCTATGCGCCAGCATCGGGGCCCGCCTGCGGTCGCTTTAACTGACAAGCGAACGGGCGGGCTTTCGAGTCTCGATAAGAAGCGTATGGAAACAAAGCTTTAGGGACTTGGTCTCATAATAGAGACGATCCGTTTGGAAAGACTTCTAGGAGTGAGAAAGCAATGTTCGGCAAACGCACGAACGATCCTTCGAGCGTAGCGAGCCCGGCGCCGAAGCCGGTCACCGCCCCGAAAGCCGGCGCCGGGAGTTCATCTCCGGCGGCGAAGCAGAGCGCAGCCAAGCCCACTACCACTGCAAAAACACCGTCGGCACCGCCCAAACCGGCACCCGAGCCCGAAAAGCAGCGCTCGCATTCCGAAGAGTATTACGACGTCAAGACGACGGTCTTCAACGCTCTGATCGACACCATCGACCTGACGCAGCTCTCCAAGCCCGACTCCGTTGCGGCGCGTGAAGAGATCCGCGACATCGTCAGCGAGATCATCCAGCTCAAGAACGTCGTCATGTCGATCGCCGAGCAGGCAGAACTGCTTGAGGACATCTGCAACGACGTCCTCGGCTATGGCCCGCTCGAACCGCTGTTGGCCCGCGACGACATCGCCGACATCATGGTCAACGGTGCCGCGACGACCTTCATCGAAGTCAACGGCAAGGTGCAGAAGACCGGCGTCCGTTTCGCCGACAACACGCAGCTGATGAACATCTGCCAGCGCATCGTCAGCCAGGTCGGCCGCCGCGTCGACGAATCGAGCCCGATATGCGACGCCCGTCTCCCCGACGGTTCCCGCGTCAACGTCATCGCCCCGCCGCTCGCCATCGACGGCCCGGCCCTCACCATTCGTAAGTTCAAGAAGGACAAGCTGAAACTCGAGCAGCTCGTCAAGTTCGGGTCGATCACGCCCGAAGCCAAGACGATCCTTGAGATCATCGGCCGGGTACGTTGCAACATTCTGATCTCGGGGGGTACGGGTTCGGGCAAGACGACCCTTCTCAACTGCCTCACCGGCTCGATCGACCTCGACGAACGCATCATCACCTGCGAAGACTCCGCCGAGCTTCAGCTTCAGCAGCCCCACGTCGTCCGTCTCGAAACGCGCCCGCCCAACCTCGAAGGCGAGGGCGAGATCACCATGCGCGCGCTCGTCAAGAACTGCCTGCGTATGCGGCCGGAACGCATCATCGTCGGCGAAGTCCGCGGCCCCGAGGCCTTTGACCTTCTGCAGGCGATGAACACGGGCCACGACGGTTCGATGGGCACGCTCCACTCCAACTCGCCGCGTGAAGCCATCTCGCGTCTTGAGTCGATGATCATGATGGGCGGCTTCGCTCTTCCCGTGACGACGATCCGCGAAATGATCGTCGGATCGGTTGACATCATCGTGCAGGCATCGCGTCTGCGCGACGGCACTCGTAAGATCACGCACATCACCGAGGTGATGGGCATGGAAGGCGAGGTCGTGACGCTGCAGAACCTCATCGTCTACGAAATCACCGGCGAGGACGCCAACGGCAAGCTGATCGGCCGTCACCGCTCCACGGGTATTTCGCGCCCGGCCTTCTGGGAGCGGGCCTCCTACTACGGTGAGACTGACCGCCTCGCGGAGGCGCTTGCGGCTTCCGAAGTCTATGACGAGCATGGCAACCCGGTAGGTGACTCCAATGGTTGACGCAGATCTCCTGTTCCCGGTCTTCGGCGGCGTTGCCGTCGCGGCATTGATCTTCGCACTTATCTATCCGATGTTCGGCGCCGACAAGTCGGCTGAAAAGCGCATGGCCAGCGTCACCGAAACCCGCCAGGTCAAGGTTGCCTCACGCTCCGCGGCCGATGCCGCAGCGAACCGTCGTAAGCAGGTTTCCGACAAACTCAAGGATTTGGAAGACCGCCAGAAGCAGAAGGAGAAGATCACCCTTCGTCTCCGCCTGCAACGCGCCGGCCTCCAGATGACACCGCAGGCCTTCTGGATTTCGAGCGCGATCAGCGGAGTGATTTGCGCGGTTGCCGTCGTCATGTCGTTTGAAAGTTCGCTGCTCATTCAGGTCGCTGCGATGGTTGCCGGATTCGTAGGCATGTTCGGCCTGCCGCGCTGGATCCTCGGCAAGATGACCAAGTGGCGCCAACAGAAATTCCTGGCTGAGATGGCAAACTCTCTCGACGTCGTCGTGCGTGGCGTCAAGTCTGGTCTGCCGCTCAACGAGTGTCTGCAGATCGTCGCCCGCGAAAGTCCCGAGCCGATCTGCTCGGAGTTCCGCGAGGTTGTCGATCAGCAGCGCATTGGCATCCCGCTCGGCGAGGCGCTGGAACGCCTCGCCCAGCGCATGCCGCTGCCTGAAGTCCGCTTCCTGACCATCGTCATCGGCATCCAGGCCCAGGCCGGCGGCAACCTGTCCGAAGCCCTCGGCAACCTCTCCGAAGTTCTCCGCTCGCGCATTCGCATGGCCATGAAGGTGAAGGCGCTGTCGGCGGAAGCGACCGCCTCGGCGGCCGTTCTTGCCTCGCTGCCACCGGGCGTCATGGGCATGGTCTACCTGTCCTCGCCTGACTACATCATGCCGCTGCTGACCACCAAGATGGGCCACTTCATGATCGCCCTCGGCCTCTTCTGGATGGGTTGCGGCGTGCTCGTGATGCAGAAGATGATCAACTTCAAGTACTGACCTGAACTGCGCAGGTGGCGCGTTGCCGCCGGCACCCGATACGAAGAAGCCAGAGGCGACCAAGCCAGACACGACCAAGGACTCGAAAACGCCATGATGGAATTCATCGACACGATCATGCGGCCGCAGTTCATCATCACGCTGCTGGCGGCCGTCTCGGCCTTCGCGACGGTGCTGACGATCGCGATTCCGATCATGTCCACCGACCGCATGAGTCAGCGCATGAAGGTCATGGCGACCGAGCGCGACAAGATGCGTGCGCAGCGCATGGCCGAACTTGCCACCGAGCGTCCCGGCGCCAGTCTGCGGCAGGCTCCCAAGGGCTACATGCAGCAGATCGTCGATCAGCTGAACCTGCGCAAGCACTTCGATTCCGAAGAGGTGCGAACGAAACTGAAGATGGCCGGCCTGCGCGGCCAGGCGCCGCTCGTCACCTACATGTTCTTCCGCATCGCCATGCCGATCATCGTCTTCCTCGGCGCGCTGTTCTACATGTTCGTGATGGCCAAGCTCGCCTATCCGCCGATCGTGAAGGTATTCTTCGCGCTGATCGCCGGCTTCATCGGTTACTACCTGCCCAACGTCTTCATCCACAACATGGTGCAGAAACGCCAGCAGGCGATCAAGCAGGCGTTCCCCGATTCCCTCGACATGCTGCTGATCTGCGTGCAGTCCGGCATGTCGGTCGAAGCCGCCTTCGGCAAGGTGTCCAAGGAAGTCATGGCGACCTCGCTGGAACTGGCCGAAGAGCTGTCGCTGACGACCGCCGAACTGTCCTACCTGCAGGAACGCCGGCTCGCCTTCGAAAACCTCGGCAAGCGCACCGGCATCCCCGGCGTCAAGGCGGTGGCGACCGCCCTGATTCAGGCCGAACGCTACGGTACGCCGGTCTCGCAGGCCCTGCGTGTCATGGCCAAGGAGAACCGCGACATCCGCATGTCGGAAGCCGAAAAGAAGGCCGCCGCCCTGCCGCCGAAACTGACCGTCCCGATGATCCTGTTCTTCCTGCCGGTCCTCTTCGTCGTCATCCTCGGCCCCGCCGCCATCACGCTCTGGGGAAGTTAGGAGCTTTGCTGGGCCAACACTTCCTAAAGTCGTGTTGGGCCGGCTACCTACGATCCGCATGATGGGCGCGGCGTCCGCCCCCCAGCCAAAAAGCCCCAGTCCGGGCGATGAGATCCCTGATGGCGCTAACTCATCGTTCGTCATTCCCGCGCAGGCGGGAACCTAAGCGACCAGATATTTACGAGCGCTTTGCTCGTATCGTGACGCCCGGACACCGCAGTTTGCTTGGGTCCCCCGGGCGCGTCCCGGGAGGTGGTGTAGGAGGCGGGGCGGCGGCGTTGCGCGGAGGGAGCCCGTAGGGCGAGCGCAGGGCAACGCCGCGTAAATCGCTTTTCCCCAGGTCGTCCACAGCGGCATCGGGGACATCGAGGTCATGGGCCGACTCAGCTGTTGGTTCGGGTTTCCACACTCGAACAGACAGGAACCGAATCCCATGACCATCGACAGAGTGGCAATGAAGGAGCTGCTTGAAAAGGGCTCAGATCAAGATCTCCTCAGGGAGATGATTGCGTTCGTGGCCTCGCGCATGATGGAGGCCGAGGTCGAGAGCTTGACCGGCGCCGGCCACGGCGAGCGTTCCACCGAGCGAACGAACCAGCGCAACGGTTATCGCACACGCGAGTGGCACACCGGCGTCGGCACCGTGCCAGTGGCGATCCCGAAGTTGCGCAAGGGCTCATATTTTCCGTCATTTCTGGAAGCGCGCCGCGCCGCCGACAAGGCACTGATCGCAGTCATCCAGGAAGCCTACGTGCACGGCGTCTCGACGCGCTCGGTCGACGACCTCGTCAAGGCCATGGGCATGACCGGCATCTCGAAAAGCCAGGTGTCACGGCTGTGCGAGGAGATCGACGGCCGTGTGCAAGAGTTTCTCAACCGCCCGATCGAGGGCCGTTGGCCTTACGTGTGGATCGACGCTACCTACGTGAAAACCCGTGAGGGCGGGAGGATCATCTCGGTGGCCACGATAGTGGCTGTCGGCGTCAACACGGACGGCCGCCGCGAGGTGCTCGGCATGAGCAACGGGCCGTCGGAGGCCGAGCCGTTCTGGACCCAGTTCCTGCGCTCGCTGACGGCGCGTGGGCTTCGCGGCGTCAAGCTCATTGTCTCGGACGCGCACGAAGGCATCAAGGCGGCGACCAGAAAAGTGTTCCATGCCGGCTGGCAGCGCTGCCGCGTTCACTTCATGCGCAACGCCATGGCGCACGCCGGCGTAAAGAGCCGTGCCATGGTCGCTGCCGCCATCCGCACCGCCTTCGTGCAGGAGACCGAAGAAGCCGCGCGCGCCGAATGGCGGGCCGTGGCCGACCGCCTGCGGGGCAAGTTCCGCAAGCTCTCCGAGCTGATGGACAGCGCCGAGAACGAGGTCTTGGCCTACATGGCCTTCCCGAAAAGCCACTGGAGCCAAATCCACTCGACCAATCCGATCGAGCGGCTCAATCGCGAGATCAAGCGGCGCACCAACGTCGTCTCGATCTTCCCCAACGAGCCCGCGATTGTGCGTCTCGTCGGCGCCATCCTGCTCGAGCAGAACGATGAGTGGGCGGTCAGCCGGCGCTACATGAGCCTGGAAACGCTCGCCGCCATCTGCGATGATCCACAGGTCAGGTCAAACGCCATCCCGGCCGCCTGACACCCGAGCCACAGTACTCGGACCATGATCGCTCCTACACCACGACCTGGGGCACTACCGGCGTTCCTGGCGGGCATCGATCGTGCCGTCGTCATGGGCGGCGGCCGGAAGGTAAGAGGCAGCTAGCAGAACGCCGGCGGTCGCGGCAGCCAGTATCAGTTTCAACATTTTGCAGTCTCCAAAAAAGAAGCGGGGAAATCGGTAGTCCGGTTCCCGACCCGATGGTCTTTCGCGGGGAGGGTGATCGGCGCCCCAGCAGCTTGTTCTTGAGAATGGCGGGACTGCCTTGAACGTAGCCTGAACGGAATCGTGTTTCTCAAACTGGAGGCCAATTCAAAAAAAGCCCGGTGCATTCAGAGCACCGGGCCACTTCCGTTCATCGCCGCCACTTGCGTTGATCGCCTACCTGTCAATCTCACCGAACACGATGTCGAGGGACCCGAGGATGGCGGAGACGTCGGCCAGCATGTGGCCGCGGTTCATGTAGTCCATGGCGGCCAGATGCGGGAAGCCGGGCGCGCGGATCTTGCAGCGGTAAGGTTTGTTCGAACCGTCGGAGACGAGATAGACGCCGAACTCGCCCTTGGGGGCTTCGACGCAGGCGTAAACCTCGCCCTCGGGGACATGAACGCCCTCGGTGTAGAGCTTGAAGTGATGGATGAGCGCTTCCATCGAGCGTTTCATTTCGCCGCGCTTGGGCGGCACGACCTTCTTGTCCTCGGTCGAGAAGGGACCGGCGCCGCTGACCGAGCGCAGCTTTTCGCAGGCCGCCTTCATGATGCGGACCGACTGGCGCATCTCTTCCATGCGGATCAAATAGCGGTCGTAGCAGTCGCCGTTCTTGCCGATCGGAATATCGAAGTCGAACTCATGGTAGCGTTCGTAGGGCTGAGACTTCCGCAAATCCCAGGCCGCGCCCGAGCCGCGCACCATGACGCCGGAAAAACCGAGGTCGAAGGCTTCCTTCAGCGAGACAACGCCGATGTCGACGTTGCGCTGCTTGAAGATGCGGTTGTTGGTCAAAAGCCCCTCGATATCGTCGCAGACTTTCAGGAACGGATCGCACCAGTCGTAGATGTCGTCGATCAATTCGGGCGGCAGATCCTGGTGAACGCCGCCGATGCGGAAATACTTCGCGTGCATGCGCGAACCCGAAGCACGCTCATAGAACACCATCAGTTTTTCACGTTCTTCAAATCCCCAAAGCGGCGGGGTCAGTGCGCCGACGTCCATGGCCTGCGTCGTGACATTGAGCAGGTGAGAGAGGATGCGGCCGATCTCGGAATATAGAACGCGGATATAGGAACCGCGCGCAGGAATCTCGAGGCCGAGCAGCTTTTCGGCGGCCATGCAGAAGGCGTGCTCCTGGTTCATTGGCGCGACATAATCGAGGCGGTCGAAATAGCCGATCGCCTGCAGGTAGGTCTTGTGCTCGATCAGCTTCTCGGTGCCGCGATGCAGAAGGCCGACGTGCGGGTCGACCCGCTCGACAACCTCGCCGTCAAGTTCGAGCACGAGGCGCAGCACGCCATGGGCTACCATGTGCTGCGGCCCGAAGTTGATGTTGAACTGGCGGATATCTGTTTCGGCCATCTATGCCTCGCGTCGTGCTTTTTGGGGCGTGCATTTCGTTTGCGAACGGTGGTTGTGGAAAGTGAGTAGTGAGTAGTGAGTAGTGAGTAGTGAGTAGAATGGTTACCGCACGGTCAGCGTGCCTCCAACGTTCGGATCAGCGCTCTGATCATGCGGCCAAGTTCATCGCAGTCATTTAGTAGAGGTTTCGATTTTTGGGTGCTCACGATTTCCACGCGCGTACTGAGTAACAAATGAGTTTCCACTTCCTTCAGCGAACCCTGAGCCACTCTTAGGAACTGGATAAAGACTTTTGTCTGCTCGCGCCCCTGTCCCTCAGCAATGTTGGCGGCAATGGATGCGGCTGCGCGTCGAATTTGGGCCGTTAGTCCGTAGCATTCCTCCTTTGGAAACTCGGAAGTCAAGCGATAGCAAGATACCGCAAGGTCCATGGCCTTCTGCCATACAAACAGGTCTCGGTACGACTTGATCGCATTGTCCACGTTGCACTACTCACTGCCACCACTCACTACTCACTACTCACTACTCACTTCCTCAGTCGAGTCCCGCAACTCCCGCCGCTGCGGCCTTCTGATTGACACGCGCCTTGAACCTGTCCCACGGCACCACCATGCGCTGGTGGGTGCCTTCGCCTATCGTGTCGATACCGTCGTGCGCCTTGACGCTGAACGTGATCCGACGACCCTCGACCTTCGTGCATTCGGCACTGACCGTAATGGTCTGTCCCGGTAGCGTTGCCGCCGAATGCGAGACGTCGACGTGGATACCAAGCGAACCTTCGCCTTCGTCCATGTGCGGGGCCAGCACCTTGAGGGCCGCCCACTCCATCAGGCCGACGTGAAACCCTGTCGCGAACACCGCCGGCATGTCCTGGAACTCGGGCGCTTCGGGATAGAGCGCGGGCACCGTTTTCGTCGCCGGCACGGTGAACTTGAATTCGGCGCGCATTCCTGGCTGCAGTGTTGGCTTCATCTTCAACCTTTACCCGCTCCGCCGCTCGCCTTCTCATCGCCGGGAAGTTGATAGTCGGCTCCCTCCCATGGGCTTTCGAAATCGAAAGAGCGGAATTCCTGGGTGAGGCTGACCGGTTCGTAGACCACCCGCTTCTTCTCATCGTCGTAGCGGACCTCGACATAGCCCGTCAGCGGGAAATCCTTGCGCAGGGGATAGCCCTGAAAGCCGTAGTCGGTCAGCAGCCGGCGCAGATCCGGGTGGCCGGAGAACAGTATGCCGTACATGTCGTAAGCTTCGCGCTCGAACCAGTTGGCGGCCGGGAATACGTCGATCGCGCTCGGTACCGGCGCTGTCTCGTTGGTCTGCAGCTTGACGCGGATGCGCAAGTTATTGCGCGGGCTCAGTAAGTGATAAACGACATCAAACCGGTTCTCGCGGGCCGGCCAGTCGACGCCGCAGATATCGATCAGCACTTCGCAGCGGCAGCGGCTGTCGTCGCGCAGAAACTTCAGCACCTGGGCGATGTGCTCGCGGGCGACATTGATGGTCAGTTCGCCGTGGCGGATGCTGGCCCCCAAAAAAGCCGTCGCCATCTTGTTTGGAAGGTGGGTTTCAGCCAGATCCACCAGCGTGTCGTCAATGGTTTGCTGCGCCATTGCGGCTTTAGCTCCTCGCCAAATATTCTCTTTGCAGACCCGGGGTCAGCGGGCGATGGTACCGGTACGGCGGATCTTGCGTTGCAGCAGCAGCACGCCGTAGAGCAGCGCCTCGGCGGTCGGCGGGCAGCCGGGCACGTAGATATCGACCGGCACGATGCGGTCGCAGCCGCGCACCACCGAATAGGAATAGTGGTAGTAGCCGCCGCCGTTGGCGCACGATCCCATGGAGATGACGTAGCGCGGTTCCGGCATCTGGTCGTAGACCTTGCGCAATGCGGGCGCCATCTTGTTGGTCAGCGTGCCGGCCACGATCATGACGTCGGACTGGCGCGGGGAGGCGCGAGGGGCAAAGCCGAAGCGCTCGAGGTCGTAGCGCGGCATCGAGGCCTGCATCATCTCGACGGCGCAACAGGCGAGGCCGAACGTCATCCACATCAAGGAACCGGTTCGCGCCCAGTTGATGAGGTCGTCGGTCGTGGTGACAAGGAAGCCCTTGTCGGCCAGTTCATTGTTGATCTCGGTGAAGTAGGGATCAGGGCGCACGTCGCCGCCGCCCGCGCCTTCGCGAACCTTATCGAACTGCACTTGAGGCGGCAGGATCAATCCCATTCGAGAGCACCCTTTCTCCATTCATAGATGAAGCCGATGGTCAGCACCACGAGGAACACCATCATCGACCAGAAACCGAACAGGCCGATGTCGCGGAAGGCCGCGGCCCAGGGAAAGAGAAATGCAATTTCGAGGTCGAAGATGATGAACAGCAGGCAGACGAGATAGAAGCGCACGTCGAACTTCATTCGGGCGTCGTCGAAGGCTGCAAAACCGCACTCGTAGGCGGAGACCTTCTCCGGATCTGGATTGCGGATCGCGATCAGAAAAGGCGCGATGACGAGAGCGCCGGCGATGACCAGGGCGACCCCGAGAAAGACCACAATCGGCAAATAGTCGAGAAGCAATTGGTTCATTTCGGCTGTCGCTCCGGCTCGCACTCCCAGGTCCGCCACACGTGCACGGTTGCGCGGCGGCGCCGCGATCTTCCCCAGGCTCTACAGGGTTCGAAAAGAACACGCAATTGGGCTTACGTAAACCGTCCAGCATGTCGCTCCCTTCAGGGGCGGCAAGCGTCGAAGGCCGGGCTTATTCTTGAAGGGAATTGCAGGTCACGGCCAGTCTTTATGGACTGGCGCGAGCGACGGGACTTGAACCCGCGGCCTCCGGCGTGACAGGCCGGCGCTCTAACCAACTGAGCTACGCCCGCAATCGACACGCGCGCCGCAGGCGGCGCGCTGTTCAGGCCGTCCGATCTACGTGGTATCGGAGGGCAAGTCAAGGAGATAGATGAAGCCGTATCAGGCTGCCGAACGATCCGAATCGGGGGCTTCGCAGACGGGTTGCGACGAGGTTTGATCGGTCCCCGCCAGCAGCGCGGCCAGCTGTTCCTTGGCGGCGCGCAGGTTGGCGACAAGCGTATCGACGCTGCCATCGAGTGCTGGAGCGTCGGTAGCCCCTGCCGCTGCGATCAGTTCGCTCGTGTCCGTCGAGATTTCATTCACGTCCGTCATGCTGATCTACTCCGCAGTTACCTCCGCCGTGGCCCGCATACTGCGCGAAACGCGCTGGCGCGCCGGAGTGGCAATCACGCCTTTTCCACTGGTTGTTCATTTCTGGTGGAAACTACTTGAACGCAGCCTGAACCGATTCGTTGCGTGGGAGAAGTGCCACAGGGAACAGGGCGGCGAACTGGGGAGTGGGGAAATCGGGAATTGAGAATATGCTGCGGGGCGGCCTGTTCGGCCGGGGCTGCGGTCGCAGCCCTGGTGTCGGGAAGTCTGCTGGTTTCGGATTGTCCGGGAGCAAGGCGACCCGGCGCAACCGCCGCCCAAGCGGAGGGCCAGGGCACCCTTGGGTGCCCGGTACGGCCCGTGAGTGAAATCATGGTGGGCGGTGAGAGGGTCGAACTCCCGACATCCTCGGTGTAAACGAGGCGCTCTACCACTGAGCTAACCGCCCGATCTGGGAAAGTTCTTCTAGTCGCGTGCGGGGCTGGAGGCAAGCATGAGAAGCAAACTTGCGGCTTGGCGGAAAGCTCCGGCAAGCGGCACTCGACCGCAGAAATAAAATAGAGGGGCGCGCGGCCCCTCTCGTTCTTCTCGCAGTGATCGCCGATCGCGCGGCAAATAAGGCTGTCGCCGGCTCAGGCTTTCTTGGCCTTCTTGGCTGGGGCTTTCTTGGCAGCGGGCTTGGCGGTCGCCTTCTTGGCAGGCGCCTTGGCTGCGGCTTTCGGCTTGTCGGCGACCTGCGTCAGCGCCGAAGCCGCAAGCTTCTTGATCTCTGCGGGCGACACCGAAGAGGGGTCTTTCATTGCCTTGCTGGCGATCGAAGCGACCGCTGCAGATGTCTTTTCGTCTTTGGCCATGGTCTTGGTCCGTTGATCGTTGATTTGATGATTGGGCAACCAAAGCGATACGAAGCAGACTCACTCTTGCTGCCTACGCACGACCGCGAATTTCGCAGTCCTCCGTCTCCGCCAGCTTTCGCGCTCAGGCAAAAGGGCGTCGCGCCATCCCCGTTTCCGGAGATGGCGCTGGCAGACTTCAGTTCAGCAGTTCTTTCAAGCCCTTGGCGGGCGTGAACTTGGCAACCTTGGCCGCCTTGATCTTGATGGTTTCGCCGGTCAGCGGGTTACGGCCTTCGCGAGCGGCGCGCTTGGTGACCTTGAAGGTTCCGAAATCCGGAAGACGGACTTCTTCGCCCTTCTTCATGGTCGACTTGATGTGGGCGAGCATTGCGTCGACCGCCGTGTTCGCCTTTTCCTTCGTCATGTCGCACTCTTTGGCGATGGCATCGACCAGATCTTTTTTGCTCATCTTTGTCCTGTCCTTTGACCTTGCCTACCCGATCTCACGCCCGTGACACGGGCGTTTCAAGTGGGTGGGGCCTTTGCTGTCGTTGGCGCCCCGACTGAAACCCCAGAAGTTGGGGGCGTCAAGGGGGAAAATCCGCGATAAGGCCCGAAAACACTGGAGAATCGGGGGACAGAGGGCTGCATTGCCCAAAAAACAGGCCCCTGCGAGTTTGTCGCGGGGGCCTGATGGGTCCGATCGTTGGCTTTCGGCCCCCTGCAAGGGCGTCGAATCCTGGCTTATCAGTGGGCCAGCGGCCGGTCGTCGTCTGCTGGATCGGCGGGGGTTGCGGTCGCCGTGGCAGCAGTGGCCTCCGCAGCTTCATCCCATTCGATGCGCTCCGGCATGCGGACGAGCGCGTTCTTCAGAACCGCGTCGACACGGGCCACCGGAATGATCTCCAGCTTCTCTTTGACCTCATCGGAGATCTCGGCCAGATCCTTCACGTTGTCGTCGGGGATCAGCACCGTCTTCATGCCGCCGCGCAAGGCAGCAAGAAGCTTCTCCTTGAGGCCGCCGATCGGAAGAACGCGACCGCGCAGCGTGATCTCGCCGGTCATGGCGACATCCTTGCGGACCGGGATCTGGGTCAGAACCGAGACGATTGCCGTGACCATCGCGACACCAGCCGACGGGCCGTCCTTGGGCGTTGCGCCTTCGGGAACGTGGACGTGGATGTCGGTCTTTTCGATCAAAGTCGGCTTGATTCCGAAATCAACCGAGCGCGAACGCACGTAGGCGTTGGCAGCCTGGATCGACTCCTTCATCACGTCGCGCAGGTTGCCGGTGACCGACATGCGCCCCTTACCCGGCATCTTGATGCCTTCGATGGTCAGGAGTTCGCCGCCGACTTCGGTCCAGGCAAGCCCCGTGACGATGCCGATCTGGTCTTCGTCTTCGACCTCGCCATAGCGGTACTTCCAGACACCGAGATAGTCGCCGACGTTGTCCTTC
Organism: Alphaproteobacteria bacterium; assembly: GCA_018819265.1. Classification (GTDB taxonomy): domain Bacteria; phylum Pseudomonadota; class Alphaproteobacteria; order Rhizobiales; family Hyphomicrobiaceae; genus Filomicrobium. The sequence goes on from JAHJQI010000046.1 coordinate 24,181, forward strand.
GTCACCGTGATCGATGTCTTCGAAGAAGTCAGGATCTCCTTGACCGCCTTTCGGGCAAGCTTGGCCAGTTCGCGCTCGAGCGAACGGACACCGGCTTCGCGCGTATAGCGGCGGATCAGTTCCGTGATCGCACCGTCCTCGATCTGCCATTCGCTATCCTCGAGCCCGTGCGACTGACGCTGCACGGGAATCAGGTGGCGCTTGGCGATCTGGAGCTTCTCGTCCTCGGTGTATCCGGCGATGCGGATCAGCTCCATGCGGTCGAGCAGGGCCGGCGGAATATTGAGCGAGTTCGCCGTCGTCACGAACATCACGTTCGAGAGGTCGTAGTCGACTTCGAGGTAATGGTCGTTGAACGTTGCGTTCTGCTCTGGATCGAGCACCTCAAGGAGAGCCGCGGCTGGATCGCCACGGAAGTCGGACCCCATCTTGTCGATCTCGTCGAGAAGGAACAGCGGGTTGTTCTTCTTGCCCTTGCGCATCGACTGGATGACCTTGCCGGGCATCGAGCCGATGTAGGTGCGGCGGTGGCCGCGGATCTCGGCTTCGTCACGCACGCCGCCGAGGCTCATGCGCACGAACTCGCGTCCGGTGGCATTGGCGATCGACTTGCCAAGCGAGGTCTTGCCGACACCCGGAGGGCCGACAAGGCAGAGGATCGGGCCCTTGAGCTTGTTGGTACGGTTCTGCACGGCGAGATACTCGAGGATGCGCTCCTTGACCTTCTCGAGGCCGTAGTGCTCGTCGTCGAGAATTTTCTCGGCCTCGGCGAGGTCCTTCTTGACCTTGCCTTTGACACCCCAGGGGATCGACAGAATCCAGTCGAGGTAGTTGCGTACCACCGTCGCCTCGGCCGACATCGGGCTCATCTGCTTGAGCTTCTTCAATTCGGCAAGGGCCTTGTCGCGGGCTTCCTTCGACAGTTTGGTCGACTCGATCTTTTCCTCGAATTCGACAATATCGTCGCGCTCGTCAGTATCACCGAGTTCCTTCTGGATGGCCTTCATCTGCTCATTCAGGTAGTACTCGCGCTGGGTCTTCTCCATCTGGCGCTTGACGCGCGAGCGGATCTTCTTCTCGACCTGCAGGACGGAGATTTCGCTTTCCATCAGGGTATAGACGCGCTCAAGCCGGTCCGAGATCGTCATGACCTCGAGCACCTCCTGCTTGTCGGCGATCTTGATCGCCAAGTGCGAGGCGATGGTGTCGGCGAGCTTGGAGTAGTCCTCGATCTGCGAAATCGTTCCCAGGACCTCGGGCGAAATCTTCTTGTTGAGCTTCACGTACTGCTCGAACTGCGACACAGCCGAGCGGGCCAGCGCCTCGATCTCGTCTTCGGCTCCGACTTCCTCCTCGATGCGTTCAACGTGGGCTTCGTAATACTCCGCGTTCTCGGAGAACGACGCGATGCGGGCGCGCGCGGTGCCTTCGACCAGGACCTTCACGGTGCCGTCGGGCAGCTTCAGGAGCTGCAGCACCGAGGCAAGCGTGCCGACGGTGTAAATGGCATCTTCATCGGGATCATCGTCGCCGGCATTCTTCTGCGCCGCCAGCAGGATCTGCTTGTCGGTCCGCATCACCTCTTCGAGCGCGTTGATCGATTTCTCGCGGCCGACAAAGAGGGGAACGATCATGTAGGGGAAGACGACGATATCGCGCAGCGGCAGGACTGGATACAGCTCCGGACCGCCCGTTTCGTCCTTCTTCTCAAGCTTCGTGCTCATAGTCACCCATCCTTCGTTGGGCCGGCGCATTTGCAGCCGTGCCCGGGTTTCACGACCTGATCGCTGGCTGTGACCGCGGCGGCAACCCCTCGAAGAGGCGGTCCCGGCACGTCCCGATCAGATCGCATTGGCGCTGTCACATTGCAGGATACGCGCTTGAACGTACGAGTACATGGCGCCGACTGGATGTCTGCACAGCATCCAACCGGGAACGCCTTGCCTATTTGTACGCTTCAAGTGAGGCGAAACGCAAAGCAACAAGTGCAGCCCCTTTAGATGGGGTGCGTTTCGGCAACATCAACGGTGGGCGCCAACGGCAGGAGGCCGCGGTAGAGGCAATCCGATGAAGATGCCGCCCCACGGGCTCAGGAGGCAGTCGTTCCGGTCTCTTCGCGTTCGGTGTAGATGCGCAATGGACGGGCGCCGCCTTCGACGACTTCCGGTCCGATGACCACTTCTTCCACACCTTTGAGGCTGGGGAGATCGAACATCGTGTCGAGCAGAATGCCTTCCATGATGGACCGCAGGCCGCGGGCACCGGTCTTGCGGTCAATGGCCTTGCGAGCGATGGCACGGAGCGCATCGCTGGTGATCGTCAACTTCACGTCTTCCATCTCGAACAGGCGCTGGTACTGCTTGACGAGCGCGTTCTTGGGTTCCGACAGGATGCGCACCAGCGCGACTTCGTCGAGATCTTCAAGCGTCGCGATAACCGGCAGGCGGCCGATGAACTCGGGGATGAGGCCGAATTTCAACAGATCTTCCGGCTCGACCTCGCGCAGCACTTCGCCGACGCGGCGCTCTTCGGGACCGCGCACGTTGGCGCCGAAGCCGATCGAGCTGCCTCTGCCCCGGCTGGAGATCAGCTTGTCGAGGCCGGCAAAAGCACCGCCGCAGATGAACAGGATATTGGTCGTATCGACCTGCAGGAATTCCTGCTGGGGATGCTTGCGTCCGCCTTGCGGAGGTACCGAGGCAACGGTGCCTTCCATGATCTTGAGCAGAGCCTGCTGGACGCCTTCGCCGGACACGTCCCGGGTAATCGAGGGGTTGTCGGACTTGCGCGAAATCTTGTCGACCTCGTCGATATAGACGATACCGCGCTGTGCCCGCTCGACGTTGTAGTCGGCGTTCTGCAACAGCTTCAAAATGATGTTTTCCACGTCCTCGCCGACGTAGCCGGCTTCGGTCAGGGTCGTTGCGTCGGCCATCGTGAAGGGAACGTCGAGAATGCGCGCCAGGGTCTGGGCCAGCAACGTCTTGCCGCAACCGGTCGGACCAACCAGCAGGATGTTCGATTTGGCAAGTTCGACGTCGTTCGATTTCGAAGCGTGGTTGAGGCGCTTGTAGTGGTTGTGAACGGCAACCGAGAGAACGCGCTTGGCGTGTATCTGGCCGATCACGTAGCCGTCCAGGACCTTGCAGATCTCATCGGGCGTAGGCACGCCATCGCGCGACTTGACGAGGGTATTCTTGTTTTCCTCACGAATGATATCCATGCACAGCTCGACGCATTCATCGCAGATGAACACAGTTGGCCCTGCAATCAGCTTGCGAACCTCGTGCTGGCTCTTTCCGCAGAAGGAGCAGTACAGAGTGTTTTTTTCGTTCGCCATCTAGTGGTCTCACCCGTTGTCGGAGTTCTCTGCGGTGCGGAAAACGGTTCCTTCTGCCGACGGCACCCTGCGGCATTCACAGAGAAGATTCACCCATCGGCTCTTCTGGTTAGATCAATCTCAACACGCTAGGGTACTTCAGATCAAGATTGGATTAAGCGTAGACCCCAAACCTCTATCATTTGCGGCTTGGTTATAGAGAGACGTGTTACCCATTTGACCTAGTGTAACCGATTTGCGTCAATTGTCAGGCCGGAATTCCCTTCCCGGGTTAATTTCCTGAAAGATCGAGTGTGCGCCCCAAGTGTCTATGGCGAAACGCTAATTTCCACCAGGTCTGGCTTTTGTAAAGGGGCGATGCCGGGCTTTCCACGGACCCGCAGACCGGGACGGAAGGTCCATCCCGGTTCTGATCCGGAGAAACCCATGCGCAGGGGGATCAATTGTCGGATTTCTTGAGCGAATCGGGGCCGATATCGGCATCGGTCCGCTTGTAGATCACCCGGTCGATGAGGCCGAACTCCTTCGACTGCTCTGCTGTCATGAAGTAGTCACGGTCGAGCGTCCGTTCAATCGTGTCGTAGTCCTGACTCGTATGCGTCACGTAGACCTCGTTCAGGCGCCGTTTCATCTTGATGATGTCTTCGGCGTGGCGCTCGATGTCGGAGGCCTGTCCCGAAAAGCCACCGGAAGGCTGGTGGACCATGATGCGGGCGTTGGGCAGCGCGTAGCGCATGCCCTTATCGCCGGCGCACAGCAGCAGCGAGCCCATAGAGGCGGCCTGGCCGATGCACAGCGTCGCGATCTTCGGCTTGATGAACTGCATGGTGTCGTAGATCGCCATGCCGGCCGTCACCACACCGCCGGGCGAGTTGATGTACATCGAGATCTCTTTGTCGGGGTTTTCGGCCTCGCAATAGAGAAGCTGCATGCAGATCGACGCGGCCATGTGGTCCTCGATCGGACCGGTCACGAAAATGATGCGCTCCTTGAGGAGGCGGGAGGGCAGATCGTAGCCGCGCTCGCCGCGGTTGGTCTGCTCGACGACCATCGGCCAGAAGGATGCGGTCGGGGCGAAATTTTGCTCGTGCATCGGTCAGATTTCTCCAGGTCAGCGACCGCCTATCCAGTTGGCGGCGGCGTCAATCGTTACGCAGCAGGCGCAGCGCGATGGCTGGTTCACGGTTTGCGGCACTCAGGCAACTGCCCATACATCAGATTCGGCCATCAGATCCGGGCAATTCGCTCCAACATCCGACTGGCGACGCCTGACGCCTATGCGCCTTCGGCCTGTGCCTCCAGCGCCTTCTGCAATTCTTCCTTCGTTACCTTTCGCTCCGTCGGCTTGGCCAGTTCGACGATGAAGTCGATAACCTTGTCTTCGAAGATCGGTGCGCGCAGTTCGGCCAGGGCACTCGGATTCTTCTGGTAGTATTCGTAAACGGCCTTTTCTTGGCCGGGGAACTGGCGCACCTGCTCGATGAGGGCCTTGCGCAACTCGTCCTCGCCGACCTCGATCTTGTTTTTTTCGCCGATCTCGCCGATGACGAGGCCAAGGCGGACCCGGCGTTCGGCAATGGCGCGATACTCGATCTTCGCCTCGTCTTCGGTCCGGCCTTCGTCTTCCCAGGTCTTGCCCTCGCGCTCCATGGTCTTGGTGAGCTGTGCCCAAAGGCCTTCGAATTCGCGGTCCACGAGCGACGCCGGCAGCTCGAAATCGTGCGTCTTTTCAAGCGCATCGAGAAGATCGCGCTTCAGCTTCGTGCGGGCGGCCTGGCCGAATTCGTCGGCGATGCGGCCACCAATCAGTTCCTTCAACTTGTCGATGCCTTCAAGCCCAAGCGACTTGGCAAATTCATCGTCAGGCTCGGGGCGTTTCGGCTTGGCGACAGCTTGAACCTTGGTTTCGAAGCTTGCAGCTTTGCCGCGCAGATGTTCGGCGCCGTAGTCTTCCGGGAAGGCGACTTCCACAAGGCGCTCGTCGCCGGCCTTGGCGCCGATCAGCTGCTCTTCGAAGCCGGGGATGAAGTGACCCTGGCCGAGCACGATGTCGATCCCCTCGGCCGATCCACCTTCGAAGGCTTCGCCGTCGATTTTGCCGACGAAATCGATGGTCAGCTGGTCCTTGTCTTCGGCGGCGCGTTCAGCGTCGGCTTCATAGCCGATGTTGTTGTCGATAAGCTTCTCGATCGCGTCATCGCGATCCTTGTCCTCGACGTCGACGGACAGGCGCTCAAGGGTCAGCGTCGAAAAGTCGACGAGGTCGATCTTCGGCAGCACTTCGAAGGACATCGAATAGGACAGGTCGTCCTCGCCGCTCAAGATCCGCTCGATCTTGGCGGGATCCTCGGGCAAAGCGATATCGGGCTGGAATGCAGGGCGCTCCTCGCGCTCCTGAATCGCCTTCGCACTGGTCTCCTTGACGGCATCGTTGAGGATTTCCAGCATGACCGACTTTCCGTACACCTTCTTCAGGTGATCGACGGGCACCTTGCCCTTACGAAAGCCTTTGAGCTGGACGGTGTCCTTGATCTGGTTCAGCCGGTCCTTGAACCGCTCGTTCAACTCGACGGTGGCCACCACCACTTCGAGTTCGCGCTTCAGGCCCTCCGACGACACTTCCTTGATCTGCATAAGCCTCAACCTACTCTATCTGTTCGTTTCATTCCGTGCTCGCGTCCGTGCGAAACGGTGTATCTTTCGGTCTGCCTTGGCCAGCCTGCGCGCGACAGGCGGCGCAATGGGCGTTCGGATCGGCAAAAATGGTGCGGGCGGAGGGACTTGAACCCCCACGGCCAAGGCCACCAGAACCTAAATCTGGCGTGTCTACCAATTCCACCACGCCCGCAACCGGCCGTAATCCGGTCTGCCTCGTATCCGAAGCGGCGTGCTTATCACGATGTTTCTTCCAGCGCACCCATCTTATCGGGCCCTGCCGGCAATGGCCGACGGAGATCGGGCTCAGAAACGCGACGGCGCGTTGCGCGCCCCATATATCGGGGCTTCAGGGGCAAGATCAATGGGGTGCCGGCGTCAGGCCTTGAGAACGCAAACGGCCGGGATCGCCTAAGTGCGATCCCGGCCGTGCTGGTGTCGGCGTCAGGCCCTGCGGGGCCGGTTACTTCAGGGAAGCGTATTCGCAGCAGTTCGACGAAGAGCCGAAGTGGTAGCGCAGGCCGATCTTGAACTCGTGCGCGGCGATGTCGTCGATATCGACCTGCGGGTTAAGATAACCGGCGCTGTCGACACGGCCCGAATGGGCGCTGCCCATGTCGATATACTTGTATCCGAAGTCGAGGATGGCGCGGTCCGAGACCTGGTAGGCGACGCCGGCCATCAGCGACCAGGCAAACGAGAGCTTCTTGTCGCCTTCGATGCTGTTGGTCAGGTGGGGGTTTTCGGTGAAGTAGACGTCGTCGACCATGTGATAAGCCGCTCCCACGCCGGCGCCAACGTAGGGGACGAAACCACGGAACTGGCCGAGGTCGTAGTAGGCGTTGACCATCAGCGTGTAGCTCTTGACCGAGGTGTGGATCGGGTCTTCCAAATCCGGAGGTGCATAGCCGACCCGCTGGCCAACCAACGTGCCATCATAAATCGGCGGGACGCCCCAGACATCGCGTTCGCCGCGGAAACCGAACATGACTTCGCCGCGCAGGCCGCGCGAACCGGAGCCGCAACCGGCGCCGACTTCGGCCAGCCAGGTGTTGTCCATGGAGACTTCCTGGACTTCGCTGCCGGCGAAAGTGTGCGTGACCTCGTCATAGTCGACGATGTCATTGCCGTTCCAGTCGGCCTCGAAGACTTCATTGTGGACCGGCCAGTTCATATCGGGATCGCGCGACACCGAACCGCCGACGTCGGCGCGGATGTAGCACGGCCCGGCGCCAGCGTGGACACGCGGCATCGGCTGGTAGGTGTCCTTCAGGGAGCCGCCGAGGTCGGCTGCCATTGCCGGTGTGAAAAGGGCTGCAGCGAGTGCGACAGCCGCCGAGGCGAGCCCGGACTTCAATACGTTGGTCATAGCCTTATAATCCCTCTCAGACAGGCGCTCGCGATTCGGGAGACCTGCAGACCCTTGGTTTGCATCCTGAACGTAAGGGGGTTGGGTTAAAGGCCGGTTAAGCCGCGTTCCGAAGCGGGACACGCGACCGCCGAGCAGGATGCAAGCCGTGACTCAATGGCCACATAAGGTGATTGGCGGCGTGCCCGCCATCCGGCGGCCCGCCGATATTGCAGGGCGTCTCCCCAGCCTTTAGGTTGTCGGTCTCCAACTCGCCCGGTCACGACACCGGCGCCCCCAACCGGCACCCCCAATCGAGAGGCAACTCGTGCGAATCAAGAACAGCGTCGTCGATGCCGTCGGGCGGACACCGCTCATCAAGCTCAGGTGCGCCTCGGAAGAGACCGGCTGCACGATTCTCGGCAAGGCCGAATTCATGAACCCGGGGCAGTCGGTCAAGGACCGCGCCGCACTCTTTATCATTAACGACGCCGTCAAAAGCGGCCGGCTCAAGCCCGGCGGCACTATCGTCGAAGGGACTGCAGGAAATACCGGCATCGGCTTGACCGTCATCGCCAACGCCCTTGGCTACCGCTCGGTCATCGTCATCCCCGAGACGCAAAGCCAGGAAAAGAAGGACACTTTGCGGCTGCTTGGCGCGGAACTTGTCGAGGTCCCCGCCGTCCCCTACCGCAACCCGAACAACTACGTGAAATACTCCGCCCGCCTCGCGGAAGCGATGAACAAGACTGAGCCTGCGGGGGCGATCTGGGCCAACCAGTTCGACAACGTCGCCAACCGGCAAGCGCATATCGAGACGACGGCGGAAGAGATCTGGGCGGATACCGAAGGCAAGGTCGATGCGTTCATCTGCGCAGTCGGTTCGGGCGGGACGCTCGGCGGCGTCTCGATGGGCCTCAAGTCCAAGAACGCCGCCATCGTCATCGGCATCGCGGATCCTCCCGGGGCGGCGCTCTACAGCTACTACACCACCGGCGAACTGAAGGCGGAGGGTTCGTCCATCACCGAGGGCATCGGGCAGGGCCGCATCACCGCGAACATCGAAGGCGTCGTCGTCGACAAGGCCTACCGGATCGAGGACGCCGACGCGGTGGCGCGGACTTTCCAGCTGTTGAGCGAGGAAGGCCTGTGCATGGGACCATCCTCGGGGGTGAACGTCGAAGGAGCCGTTCGCCTTGCCAGGGACCTTGGACCCGGCAAGACCATCGTGACCATTCTTTGCGACTACGGTACGCGCTATCAGTCGAAACTGTTCAACCCCGACTTCCTGCGCGAAAAGGGGCTGCCGACACCGGCCTGGCTCGATGGGCCGCAACGCAGCGTGCCCAAGGTATTTGCCGAGGCCAGCTGATCATTTGATACCGAGACGCCCGAAAAAGACAGCCCCCGGAGGACATTCATCGTGACAACGACCGGCCGCGACGTGCTTGTCGAGACTGACTGGCTTGCCGAGCATCTCTCGGTTCCCGACCTCGTCGTTCTCGATGCCTCCTGGCATTTGCCGACGCAGAACCGCTCCGGCCGCAAGGAGTTCCTGGCCGAGCACATCCCGGGTGCGCAATTCTTCGATCTCGACGAACTCTCCGACGAAAAGAGCGACCTGCCGCACATGCTGCCCTCAACGGTCAAATTCGCCAGCCGCATGAAGGAGATGGGGATCGGCGATGGCGTGCGGCTCGTCGTCTACGATTCCATGGGCATCTATTCGGCCGCGCGCTGCTGGTGGACGTTCCGCGTCATGGGCCATCGAGACGTCGCCGTACTCAATGGCGGGTTGCGGAAATGGAAGGCGGAGGGCCGGCCGCTCGAAGACGGACCGGCCCGCGCACGGGCGCAGCTCCACTTCACGCCGCGGGTGAACGCGGCACTCGTCGCCGATCTCGACGACATCAAGAGCTATGTCGAACACGGCGGAGCACAGATCGTCGATGCGCGCCCGGCACCGCGATTTCTTGGCGACGAAGCCGAACCGAGACCCGGGCTGCTGATGGGCCACATGCCCGGGGCCAAGAACCTGCCCTATTCGCGCCTAGTCAATCGCGACGGCACGCTCAGGTCGGCCGACGAGATCAAGTCGGCGGCGGCGGCAGCAGGGATCGACATCGGCGCCCCGATTGCCAACACCTGCGGCTCCGGCGTCACGGCAGCAATCGTGGCGCTGGCACTCGCCGCGGTCGGTCGGCCCGACACAAGCGTCTATGACGGCAGCTGGGCGGAGTGGGGCCGTGCAGATCTCGGCCTGCCTGTCGAGCAAGGCTGAGCCGCGCCATCGCGACATCCGCGGCCCGGCGACTTCCCAACTGAGCAAGGCGCGCCGGACAGCGTCGGCCGCGATCATTCCCAGGGGTAGGCCGGGCGTTTGTCGGGCGGCGTCGGCTCCAGGTCCTCATCGGACTTGCCGGCGGCGGCCGGATCGAGACGCCGCACCAGGAGGTAGAGTTCGCGGGTCAGTTCCATGCGATTGGCGCGGTTGGGAATCGCACTGAACGGCGTTACCTCGCCGACGTGCACGTTGAACGTCGATCCCGGCATGTTGCGGAATTCCGAAACCAGCAGCGACAGGCGCAGCGTCAGCGACACCCGGCTGACCGCGTGGAATAGCACGCTGTTCTGGCCCTCGAAGAACACAGGCAGCACGGACGCCTCGGCCAGTTGAACAAGGCGGGCGGTGAAGGTCTTCCAGGGCAACTCCTCGGCCTTGCCGAACGGGTTGTGGGCGGTCGCGACGCCACCTGCAGGGAAGACGATTATCGTCACGCCTTCCTTCAGCAGGCGGCGGGCCTCCGCCCGGGACCGAAGGTTCATCTCCACGGCTTCACGGCTTTCGGAAAAGTCGATCGGCAGGGCGTAGGGCCGCACTTCGGGGACACGCAGAAGGTCGTTGTTGATCAGCACGCGGTAGGGCCGGCCCAATTCTTCGGCGAGCGACAGAGCGGCAACGCCATCGCCAATGCCGAAGGGGTGATTGGCGATCATGACCAGGGGGTGGCCGGGGGGAAGCTTCGGCGGCCACGCGCCGTTTGCGCGGATGTCGAGGTTGACGTCGATAAGGTCGAGGCCATCGCGCATCATGCTTGGCGACTTGCCGACGAAGTCGCGGCGCCATTGCTGATAGTAGGGAAGGATTTTGCGGCGGCCGGATATGTCTTCGATGGTAGCGATCAGCCACCTCTTCCACGCAGGGTCCGTGGGCGTCACGTAGCTGAGTTCTCGCATACTTGGTGGAGGCCCCGTAGCCCTGTTGACGGCAGCGGTTCTGCAGTTTCCCTGATCAGTTAGGTCGTGATCGCCCGTATGAAAATAGCGCAACGGCAACAAGGTCGAGAGAATTTCTTGTAAGCGGGACGAAACTGTTCGCAGCGCGCGGATGGTAGCCTTCGACTTGTAGCCACCCATTACCGGCTCGACGTCCGGGCTTTTCCCCGGTTACTCCGGCAGGGGGATGAATTCCTTGCCGTCCCCGGGCACCGTATCGAAGCGGCCCTGTCGCCAATCCTCCTTGGCGGCCGCAATCCGATCCTTGGAGGACGAGACGAAATTCCACCAGATATGACGGGGGCCGTCCATCGGCTCACCGCCCAGTACGACGAGGCGCGTATTGGAATTCGCAAGGATCGAAATACGGTCGCCTGGATTGAAGACCAGCAGCCGGCCGCTGTCGTAGGTATCGCCCGCAATATCGATCTGACCCGAGGCGACATAGACAGCCCGCTCCTCGTAATCGGATTCAAGGGGCAGCACGGCGCCGGGAGCCAACACGGCTTCGGCGTAGAACGAAGGATGCGGAAATGATGCCGGCGACGACTGCCCGAACATGTCGCCCAATACGAGACGGACCGTCTTGCCCTCGCCTTCGATACGGGGCAGGTCGCCGGCCTTGTAGTGGGCGAAACTGGGCCCGGTCTCTTCATGGGATTCGGGCAAGGCCGCCCAGGTCTGGATGCCGAACAGGCGGCTTTGCCGTTGTCGCTCCATTTCGCCGGTGCGTTCCGAATGGACGATGCCGCGGCCCGCACTCATCAAGTTGAGTTCGCCTGGACGGATGGCCTGCTCTGTGCCGAGGCTGTCGCGATGCATGATTTCGCCGTCGAACAGGTAGGTGAGCGTGGCGAGCCCGATATGCGGGTGCGGACGAACATCGATGCCTTCACCGAGGAGAAACTCGGATGGGCCCATCTGATCGAAAAAGATGAATGGACCGACCATCTGCCGGCCTGCCGCGGGAAGCGCCCGGCGGACTTCGAAGCCACCTAGATCGCGTGCTCTCGGTACTATGACCTCGGCGATAAGATCGACCGACGTGGCGTCGCCGAACTTAGGATCGTCGGGAACGACCTCTTTGGGATCATCGCACGGCTGCCAGCTCATGGCGTGTCTCCTTCCAGGGCGGTTGCAGAGTGCTTCGAGCACTCCGGTCTGTCAATCAAGAGCGGCCGCGCATGTCCCGTTTCAAGCCGCATCGCGGGGGGCTGCGATCGTTCCAGTGCCACGCAGCAGCGCCCGCGCGCCTTCACTTATCGCGGCAAATTCAGCGGCCGCGGCCGGACTGAGAGCGCGGGCCCGCAAATATCCGTGGGCGAGCTTTTGCGCACAGCGGTATTCGACGCGGACGCCGGCAGCTCGTAGCCGTTCGGCATAAACAGCGCCGTCATCGCGGCAGGGATCGTAGTTCGCGGTGGCGATGAAGGCCGGCGGCAATCCGGCGAAGTCGTCGGCTTCGAGCGGCGCGGCGCGCGGATCGCCGGCTTTGGCGCCGTGGCCCGTGTAGAGCCGCCAGAAATACGCCAGGCTGGCGGCGGTCAGCATCGGCGCGTCGGCCTGCTCGACATACGAGGGGAGGTCGGCGGCGGCGGTCAGCGCGGGGTAGATGAGCAACTGACCGGCCGGCATCCGCATGCGATTGCGGCGGGCCTCCTGGCATACGGCGACGGCAAGGGCAGCGCCGGCGCTGTCGCCGGCCAGAATGGTACGGTGCGGATCAATTCCCAGCGCCCCCGACCTCTTGACGACGTGTGCCCACACGCCAAATGCGTCCTCGAAGGCGGCCGGAAACGGGTGCTCGGGTGCGAGGCGGTAGTCGACACTGATTGCTATCGCCGAACTTGCCAGCGCCAGTTCCGCGACCACGCAGTCGTGGCTTTCGATGGAGCCCAGGGCGAAACCGCCGCCGTGGAAGTAGATCAGCGCGGGTGCGGGTTCGTCGGTCCGCTCGAGCGGCTCGTAGATGCGCACGCGAACTGGATTTGCCGCACCCGCTGGCAGCAACTCGTCGCGCACGCGGACACCTGATGGTCGGTGGCGGGAATAACGGCGCGCCACTTGATCGTAGGTGCGGCGCAAGTCGGCTATCGTTTGCCCATCCGGGAGGCCGGCGTAGACGGCTTCGACCTCTGCGATGAAGCGGCGCATCCCGGTGCAGAGGTCGAGTTCTGCCCAAAGCGGAGGGCTTCGATTCTGAGAGTGACTATCGTTGAGCATCATGGTGCCGCCCCGAGGACGTAATCGAGTGAAACGCGCATGTCACGGCGGGCCCGCGGGTACCATTGGGGATCTCGGTCATCATCAGACGGTCGTGTCATCGGACCCCTTTTGGTTTTGCATTCGTATGCCCGGACCGGCTGGAGGGAATGCACGTCGCAGATGTGCGACCCGGCGCCGTGTTCGAGAACCGATTACTCGGACAGGCCCGTAATGTTCCGTCCCGGCCACCTGGTCGACGCAGCTTCACTCCCGGGGCACCAGCCAAATTGCTGTTGGCGTTGTAGATTCACAGCTATTCGACGACCTTCGCCGGCGATCGAGCGGCTGTGAATCTGGAACATTAGTTCAAAGAAATCCGCTCAGGCACAAGGTCTTGCGACCCAATCATTTCGACCTACGCCTTGAGAACTATTGTCAACACCTGGGCTGCGCCCATGGGCGTCCGGACGCTTGCGACTTGGTTCCAGCCGCCTCGGCCAGGGGTTCGTCTGCGAGCCGAATGTCGCCACAAGAAATCCCGTCGTCGAGATCGACCGGATCCAGCATGCCGGAGGCAGGGCCGCCAGCGGAGTGCCGCATCGCGATCCTGCATCGCAGCGGTGCGGCATTCTTATAGATTTCACAGGCAACGGTTGAGATATTCCGCAATTGAGGTATAAGACACCAACTCCCGATCCAAGTTATGAGTGTGATGCGCTCGATGCGAGCGTGTCCTTCCACAGCCATGACCCCCGACCGACCCGACAGAATTCATCGCGAATTCTTCTGAGTATCCAGATGTATACTCATTGAAAACTATTAAATCCGCCAAGTATAGGGTGCTCATGATCGCCTAATACTTGTACGGATGCGCGGATAAACCGGAGCAGAAGATGACCAACGCAATGCTTAAAAGACCCCGACAAGACTATGGTGACGACCCTCTCGCCGTGAGGGACACCAGTCACTACCAGAAGGAATACATTGAGTCGTTCGTCGACAAATGGGATGCACTGATCGACTGGGAGCGCCGCGCCAAGTCCGAAGGGGAGTTCTTTATCGAAACGTTGCGCCAGCACGGCGCCAAGAAGGTGCTCGACGTGGCGACCGGGACCGGCTTTCACTCGGTCATGCTGGCGAAAGCCGGCTTCGAAGTGACCAGCGTCGACGGAAGCACGGAGATGCTCACCAAGGCGTTCGAGAATGCAAACAGGCGCGGCCACATGCTTCGCACCATCCACTCGGACTGGCGCTGGCTCAACCGGCAAGTCCACGACCTCTACGACGCGGTCATCTGCCTGGGCAATTCCTTTACCCATCTCCACAATGAAAACGACCGGCGCAAGTCGCTGGCCGAGTTTTACGCAACGCTGCGCCATGACGGCATCCTGATTCTCGACCAGCGCAACTATGATGCGCTGCTCGATCATCAGGTCGAACCGACGCACAATTTCTACTATTGCGGAGAAGACGTGAGGGCGTTTCCGGAGCACATCGACGATACCCTGGCGCGCTTCTGCTACGAGTTCACGGACGGCGCGCAGTTCCATCTCAACATGTTTCCGCTGCGAAAGGCCTACGTGACGCGGCTCATGAGGGAAGTCGGATTCCAGAAGGTGACGACCTACGGGGACTTCCAGGAAACGTTTCGCGACAAGGAACCGGATTTCTTCATCCACGTCGCCGAGAAATCGTATGTTGAACAAGAGGACGAGGCGTCTTGAGCGAGCGTTATTCGGATGTCGTGCAGACCGCGCGCGACTACTACAACAGCGAAGATGCGGATAACTTCTACCTCGAGATCTGGGGTGGGGAGGACATCCACATCGGCCTCTACGCCAGTGAGCGCGAGGATATCGCAACCGCCAGCCGGCGCACGGTCGAGAGGCTGGCCGACCGGCTGCCCAAGCTGGCGGAGGGTTCGCGCGTTCTCGACATCGGATCGGGATACGGCGGGGCGGCGCGTTATCTGGCCAGCCGGTTCGGCTCTAACGTCGTAGCGCTCAATCTTGCCGAAAAGGAAAACGCGCGGAACCGCGAACTCTGCGCGGTCGCCGGCCTTGCCCACCTCGTCGAGGTCGTCGATGGATCGTTCGAACAGATTCCTTTGAAAGACGCATCCGTCGATGCGGTCTGGTCGCAGGATGCGATCCTGCACTCGGGCCGGCGCGAACAGGTCATCGCGGAAGTCGCCAGGGTGCTGAAGCCGGGCGGCGACTTCGTGTTCACCGATCCGATGGAAAGCGGCAACTGCGGACGCGCCGACCTCATGCCGGTGCTGGAACGGATTCACCTCGAGTCGCTTGGCTCGCCTGAGTTCTACCATACCGTCGCGCACGAGAACGGGCTCGAACTCGTCGCGTGGGAGGAGAAGACGCCGCAGCTCATCCGTCATTACCGCCGCGTTCGCGAAGAGCTTTTCGCCCAGCGCGCCAACCTCAAGGGCAAGGTCAGCGAGGACTATATCGACCGGATGCTGACGGGGCTCGGCAACTGGGTGACGGCCGGCGAGAAGGGATGCCTTGCCTGGGGCTTTTTGCATTTCAGGAAGACGTGAGGGCTTTCCCCACTTGTCATCCTTGGCCTCGACCCGAGGACCCAACCATCAGCGAGTGCCGCTCGGAGTTGGTGATGGTTGCCAGCCCCGCAATCACCATTCAACGGCGCCCCTGGCGAACCATGGGTCCCGGGGACAAGCCCCGGGATGACGGTGGAGGGTCTTGCGCTCGGGGCATGTTAGTTCGGCGTACCCGGGCAGCCTTGCACGCCGGCTTCCTGCATTTCATGTTGCGGCTTCACAGCCCGTGTCGCGCTTAGCATACATCCAATTTGGGGAAATTTGGTAGGCGGGGCGGGTATCGAACCCGCGACCCTCTGATTAAAAGTCAGATGCTCTACCACTGAGCTACCCGCCCACACGGCCG
>JAHJQI010000047.1 GCA_018819265.1 Alphaproteobacteria bacterium
AACCCGACATCGAGATCGATCTCGAACAGGCCTTTGTCGAAAAGGAGCCGATCACGGTCGTGTTCTCGGAAAAGGGCTGGGCACGGGCCATGAAGGGTCACCTCACCGACCTCACACGCGTCGAATTCAAGCAGGGCGACAAGATGCGCCGCGCCTTCCACGCGCACACCACCGACAGGATCGTGCTCTTTACCACGAGCGGCAAGTTCTACACCCTCGAAGCCAAAGAACTCCCAGGCGGGCGCGGCCACGGCGAACCCGTCCGCCTGATGGTCGACCTCGAGGACAACCATGACATCATCACCGCCTTCGTCCACCAGCCGGGCCGCAAGCTCCTCGTCGCTTCGACCGCAGGCTACGGCTTCATCGTCCCGGAGGACGAGGTGATCGCTTCGACGCGCAAGGGCAAGCAGGTGCTGAACGTTTCCGAACCCGACGAAGCCCGCCTCGTCATCCCGGTGAGCGGCGACCAGATCGCAACCGTCGGCGAGAACCGCCGCATGCTGGTGTTCGCCATCGGCGAAATCAACGAGATGACGCGCGGCAAGGGCGTGATCCTGCAACGCTTCAAGGACGGCGGGCTGGCCGACGCGCGCACTTTCGAGGCGGCGGCCGGGCTAACCTGGGTCGACAGCGCCGGGCGCACATTTACACTGTCGATGGATGACCTTGCCGATTGGATCGGCACCCGCGCGCAGGCCGGACGCAGCGTTCCCCCGCGCTTCCCGCGATCGACGTCGTTTGGACCGGTGTTCGACAATCAGGCCGGCTGAGATCGCGACAGCCCGTCCTCCTGGCTTGAAGAAGTGGTCCGTCTGCGCCATGGGTAGGAGTGAGCGGTTTCAAAGTCACGCAAACCGCACGGGAACGGGAATTCGCATCATGCTCCGCAGCAACGCCGCACCTTCGCGCCTGCCCATGCGGGTGGTGATCGGCCTGCTGCTGGTCGCCATCGCCCACTCTGGGGCTAATGCTCAGAGCTGCGCCCGCAGCGATTTCGAGGCCGTCGTCGATGATGCCGCCGAAGCCCTGCGCCAGCTCAACTCCGAAAACAAACCGGTCTTCCAGGAACTGCTGCGCACCTTGAAGGACAAGCGCGGCTGGGACCATGACGTCTACCTTCGCGAAGCCACCCCGTTCGTCCAGGATGAAAAAATCGACGCACTTGATCAGCGCTCCCAGGATCTCCTCACCGACATCGCCACCCTTGGCGAAGAAGGCACCGCCGCACCGACTCCGGACTGCGCGCTGCTCGCCGAACTGCGCCAGCGCATGCAGGAACTCGTCACGGCCCAGACCGCGAAATGGCATTACATGTTCACCAAGCTGCGCACCGAAATCGATAAATAAACGAGGTCGGCAGTTTTTTTCACACCCATTCCCTTGATTTGACGCAATTACGCACTTAGATCGAATTCGTTTGATTGACGAAAACAAAGACGTGAGGTTTCCCATGTGCGCCGAGCCAAGACATCAACTCGACACTTATTCCAGTGTCGCGTGGCTCGTTGCGCGCGATATTGGAGACGTTTCGCATCGACATCCGCCCGGTAGTAACTGACGGGCACCGTCCCGCACCGACCTCCCCGACGTCTCCCGCAGGCCCGTCCTGCGGACGCGGGCGCTGTTTGTCCGGTCCGATGTGGAATTCGTTCTGACACTGCGAGCAGCACAAGCGAAATGTTGACCGCGCGCGGGTTTCCGCGCCGGCGCTGACGTTTGCGCATTCCTTTGCCCGCCGGGCCTTCAATTCAAGAAACGCTCGCGTTTTTTGAAAACGGGTTTCTGCGGCTATCGCCCTGCATTGTCATTTTCATTCTTCTTTTGGGTGACGATCATGATGATTGAGACCGTAAAGGAAAAGGCCATTGCTCACCAGATCAGCCGTTTCGAACGGGGTGCCCGCCGCCGGCTGCGCAAGCTTGCCGGCCTGTCGCCCCGTCTCGGCGACCTGATCCTGAGCTTTCCCGGCGCCGCCTTTGCCATTGCGACCAACTCGTTCGATCCCGATCGGACCGGTGAAGCGGTTCGCCGTGTCAAGGCCGGCTGCGGCCTCAAGGAGATCGCCCAGCCCATGGGGCTTCCCATGTGGCTGAAGCGTGTTCCGCCCGAAGCCTTCTCCGGGAAGCTCGCCGCATTGCCAAACGGCGAAAAGTTTGCCCAGAAGATCGCGCAGCGCATTCCGCAGAACCCTGCGTATGCCTCCTGCTGGCTCAACTGGGTAAGCTTTGCCGGTCAGGCCGGCGACGACGACTTCGCGCTGTGGATCGCAGCTCAGAAGCCGCCGTTCGTCCGTCCTGTTCCAGTCGACCGCGTACCGCTGCGTCCGCTGGCCGTCTACGCCTGGTTCTCCAACCATGGCGCTGGCATTGCGAGCGGGCTGATCGAGAAGCCATGGCAGCCGACCATGCGCTTCGAGACGGCAACAGCGGCGATGCGCGAGTGGCTCGATGCGATCGCCGAGCGCTTCCGGCCGGTTCCCCCGCGCCGCGGGCCTGGTCGCTATAGCCGCCGCCATGGCAATGGCTTGCGCATGGTCCCGTTGCGGACCGGACCGCAGCTTCGTGAAGAGGGGCGTGTGATGGAGCACTGCGTGGCAACGTACGTTCATCTGGTAGCCGCCGGCGAGTGCCTGATCTTCTCCGTGCGCAAGGGCGAGACGCGCCTTGCGACGATGGAGATCCGCCGTCACGGCCAGCGCAAAGCGTACGGCATTCTCCAACTCCAGGGTCCAGGCAACAGCCGCGTTCCGGAGCCGGTGGGGAGCTACGCGAAGAGCTGGGTTGAGCGCTACTCGGCCGATCCGGCCAGTGCTCTCCTCGCCGACGACGAGGAGTTCCAGATCAACCCCGCAGCGTGGCACCAGCTCTTCGAGCCCTATGCCGCAGCCAAGGGATGGAGCGGTCTGGAATCCACTTCGGCAAGCCTCGACAGGCTCCTCGCCGAAGCCGATCTACTCTCTCACGGCCGCTGAGGCCTATGAGGGCGACACGAAAAGGGGTTCCGGGCGGCAATGCCCGGGACCCCGCGCGCGATTGCATTTATAGCACATTCGAAGATCACCGAGCGGCCCGAGAGCTGAGCCTCAAACCCCTGCCGAGTGCTGCGCCGCCCCCTGACTGAGATAGCTGTCGAATACCGAGGCAATCGAGCGAACGAACAGCCGCCCCTTTTCGGTGATGCGAAACCCGTCCCCCTCCGGATCGGCTTCGACCAATCCATCCGTTTCGGAATCGAGCAGCATGCGCGCCTCTGCCACGACCGGTGCCGCCGCATCGCCGAAGCGCTCCTTCAATTCCCGCTCGGGAAAGTGGAACGAACACATCAGGCGCTCGATGGCGAGAGAGCGCACGTTGTCCTCGGCCGACAAGGCATGGCCGCGCCGGGTGGCGAATTCGCCGGCTTCGATCTGGCGCTGATAATCGGCGACCGCGACGGCGTTTTGCACATAGCCCGCAGGCAGCCGGCCGATGGCCGACGCTCCGAGGGCAATCAGGATCCCGGCGTCATCCGTCGTGTAGCCCTGGAAGTTGCGGCGGACTTCGCCGCACGCCAGCCGGTCGCCGGGCCGCGCGAAATGATCGAGCCCGACGCGAACGTATCCGGCCTCAACGAGTTTGTTGGCGGCACGGTTAGCCTGCGCGAACCGCTCCGTCATGTCGGGCAGCGCTTGACTGGGGATCAGCCGCTGGTGCGTCAGCCGTTGCGGCAGATGCGCATAGCCGAACAGGGCGACCCGGTCCGGACCAAGTTCCACGACCTGATCGATGGTGCGCGCCACCGTCTCGCGGGTCTGGTGGGGCAAACCATAGACGAGATCGACGTTGACCGACTTCACGCCGTGGCGCCGGAAGCCGGTTATCACGTCCCGCGTCGTCTCGAACGACTGCATGCGGTTTATGGCAACCTGCACCTTGGCCGTGAAGTCCTGAACCCCGACGCTGACCCGATTGATGCCGGTCTTGGCAAAGGCCGCAATCTTGTCGTCCGAAATCGAGCGCGGATCGACCTCGACGGCGAACTCCAGATCAGGGGCGAATGCGACAAGTCTCCTGAGGGCCGCACCGATGCGCAGGATGTCGTCTGGAACGAGGATGCTCGGCGAACCGCCGCCGAAGTGGATGTGATCGGCCACCAGCTTTTTGTGTCCCACAACCTCCCCGACGCGTTCGATTTCCCGCAACAGGACATCGACGTAGCGCGCCACCGGCTCGTACTTCCGCGTCGCCTTCGTGTTGCAGCCGCAGTACCAGCACAGCTGGTCGCAATAGGGAATGTGCAGATAAAGCGAGACCCGCTCGTTGTCGGCCAGCGCACTGAGCCAAGACCGGTACACGGCAGCACCGACATCATCGGAAAAATGCGGGGCGGTAGGATAGCTGGTGTAGCGTGGAACAGGGCCGGCGTAGCGCTTCAAGGTCTCTGGTGTCATCGGGATGTCCAGGCGGCGGTTGCAGACGGGTTCGAACGCGGAAAAAACATCCGCGCAGACCTGATTACCTGCCGGCGAAACAAAGGAAATTGATGCGCATCAATAGTGCGCTGCGTCACGATGCGCGCCTTCAAGCCCCCGGCCCGTCGGCCGGTCAGGCGACGCGCGCCCATACGCTGACCGCAGAGCGCCTCATGTTAGCCGCCGGCCCGGTGCAGCACGCGCTCGCCTGCGTCCGCCGGTCTATCGGGCGCCGCTGAAATCAGCCCCCAGATCAGACCCATCAGGAGATAGAAATGACGCCAGTGGTCGGTATCGATCACCATCCCTTCGAAAGCAGTCGCTGCGAACGCCGCATAGAGGATGATGAACAGCGGCCGCATCGGCGAGGCTTTGGTGAGGTGCCGGAAACCGAGACCAAGCGTCGTCGCGACCAGTAACCAGTAGACCCCGCCGCCGAGCCAGCCGGAATTCAGCATCACGCTCATGTAGACGTTATGTACGTCCTCAGGGTGATGCACTTTGGTGAATGTGTGGGCACCGATGCCGAGCGGGTTTTCGGCAACGAGCTCCAGTGCCTTCTGCTGTCCAGCAAAACGCCCCTCCGGTCCCACATCGTAGTTCTGCGACAGCGAGGCGCGCTGTTCGAGAAGATCGGCGACCGGCTCGAACTGGATGGCAATGGCGATGAGGCCGCCGAAGAGGGCCAGACCGAGCGACATCAGCGCCACGATGCGCTCGCGCTGCATCAGGCTTTGAGCCGTGACGTAGGCGAGATAGCCGTAGATGAGGACGCCGAGGCCCATGGTGATCCAGGCCCCACGCGAGAAGCTCAGAAGCGTCGCCAGAACGAACACGCCGGCCAGCGCCAACGGTGCCAGAATGCGGGTCAGTGGGCGTGTCAGCACGAGATGCAGGAGATAGAGCAGCGGCGCCACCATGAACGGCCCGAATACGTTGGGGTCCTTGAACGTGCCGGCGGACCGGCCGAACTTGGTGAACAACTCGTACGCGCCAGGCAGCAGCGAAAAATATCCGATGAGCCCGCTCACCGCCGCGACGCCTGCTGCGAACGTCCAGGCATTCAGGATCAGCCGCGTGTGCGCCTCTGGCCGCTTGGCCACAAACGCGCCGAAGACGAACGAACCGAGGTAGAGATAGAGCGAGATCACCGTGAAGACGGTTGCATCGCGCGTATCGAGCGCGACGCCCGAGGCAATGAGCCCACCTGCCGCCGCGACGAGCCAGAGCGCAATATAGAGGATCATCGTCTCGCCGATGTAGACGAGCCCGATGACGGGCAGCAGCACGATGAGCCCCATCGTCAACGCATCGACCGGCGCCGGCTCAGAGAACACGATACCGCTCGTCGCGACCGCCAGCCAGACGAAGCCCAGCGCCAGCTTATGCGCCAGGCTTTTTTCCCGACAAGGCGTCCTGCGGTAATCTTCGAGCACCCGTCCGCCGCGAACCGTGGCAATCCGCGGGTTGCGGGCCATCGTGCGCCGGGATGCTGCAACTATCGCCACGTAGCGTTTTCCTTGTGCCCGGTTCAGCCCGAAGGGCAGCCCCCTCATCCAGCCGGCCCTCAGTAGGCGTTCTCCGACTTCAAAAGTGCGAACGGCGTCTTCACCAGGATGTAGAGGTCGAGGAAGATCGACCAGTTCTCGATGTAGTAGAGGTCGTGCTCGACGCGCTTCTGGATCTTTTCGTGCGTATCGGTTTCCCCGCGCCAGCCGTTGATCTGCGCCCAGCCCGTGATCCCGGGCTTCACCTTGTGGCGCTTGAAGTAGCTTTTCACGACGTCGTCGTAGAGATCGCTGCCGGCTTTCGCGGAGAGCGCATGCGGGCGCGGACCGACCAGCGAAAGATCGCCGAGCAGCACGTTGAACAGCTGCGGCAGTTCATCGATGCTGGTCTTGCGGATGAAGCGTCCGACCGCCGTCACGCGCGGATCTTCCTTGGTGACGAGCCTTGCGGCTGCCGCGTCGCACATGTCGGTGTACATCGAGCGGAACTTGAACACTTCGACGAGCTCGTTGTTGAAGCCGTACCGCTTCTGGCGGAAGAAAACCGGACCGCGGCTGTCGAGCTTCACCGCGATGGCGACCGCCGCCATGGCCGGCGCCAGCAGGATCAGCGCAACCGCGGCGATGACCTTGTCGAACCACCACTTGGCGATCCCGCCCCATGCTTCGAGTGGCTTGTCGACGAGATCGAGCATGGCAACCGAACCAATGCGGGTATAGGTGCGCGGTGCAAAACGCAGATGGCTGAGCCGCGCCGGAATCTTGATCTCGACCGGCAGCTGCGAGAGTTCGTCGACGATTTCCGCGATACGCTTTTCCGCACTGAGCGGCAGCGCCACGATGATCAGGTCGACGCGCGTTGCTCTTGCGAATGCGATGAGGCTGTCGACCGCGCCGAGCATCGGGTAGCCGTGCCGATCAGCGCCGTCACGGGTCATGGAGCGCTCGTCGAAGACCCCGCAAATCCGCAGATCGGCTTCGCCGTCGGTTTCCAGCATGCCGATCACGTCGGCGCTCACCTCGCCACCGCCGAAGATGACCGCGCGCCGGTAGAGGCGCCCGCATTCGATCCAATGGCGCGTCAGCTTCGCAACCGCGAACCGTTCCGCAATGATGCCGCACGCCCCCGCCACGAACCATGCTGCAAGCCAGAACCGGGAGAACTCGCCGCTGGCCTTGAAGAAGAACACCGCCGCAACGAGTGCGCTGAAAGCCACCGCCCATCCAAACAGAAGGCGCGGAAGCTGTGACAACAGCGATGCAAACTTCGTCACCTGGTAGAGCTGCAAAAACTCGAAGACTGCGACGAGCACAATCGCCGTTCCCACCACCGCGCCGGTATATCCCAAAGCATGCGTCGCGACGCCCTCGTCGACATAGAGCGCCGCAATAATGAGTCCGGCCAGCACGGCTACCGCGAAATCGGCAAAGCGAACCACGTCGGCGAAGACCTTGCGCGAAATGAGCTGTCCACGGCGCGCAACCGAAAAATCCGCCAGTCGCGGCGCGGCGGCCCTCGCCTCATGCAACGTCTGGACGAGCCCGGATGGGAGTGCGCTTGCGGCAACGCTCTTGGCAACGCTCATGAAACCTGGCTCCGTGCCTTTTTCGAAGGATCACGGGACCAGGAGCATCAGGCGTGCCAGAAGGGCTTGGCCATTAAGCGGTGATTAGGAAACGTTCGCGATATGGTAAATTTCTCCGCCGTCGGCCTTTATCGGCCGGAGTCGGAGTCGAGAACCGGCTTGCCGAACGTTGTATCGGCAGCAGGCCCCGCCCGCCGCGTCAACAATCCGTCCCTGTAGAATTCCAGCACGGACCGCATCATGCGTTCCGTTGTAAAACGATTTTGAACGAGTTCGCGCAAACGGTCCGCCCGCGCCGTGGCTGCTGCCAGATCGTCGCTCGCAAGTGCCATCGCGCAGGCCAGCGCCCGCGCGTCACCCGCTGGAACGAGCCGCGTATCGCTGTCCGCAACGATTTCCGGCACACCGCCGACCTGTGTCGCAATCAGCGGCACGCCGGCTGCAGCCGCCTCGAGTGCGATGTAGGGGAGGCTTTCCGCCCGCGACGGCATGACGAGGATGTTGCCGAGGCCGAAGGCGTCCCGCGCCGGCATGGCGCCTCTGAACATCACCCTGGCGCCAAGCCCCAGCCGGTGCGCCTGTGCCTTGAACTGCGCCGCGTCCGGGCCGTCGCCGACGATGACCGCCCGCATCTGCGCGGGAAGCTGCGCCAGCGCATCGAGCAGCACGTCGACGCCCTTGAGGTGGCGCAGTTCGCCAACGAACACGAATGCAGCGGCGCTCTCGTTGAGCCGGCGCAGTTCGAAGTCGGCCGGCGACAGGCCGTTGGCAATGACCCGGTTCGCTACCTCGGCCAGCCGGATCGAACCCTCGAACCGTCCCCTTGCGAATGCGCTCTCGAAGATGATGCCGTCGGTCAGCCTGGTCAGCGCCGCTTCCGCGGAAACGTAGACGTTGCCTTTGATGGAGCCGTCGAAATAGTGCAGGCTCCCGCCATGTGGCGTATAGAATCGCAACGGCCGCGACCCCGCTTTCCCCGACGCAAGGCTGCCACCGACGCGCGCGTAAAGCCCGCCCTTGGCGCCATGTCCGTGCACAACGTCGATGCCGAGTTCCTGCGCGAGGCGGCGCGTTTCACGAATGCATTTGAGGTCGCTGACGCCCGGAGCCCGGCCCATCGGGATGCTGTGCAGGCCCAGCGGCAGGTGGGAAGCCAGGGCGCTTAGTCGCTCGGCGGTCAGCCCGTCGGCTGAATTGGCATCGACGAGGACTCCGACTTCGAGCCCCCATTTAACCTGTTCGAGGGCCAGATCGCGAACATGCCGGAACAAGCCGCCGACCGGCGCGCGAAGGATGTGCAGAATGCGCAGTGTCTGGGTCACGCCCAACGGCTCCAGTTTGCATCGGCGCCAGATCGCATCGACCGGTTGCGCCAGACTGTTCGCTTCAGAAGAATCGTTCGTAGACGAACACCGTATCTCCAGCCTTAACGACATAATCCGCCGGCGCTTCGATCTCTTCGACCAGCCCGTCGATCCGGCGCGTGATGCGGAAGCTCCGCTGGCTGGCCCGCTCGCTGTAGCCTCCGGCAATTGCAACCGCCGTCTCGACCGTCATCCCCGACACGTAGGGGTACTGGCCGGCATTGCGGACTTCGCCGAGAATGAAGAAGGGACGGTTCTGCAGGATGTCGACGGTCACCTGCGGGTCACGCACGTATTCGGCACCGAGCCGGTCGCGGATGGCGCTTGCCAGGCCGTTTGTCGTGAGGCCGCGGGCAAAAACCGTTCCGATCAAGGGGATCGGAATCTGGCCGGCATGATCGACGATGTAGGTGCGCGACAGGTTGGGCTGGCCGTAGACGAAGATGCGCAGTCGGTCGCCCGAGTCGAGCAGGTAGGGGCCATCGGCCTCGGCGACCGCCTTTGGCCCGGTCAGTGCGACAGGAACGACTTCGGGTTCGACCCAGGTCTCCTGTGCGGCGGTGTGAACGTAGCGTACATCCCCGGCCGGCGCGGGGCCGTGCGCCACCATATGCTCTGCATCATGTTCTGCATCGGTGGCCATCGCACCATTCTGGCCCACCAGCCAACCGTCCGTGGAGGGCAGCGGACGGTTGCCCGCACAGCCGGCCATGCCGGGCAGCAGAGCCGCGAGAAGTATGAACGCTCGCCAATACATAGTCGGGCAGCCTCATAAGACGATGTCTATCACGTCCTTAGAGCTAGCCCGGGGATGGTTAAGAAACCTTGAGCGGTCGAACCAATTTCAGACAATTAAGGGATTTGTTACCCCGATGCGTTCTAATCCGGTCCACTTCTTCATCGAATAGAGATCGGACGCATGCGCCAAGCCCCAGCCTCGCCAGACGATATCGACCTGACGACCCTTGGTGCCACCTTGAAGCGCGCGGCGACGAAGCTCATCGCACTTTCGCTGATCGCCGGCACTCTCACCTACCTGACCTTGTCGACCATCGCTCCCCAGTTTGTGGCCAATGCCGAACTCGCGATCGTCGCCAAAAGCGGGCTCAATCCGTTTACTGGCCCCGATCCGCAGAACTCGTCCACGGACCTGGCCTCCCGCATGGACAACGCGGCGGTGAACACCCACGTCCGCGCCATCCAATCGCCCGACCTGATTGAAAATGTCGCCGGCGAGCTACGTCTTGCCGGGCGCCCTGAATTCAACCCCGTACTTGGCCCCGTCGACACCTTCACCGGCATCCTGCGCACGATTGGCCTGTCGGGAGTCCAAAGCAGCCTCAGCGACAACGACCGCGTGCTGAACGAGGTCTCGAAGCGCCTGCAGGTCTATTCGCCCGAATCAAGCCGCGCCATCACGATCAATTTCACGTCGATCGATCCGCAGCTCGCCGCCGATTTCGCCAACCGCCTCGCCACCAGCTACCGCGAGAAGCTCGCCACCGCGACCGTTGCCGAGACCTCGGCCGTCCAGGATAATCTTGCCCCGCGTATCGCCAGGCTTCAGGACGAGGTCGCCAAGGCCGACGAGGAAGTCGCCGACTTCCGCAACAAGGCAGGACTGCTTGGCGGCGGATCCCAGAAGACCCCGATCAACGAACAGCAGCTCGGTGACATCACCACCGAGCTGACCAAGGTCAAGACGCTGCGCTCGACCGCCGAAGCACGCGCCAAGAGCGCTCGCGACCTGATGCGCCGCGGCACGCCGGAAGTCATCCCCGAGGTGCAGCGCTCGCCCTTGATTCAGGGCCTGACATCCCAGCGCGTCGCCGTGGAGCGCGACATTCTCAAGCGGTCGACGAGCCTCAAGCCGGCCCACCCGATCATGAAGCAGCTGCAGGCCGACCTTGCCGCGGTCAACCGCCAGATCGCCGGCGAAGTCGCCAACCTTGTCGCCGGTCTCGACAAGGAGGCTTACCTTGCCGCCGAACAGGAGCAGGCCGTCGTCGCCAGCCTCGAAAAGATGAAGTCGAAGGTTGCCGTCAACACCACTGACGAAGTCGAACTTCGCCGGCTCGAAGCGGTCGCAACCTCGAAGCGCGGCGAACTCGAGCGCCTGCGCGCGCAGTTCGAGGCCAACCGTGCCAGAACGGACTCTGGCGCCGTGCCCGTGGAAGCCCAGATCATCAATCTGGCGAGAACGCCGAGCATCTCGAACTTCCCCAAGAAGCTGCCCTACACCCTCCTTGTCATGGTCGCGACGCTGCTGCTGGGTACAGCTTTCGTCATTACCGCCGGCCTGACGCGCAGCGCCCGCAGCGCCGGTTCCACGCACGCCGCCGACGACCGCCTGCGCGAGGAAATCGCGGCGGCGACTTCGATCCCCTCGCCGCGCATCCCGCCTTCGCTGGCACCCCTCGTCAATGCTCGCCATGAGCCCGATCTCGTCGATGAACCGGGCCTCCAGCCGCCGCCCCTGCACCGCCCAGGACATGGCGACGCTTCCCTTCACGTCGGCGATGCCGGGGCTCTGGCAAGGCATCTCCTCGACATCTCGACGGGCGCAACCAACGGCTTCCGCACCCTCATCGCAACCCGCATCGACGCCGTCAGCACCGCCGAACTTGCCGTAGCCACCGCTGCCGGACTGACGCTTGCGGATAAGCAGGTGATAATCATCGACTGGAGCCTCAACGGCACCGGGATCGCCCGCCAGATGTCCCTGCCGAACGCCCCAGGCTTCGTCGAACTTCTGATCGGCAAAGCCACGTTCGCCGACATCGTGCGCTTCATTCCAGGTTCGAGGACCCACTTCATCCCGAGCGGATGGGCGGTGGCCGAAGGTCCAGAGG
Organism: Alphaproteobacteria bacterium; assembly: GCA_018819265.1. Lineage (GTDB taxonomy): Bacteria > Pseudomonadota > Alphaproteobacteria > Rhizobiales > Hyphomicrobiaceae > Filomicrobium. The sequence continues at coordinate 11,764 of JAHJQI010000047.1, forward strand.
GGCTCGACGCCGACCAGCTCAACCTCATTCTCGACGCCCTCGACGAGGCCTACGACCACATCATAGTCGTTGGCCGCTATGAGAACGCACGCGCCCTCTTCGAAACCATTCAGGGCCGCTTCGACGCCGGCATCGTCGCCAGCGACACGAGCGACGGACAGCGCGTGCTCGACGATCCGCCTGACACGTTCCTCGGTTTCGAAGTGGCCGACATAGACATCATTCGCTTCGAATCGCGGGCTGAACAGGCCGAAACCGCCGCCTGAGGCATGGCACGCCGGTTAACCCTAACTCACGGCAAATCGCGATCTTCGGTTTGCCGGACCGGGCCTGCACGCGAATTGCATCCTCTCCTCACGAAGCCGTTAACTGCCGTGAGATTCTTATTTGACTCGCGCGCGCCGACCGGAGGAACCCACCCCCTCATGAGCCGCACGAACACGTCGATCATCAAAGCCGCACTCAAGGCCCTGGACATAGCCGGGGCAAACCGCATGGCCGCCCCGCTCACCGGCGGCCTCGGTGCAATCCTGATGTTGCATAACGTGGCCCCCGACACCGGCGAAGCCTTCGAGCCCAACCGGATTTTGCGCATCACCCCCGAATTCCTCAAAGACGTCGTCGGCCTTGTCGGCGAGATGGGGTTCGAAGCCGTCGCCCTCGACGACATCCCCTCGCGCATGGCCGCAGGCCCCGGCGCCAAGCCCTTTGTTGCCTTCACCTGCGACGACGGCTACCGCGACAATCGCGATTACGCGCTGCCGATCCTTCGCCGCCACGGCATTCCGATGGCCGTCTACGTACCGAGCGACTTTGCCGACGCGAAGGGCAATCTGTGGTGGCTTGCGCTCGAAAGGGCTGTCCGCGAGCTGCCGAGGATCGATGTCATGCTTGGCCGTCAACGCTTCGACTTCAGTTCGCGCACGACGAGCGAAAAGGTCACGGCCTACCACCGGCTTTACTGGGCTCTGCGCCAGCTTCCCGAACATCAGGCGCGCGACGCCGTGGACGAGCTAAGCAGGACGGCAGGCTTCGACCCGGCGTCGCTGTGCCGCGAACTTGTCATGAATTGGGACGAACTGCGGGAATTCTCCTCCGATCCGCTCGTCACGATCGGAGCACACACGACCGGACATTTCGCGCTGGCAAAGCTCGACGCGGCGAGCGCGCGGCGCCAGATGAGCGAGAGCATCGCCCGGATCGAGACCGAACTCGATCTGCCATGCCGTCACTTCAGTTTCCCCTACGGCACTGAATCTGCCTGCGGCAACCGCGAATTCCATTTCGCCCGCCAGCTCGGCATGATGACCGCCGTCACGACCGCCAAGGGGCTGATCCACCGCCGCCACAGGAATTCCATGACGTCGCTGCCCCGCGTTTCGCTGAATGGCGACTTCCAGGACCTTCGCTACGTCCGAACGCTACTGACCGGCGCTCCCTTTGCGCTTCTGAGAGGCTACCGCCGCCTGACCGGCCTGCCGAACGCCGCCCGCGATCTCTTCACGCCGCGTCGTCTCGCGACATCCACTTGATGATGATTGCCGCCGGCACCACCCACAACAGCCCGGCAACTGCGTAGAAAGCCAATTCGATGAACTTCGAGGTGGTATTCACCTCGAGCGCCACCGCGACGACCATAGCGATCAGCGCGTAGACAACGATCATCACCATCAGCAACATCGTTCCGACAAGCTTGCGCATGCGCATAGTCATGGTGGGGTGAAATCTCCTCGTTAGAGAACTATCCTAACGCCTTCGAACTGGGAAACCGCGCCGCTTGGGCGCATTCCCAATAACTTGGCTTACTGCTTTGTTGCCCGCGCAGATCTCAAAATCAATGAAGGTAGACCAGCCGATGTTCGCCGAGCGCGCCACCCGCAACCAGATCCGCTCAGGCCCTGAAGCAACCGCCACTCTGGCGCTGCGCATCTGGCTGTTCTGCGTCGCCGCCCTCGTCCTCGCCATGATTGTCGTCGGCGGCGCCACAAGGCTCACCGATTCCGGGCTGTCCATCACCGAATGGCAGCCGATTCTTGGCGCCATTCCCCCGCTGACCAGCGACGATTGGCAAGTGGCCTTCGAGAAATATCGCCAGATACCGGAATATCAACTCGTCAACAAGGGCATGTCGCTCAGCCAGTTCGAGTTCATCTACTGGTGGGAATGGTCGCACAGGTTCCTCGGCCGCTTCATCGGGCTCGCCTTCGCACTCCCGCTCGCCGTCTTCTGGTTCGCCGGCATGATCCCGCGCGGGTTTACCCCGAAGCTTCTCGGCATTCTCGCACTCGGCGGACTGCAGGGCTTTTTCGGCTGGTATATGGTCCAGTCGGGACTGTCCGAGCGCGTCGATGTCAGCCATTACCGGCTGGCGCTGCACCTGACGACCGCCTTCGTCATCCTGGCGGCGATCCTCTGGGTCGCCTTTGAGCTTGCCCGCACCAAGGACGAAAACCACATCCGCTTGCATAACCTGAGTACCGCACAGGTGCGCACCGCCTGGGTGATCCTCGCGCTGTTGTTTTTCCAGGTCGTCGTCGGCGCATTCGTCGCCGGTCTTAAGGCCGGGCTCGTACATAACACCTGGCCGCTGATGAATGGCGCGATCATCCCGGAAGACATCGCCGACCTCGCCCCGTTGTACCTCAACCTGGTCGAGAACCCGGCAACCGTTCAGTTCATTCACCGGCTGCTCGCCTATATCCTTGTCGCCATGGCCCTGTGGCATTCGTTCTCGATCTCGGCCAGCGCCGACGATGAGCGCGTCGTCACTTCTTCGAGGCTGTTGGCCGTCGCGATCCTGGCCCAGGCAGGCATTGGAATCTGGACGTTGCTGGCCGCCGGCAGGGCCGCCGAAATTCCAATACTGCTCGGTTTGATCCACCAGGGCGGCGCCGCAATCGTCCTCGCGATTGCGGTGTGGCACGCCCACCGGATATCGCGCGCGGCCTGACCGGCCCATGCGCCCGGCGCTTTTTGACCGGCACTGCGGCGCGGCAGCGCTATCCAGGCTCCGCCGCCAATGCTACGCGGAACGGCTTTCATCACGATCGCCCGGAGCCTCCCATATGTCCCTGTTCCACCGCGCCGCCGCCTGCCTCCTGGCGATCGTCTGCGCTGCCCAGTCGCCGCTGGCGGATCGCGCAGCCGCCCACCACACCTACGTCAGCAAATACGATCCGGACAGAATCGTCTCGCTCAAGGGCACGATCGCCAGCGTCGACTACCGCAACCCGCACATCTTCTTCGATATCACCGTCATCAACCGCGACGGCTCGACGACGACATGGCACGTCGAAACCGAAGCGATCGCCAAGGCGCAGGCGAAGGGCCTCAGCGAATCCAAACTCCAGGTTGGAACAGCCGTCGTCGCCACCGGCTGGATGTCGCGCACCGGCGAGGCCGAAATCGGCCTCAAGTCGATTTCTATCGGCGCCAAGACCTACACCATCCGCAACACGGCGCGCTGAGCCTCATGCCATGATCGAGTTCGAACCGCTGCTGCGCGCCATCTACGACCTTCCCCTCTCTCAAGTCGTGCGCGGAGCGGTCTGGGTCTACCCCGTCCTCGAAACGCTGCATCTCATCGGTCTCGGCCTCCTGTTCGGCCCGATCATCATCTTCGACCTGCGCGTCCTTGGCGTGATCTCCAGCCCCGCGCCATCTCCGCTGGCCGGTTTGCTCCTGCCTTGGGTGTGGATCGGCTTCGCCATCAACGCAACGAGCGGTGTCCTGCTGTTTGGTTCGGATGCCCTTGAGTTCGGCGCCAATCCGGCATTCCAGGCGAAAATAGCGCTGATCGTCCTGGCCGGCTTGAACGCCGCGGTTTTCCAGCTTCGCGCCGCTGGCGGATACGCCGGCAACGCACCCGCCGGTGATGCACCTTCCCCGGATGCGCCTTTAACGGGCGGACTGCGTTTCCAGGCCGCGCTCTCGATCCTCCTCTGGCTCGGCGTCATCCTCGCCGGGCGCATGATTGCCTACGTCGCCTGACGGGCCCGCAGCGCGTCCTGTCGCAAAGTCCGGTCACAAGCGGCAACCCGCACCGCGATGTCACCCCAGAAGACCGAACCCGATTTACAAACCCCCGATGACGATCATTGAGAACCGCCGCGCCTTCGCATACGTTGCCGGGAATGAGCAACATCAAACCCATCCACATCGTCGGCGGCGGCCTTGCCGGCTCCGAAGCCGCCTGGCAGATCGTCCGCCGCGGCGTCCCCGTCATCCTTCACGAGATGCGGCCCGTCCGCTCGACCGAAGCCCATTCGACCGATGGCCTTGCCGAACTCGTCTGTTCGAATTCGTTCCGTTCGGACGATTGGAAGACCAACGCCGTCGGCCTGCTGCACGAGGAAATGCGCCGCTGCCGGTCGCTCATCATGTCGGCGGGCGATTTGCACAAGCTGCCGGCCGGCGGCGCCCTTGCCGTCGACCGCGACGCCTTCTCCGCCGAAGTCACCCGCCGCCTCGAAAGCCATCCACTGGTGACGATCGAACGCGGCGAAGTCGCCGGCCTGCCGCCGGCCGACTGGGACAGCGTCATCATCGCCACCGGACCGCTGACCTCACCGGCCCTGTCGCAAGCCGTTCTCGAACTCACCGGCGAAGGCCAGCTCGCATTTTTCGACGCAATTGCTCCGATCGTCCACTACGACTCGATCGATCTCGATATCGCCTGGCGCCAGTCGCGCTACGACAAGCCCGGTCCCGGCGGCACCGGTGCCGACTACCTCAACTGCCCGCTCGACCGGCCAACCTACGAAGCCTTCGTCGATGCCCTGATTTCGGGCGACAAGACTTCATTCAAGGAATGGGAAGCCACCACGCCCTATTTCGACGGCTGCCTGCCGATCGAAGTCATGGCGGAGCGCGGTCGCGAAACGCTGCGCTTCGGCCCGATGAAACCTGTCGGCCTGACCGATCCGCACAAGCCTGGCGAACGCCCCTATGCGGTCGTACAACTGCGCCAGGACAACGCCCTCGGCACACTGTGGAACATCGTCGGTTTCCAGACCAAGCTGAAGTACGCTGAACAGACCCGCATCTTCAGGATGATCCCCGGCTTAGAGGATGCGCAGTTCGCCCGCCTCGGCGGCCTGCACCGCAACACGTTCCTCAATTCCCCCAGACTCCTTGATGACACCCTGCGCCTGAAAGCCGACCCACGGCTGCGCTTTGCCGGCCAGATCACCGGCGTCGAAGGCTACATCGAAAGCGCCGCCGTCGGTCTCTTGACCGGCCGCTTCGCCGCCGCCGAGCGCCTCGGCGAAGCCGTTCGCCAGCCGCCGGAAACGACAGCCCTCGGCGCCATGATCCGCCACATCACGGGCGGCCATCTCTCGGCCGACGAGCCCGGCGGTTCGCGGTCGTTCCAGCCCATGAACGTTAACTATGGGCTGATCCCTCCGCTTGAGGAACTTCCCGCCCACGATGCCGATGGCCGCCGCCTCAAGGGCAAGGAACGCGGCAACGCCAAGCGCCTCAAGGTCTCCCAACGCGCGCTTGGAGATCTTGACCGATGGCTCGCCGACGACCCGCCTTGCGACGATGCCGGCGCCGATTTCCTGTGAGCCGATCCCTATGAGAAAGCCGGGCTGGAGGCGGAATGATTTCGCTCAATGCGAGAAAACGGATTCTGCAATAGCGTTTGCAATCGAAGGTCGCATTAAACGCTAATCCGGCATACAATGCGGCAAGCCGTGGGAAGGTTTTTGGGCGCGCAAGCAGGTTTGCGCCCATAGCGTCGGCACGATGAAGCCGCTGCTGGCGCTAGCTTGCGCTTATGGAAGCGGGACGGAACGAACCAAGCCTCCCCGAGTTGGAATGGCACGGTCCCCGACCCGATACAAAATCAGGAGAAGCAGACATGTACCCTGTTGCAATGCGGGGCATCGCAGTACTTTTCGCTACTGTGATGACGGTCGCCTTGACGGCTGCCGCACTCCCCGCTCAAGCTGCTGGACCGGCTGGTTCCGGACCGGTGGCGACCACCGTCAAGCAACTGAATGCGATACTGCACGCCGACACCGTGACTGAGGTCGGTCGCCGCGGACGTGGCTTCCGTGGTCGCAGCTTCCGAGGTCACAGTTTTGGCCGTCTGCGGCACGGGCACGTGCGCAGCTATCGTCGCGGCTACGTTCGCGGCTACAGCCGCCGGCATCGGCACTACTCGTATCGCCGTCATTACCGTCCGCACATCTACTATTCGGTGCCCTACGTCTATGGCTACAGCTACGGCTACCGCTACAGCAGCCGCTGCTACAAGCCGTGCCGGTATTCCGGTTACAGTCGGAGCTATTGCCGCCGCTACTGCAGCCGTCACAGCTACTGGTAACCGTCGCATCGATTGGCAAACCGCTTAGCTGAAACGCGAAGCCCGCCCGGCCGCAAGCCCGGCGGGCTGTATTTTGTCCGCACACGTAATAAACATTCAGAGGACAACATAACATCATGAAATTTCGAGATTATCGCGAAGTTGTGATGAGGCAGGGTCACTTTTAAAGACACATTTTGAACCTAACGTCGCCGACCGGCGTTTAAACACTGCCGGTTCGTGTCACGACTGGGGAAGGTCGTCGAAGCGTAAGTGTGCCGTCGTCGGAAAGAACCGGTCTGCGCAAGGCGGATCCGATGCCGGGACGGCACAGCAAGCAAGGGAGACTTTCAATGTCGAAGACACTTCGAACGTTGGCGGCCGTGTTCGTCGGCACGCTCGTCGTCATGGCGGGAGCCGTTGGCTCGGCCAGTGCCGCCGGACTGCCCGGCGCCACCGCCGTGCAGCGCGGACTTCAGGACCTGTCCGGTAAAGACGCCGGGCTTCAGAAGGTTCACAACCGCCGCTACTACAAACATCGCTATCATCGGCGGCACCACAAGTATCGCCGCCTCTGGCGCAACTACAGCTATTATCCCTATTACTACGGCTACAAGAAGTATGGTCGCCGCCACCACAAGCACCACCGCCATAGCTACCGCCGCCGTTACTACCACTAAACCAGCGGCGCACGGCAGATTGGAGAGTAGCCGAATTGCGGCATGACGCCGGCCAATCACTGGCTGTTCTCATGAGACCGGAAGCAAGCCGTCGCAGCCTCGCTGCGGCGGTTTGTTTTTTGACGGCGCTAACGCCGCCGTTCGTACCGCTCCAGCACGGTCCGCGCGCGCGCCACCACCGCATCGGCAATCGCCGCCTGTCCCTCCGCCGTCGGGTGGAACGCACCAGAATAGGTCGCAGCCAGCGTCAGCTGGAATCCCGACAACGCTTCCATGTTGAGTACCTTGCGCAGGATCGACTGCGAGACGTGGAAGTTGCCCGTCATGAACGCATCGTTGGGTGTGCGAAACCAGCGCTGCCGCGAGGCATAGGCGCGGTAATCGGCCGGATTATAGGGCACCCACGTATCCCCGACCTTCCTTGGCAGCCGCAAGTCGTCGTCCGAACGCAGCGCTTCGGCGGCATAGCCGGCGCAAATTCCCCGCCCCAGGAATTCGGCCCTGTGCTCGTCGACGAACGACCATTTGTTCGCGCCCGCACTCGCCTTCATCGAGCGGTAGAGCTTGTCGCTGACCCAGACACCGGCGCGCGCCCGCGCGGAACTGAGTGAAAAATCCTTGACGACCTCCATCCCGGCACGGCCGTCCGGACAGACCTGCGTGCCATCGCCGACGAGCGCCAGCGGCGGATAGGCCGTCAGCAGGACGCGGTCCGCCTCGTCCCAGGGAATCTGCAGGATGTAATGCAGCGCCCGGTTCAGCGCCTTGTAGCGCTCATCGAGGACATCGATGCGCTGGGAAGCTTCCGTCGTTCCATAGACGCCCCCGAACCAGCCGCTCAACTTCTTCAACACCGATGCGTCGTCGAGCACCGCATTGGCGACGAGCCGGGCAAAGCCGATGTCGTTGCCGCCGATCGAAACCATTACGAGGTCGATTCTGCGCGCTTTTTCGCGCGGACATTCGCGCAGGATCAGGTTGCCTTTCAGTTCCGGCACCATGCCCCGCATGTGGTAGGCCTCGGGCAGTTCCTTCTCGTCGGCGATGCGCCCGCCGCACTGGGCTTCGGCGGCTGCCGAGATCTGCGAATACTCCGGTGGATTTGGCACCCATTCGTTGCCCTTGTAGCGCAGGAACAGCCCCTGCGTGATCTCCGCCCCAGAACACGCAAGCCCGACGAACGTCACCGCGCGATGCGGATCTTCGATGGCCAACTGCAATGCCGCCCGCAATTGGTGCGAATAGAGCGAGCGGTGGCAGGCCTGGTCGCTCCAGCGTGCGTTCTCCTCAATGAACGCATTGTCGCCGATCGCACTCCACGCCCCAACCCGCGCCGGAAACCCGGTGAGATCGCCATCCTTGCCGTTGGTCGAATAGTCTGCCGCTCGTTCCCGCGAAAACCGCACTGGCACGTCGGGATTGCCTTCGCCGGAAGCAAAACTGTCGCCCATGCCGACGATGAAGAGATCGCTGACCTTGGCCCGCGCCACGCCGACCTTGCGCCCCCCGATCTCGACTTCGATGACCGCGCCTTCAGGAAACGGGATCGAAAGCCGGATCGGCTCGCTGCACGGCTGGTCGATCGCTTCGCCGCGCTTGGCTGTCAGCCCTGACGGCGCCGTCAGCCACTGGCACGTGACGGACCCCGCATCCGGAACGCCTTTCAGTTCGGCGACGACGATATGCTCGCGCGGGCTGATGTAATCCGATTTGTCCTTCTCGCAGGAATAGATGTTGTGTTCCGGATCCCAGCAGATTTTCTCCGAGACCGCCTCCGCCCAGCCTTCCCGGTGCCGTGCCGCCAGCGCCCGCTCGGCCGAAAGCACTGGATTTGCGGCTCTCTGTTCCGGCAGCAGATCGAGCCAGGTTGCGCGGTGCATTTCGCTGTCGGCGCTGTCGGCGAACAGCCGGAACGGGTTCTCCACCCGCCAGACGATCTCGACCGGTTCACGGGGCGGCGCCAGGAGGTCCTCGATGCCGCGCACCGCACCCGCCGGCTCTTCGGCAAGCGGCACGTCTACCCCTTGCGCTGTTGCCGCGCCCGCGATGGCTGGCATCACGCACATCAGCCAGGCCGCGAACAGCCTTCGAGAATGTCTGCCCATCATCACACTCTCTCTTTTTTATTCCGCCTACAGGCGGCGGCTCATATGCGCCAGCCACAGTCGCCAGATCCGCGCCAAAGGCGCGATATCGGCCACGCTGGTCAGCCAGTCGCCCTGCCTTTCGAGCGCCACGAGATAAGGGGCGACCAAGGCAGCGGGAAGACCGCCGACCCTGATTTCGGGCGACAGCGATATAGCCTTCGAGCGGGCGCCGGCGAGAGCCGTGCGTGCGGCGAGCACCGCTTCGGCCCGTCTTGCGTCCGCACGTTTGCGCATATCGGGATCGTCAACGAACCTCGCATCGACCACTCCAACCCCGTCGCCTCGCGAAGCCAGCGGCCAACGGCCCCGCGCCACGAACATAGGAAGCCGCAAAAGCTGGCGGGCTCCGCCATAGGCTATCCCGAATTCCATCAGCGCGGCCTCACCAGATGGCCCGTCGTCGAATCGATCCCCACCCACAGTGGTCCGAAGCGTGCGGGCGATTTCGCCCGCCACTCGAAACAAGGACCCTTCTGTCCGGCAGAGGAAATCCCGATACTCGCCTTCGTTTGCGAACGGACCTGCGTAAAGCTCCTGCGCGCGCGCTTCTATCGCCTCCCCGATCAGCGTTGGCGAAACAGCGCGCCGCCGCACGACCCAGCCGAACACATCCGCAACCGGGTTGCCTGTCCGCGTTCCAGCCTCGAGATCATTTAGCCAGTCGGCCCACCACTTCAGCCGGATTTCACCGAGCGCTGGTTCCGAAACCACGAGCGGCACGCGCTCGATTTCCCCGGCGAACGCGGCAAGCGCTATGAGGTCGGTGCGGATCGCGCGCGGCGCCAGCAGCGCCGAAAGATAGCGATCGAGGGAGTGGACCCGCGCCACCTGCCGCACGGCTTCGATATCGGCAGGCGTAATCTCGGTAGTCAGCGCTTCCGCCATGGCGTCAATCGACCGCGATGAGGGCGGCGGCGACGGCGCGCTTTTCTGCAAGCAGCACGTTGTAGGTCCGCGCCGCCGCCCCTGTCGCCATCGCCTCTGCATGGAGGCCGTGGGCGGCAAGGGCCTCGCGCAATTCGGGGGTGAGGAACACTTGCGTGGGACCGGTCCCGATCAGCAACACTGCGATGGCCCCGGCTTCGGCAATGACCGCCTCGAACATCCCAAGCCTCAGGCCCGCGGCTTCCCCGGCTGCAACTGCGGCTTGCCCGATTTCAACGGCCTCCCAGCCATGCATGCCGCCGGGCAGGCACAGAAGCGATCCGCGATGGCTCATGTCCGCGAAGCGGAACCCACCGTTGCCATACGCATCGATGGGAACCTGCCCGGGATAGAAAGCCTGCCTCACGCTGTTTCACCGATCCGTTGCCGCCTGCGCTCCCGCCTTGAGGATGTTGCAAAAGTGAACCCGCTCTAGGACCGTGCCGTAGCAGCAGCCGCCGTCGCCTTGTCGGATTTCGCAATGCCCGACCAGTCTCGCTTGACGCCGATCCACAACAGGAAGGGCGAGGCCACGAAGATCGACGACCACGTCCCGATGATGATTCCAAACAGCATCGCGAATGCGAAGCCCTTGATGACCTCGGTGCCGAATACGTAGATCGACAGCACGGCCAGAAGCGTCGTACCCGACGTCAGTACCGTCCGCGACATGGTTTCGTTGATCGACAGGTTCATCAACTGGTCGAGTGCCATCTTCTTGTAGCGGCGCAGGTTCTCGCGAATCCGGTCGAACACCACGACGGTATCGTTGATCGAATAGCCCGCCAGCGTCAAAAGCGCCGCCACCTCGCTCAGGCCGAAGTCCATGTTGAGCAGGCTGAAGACCCCGAGCGTGATGGTGATGTCGTGAACCGTGGCGATGATCGCCGCCACTGCGAACTGCCATTCGAACCTGAACCAGATGTAGAAAAGAATGCCGAGCATGGCGAACGTCACGGCCATGATGCCGGCCCACTTAAGTTCGCCCGACACGGCCGATCCGACGACTTCGGTCCTGCGGATCTCGATATTTTCACCCAGCGCCGCCTGCACCTTCTCGGCTGCGGCCTGCTGCGCGCGCTCAGGGTCCTGCCCCTCTTGAACCTTTTGCTGCTCGATCCGGATCAGCGCGTCGCTTGCCTTGTCGAGCTGCTGGATCTGCACGTCGCCGAGGCCGAGCGCACCGACCTTCTGGCGCAGCTCGCCGATATCGAGCACACCGGGCTTCCCATCCTGCGACTTGGCCTGGATCTCGAACAAGGATCCGCCCTTGAAATCGATGCCGAAATTGAGCCCTTTGGTTGCCAGTATCGCGACTGAAGCTAGGAACATTCCGATCGTGATGGAAACGAACGTGCGGCGCACATCCATGATGGGGAAGATTTTCTTGTGCGGCCAGAAATCGACGCCTGTGAACATCGGATTGTCCTTGTTGTCTTCTTGTTAGAGCGGCGCCGGGATCTTGCGCGTCTTCTGCCGTGCAACCCAGATAGCGACCATCAGTCGCGTCACCAGGAACGCGGTGAAAACGGTCGCGAAGATGCCGAGCGACAACGTCACCGCGAAGCCGCGGATCGGCCCGGAGCCGAGCCAGAACATGACGATGCCGGCAATCAACGTCGTTAGGTTGGAGTCGATGATGGTTGCGAAGGCCCGCGAAAAGCCGCTGTCGATTGCGGAAATCGGCTGCTTGCCGTTGCGCATCTCTTCGCGGATACGCTCATAGATCAGCACGTTGGCATCGACCGCCATGCCGACCGTCAGGATCAAGCCGGCGATGCCCGGCAGCGTTAGTGTCGAACCGATCGCCGACATGGTGCCGACGATAAGCAGGAGGTTGAAGAGCACCGCACCCAAAGCGAAGATGCCGAACAGGCCGTAGGCGAAGATCATGAAGCCGGCGACACCAAAACCACCGACGATTGCCGCCATTTCACCTGCTTCGATCGAATCGGCCCCCAGCGACGGCCCCACGGTCCGCTCTTCGATGATCGTCAGCGTCGTCGGCAGCGCGCCCGAACGCAGCTGAACGGCAAGATTGCTGGCCTCCTCGACCGTGAAGTTGCCCGAGATCTGCCCTGAACCGCCAAGAATCGGTTCGCGGATGACCGGGTCGGAAACCACCTTCACGTCGCGCGTCTTCTCGATGCTTCCATCGGCAAGTTTTTTCTCGATAACGCCGTTATCGAGAACAATGGCAAACGGCCGCCCGACGTTCTGCGAGGAAAACCGTGCAAATTCCCGCGCCGCCTTCTGGTTGAAGCGGAACGAAATGATCGGCTCGTTGGTATTCTGGTCGAATCCAGGCTGTGCATCCACCAAGTCTTCGCCGTAGACGACGGGGGTTTCCTTGAGCAGCAATTCGCGGGTCGTGTCTTCCTGATCTGGATGGATAACGTAGCCGATGGGCACCCGCGTTTGGCGTGCTTCCTCGGCTGTCATCGTATTGTGCACGTCGTGGAACGTCAGCCGCGCCGTCTGCCCGATGAGTTTCTTCAACGTCGCCGTGTCGTCAAAGCCCGGTACCTGCACGAGAATGCGATCCGTTCCCTGGCGCACGATAATCGGTTCGATATTGCCGAACGCGTCGATACGCCGGCGGATAACCTCGATGGCCGCACTCGCCGCATGCGAAAGGCGCTCCGTCATGCCGGCTGCCGTCGGACCGATATCGACAAAACCATCGGATGCCTGCGTCGCTTCCAGGTCGTAGCCCGACGTCCCGACGAAGGCGTTGCCAAGCGGCTGCGGCAATGCTTGCAGCAAACGGTAAACCTCGGCCGATTCCGCTGCCTCAACCGCCTTCACCCGCAGCACGTTGCCAGATTGGCCGATCGTATGCTTGATCTTTGCATCGAGCAGTTGCTTGCGGACATCTCCGCGCAACGTCTTCAGCCAGTCCTTGCGCAGTTCGTCGGCATCCATCTGCAAAAGAAGGTGCGCGCCGCCCTTAAGGTCGAGACCGAGCTTCAACTGGCTCGAAGGCAGGAACCCTGGCCAGTATCTCAAGGTTTCCGACGACAACAGGTTCGGCAGTGTCGCCAGCACACCCCAGAGGCAGACAATCGCCACGATACCAATTTTGAAACGGCTGAAATGCAGCATGGCGCCCTGCGCTCTTTCTCTTGATTGACGTTCACCCCGGCATCCTTTTGATGCCAAGCGGAAGGATCGGGCGACCCGCTCCTCGCGAGCCCCGTGGGGCTCGCGGATGAATGCTTCGGTTACGACTGATCCTTGACGGGTTCGCCCTTGGAGCGCACATCCATCAGCGTCGACTTCAGCACCCGCACTTTCATCTGTTCGCTGAGTTCGACTTCGACTTCATCGGAACTGTCGGGAACCTTCGTGACCCGACCGACAAATCCGCCCGACGTCACCACCGTATCGCCGCGCCGCACCTTGGCGATCATCTCTTGGTGTTCCTTGGCGCGCTGCTGCTGCGGACGGATCAGCAGGAAATAGAAGATAACCACCATGAGCAGCATGGGGAACAGCACGCCGAGGCCACCGAAGGGATCGCCGGCCTGAGCGGGCACAAATGCGGGAATCATCAACATTGCTTGGGATCGCGTCCTTGTTTCGCTTGTTTCTTACCAGTGAGGGTTGAACTGTCGTTCCAGGACAGCGAATACGAAGCTTCGCGCCGGGCTGCAAGCCCTGCTCGTCGAGGGTTGCCGCTCAGTTCTTTATGACGCATGCCGTTTCGAGCCGGAATATAGGCCGCGCCGGGCGCAATGCAACAGAAGCGGGCGTCGCAGTGAAGCATAATGCCCACCCAGCTTTCGAAACGCTGGCCAGCCCTGCCGGGCACGCGCTAAATAACCCCATGCCGTCAGTAGACAATTCAAGGGCCCAGTCCACATCCATGGCCGACACGAAAACCACAGACGCAATTCCCGACGCGACGCTCATCCGGATCGCCGAAGCCCTCGAGCGCCTGAGCCCGCCGGCGCCCCCTCAGCCCGATTTCGCCGCCGCCGAGGCTTTTGTCTGGCGTCCGGACCCGGAATCGTTCGGCCCGGTCCATAAGGTAAATCGCGTGCCGCTTGGCCTTCTCAAGGGCATTGACCGCTCGGCCGAACAGCTGGTGGCCAATACCGAACGCTTTGCCGCCGGCTTGCCCGCCAACAACGCACTGCTCTGGGGGGCTCGCGGCATGGGTAAATCCTCCCTCGTCAAGGCCTGCCATGCCGAAGTCGCCCGATCATCTGCAAATGAGGGGCATAGAGGGCTGAAACTGGTCGAGATCCACCGCGAGGATATCGAAACCCTGCCGCGCTGCCTGCAACACATGCGCCACTCACCCTGCCGCTTCATCGTCTTCTGCGACGATCTTTCCTTTGATCGCGACGATACCTCCTACAAGTCGCTGAAAGCCGTGCTCGAGGGCGGTATCGAGGGCCGTCCCGACAACGTCATTTTCTACGCGACCTCGAACCGCCGGCACCTGATGCCCCGGGATATGATCGAAAACGAACGCTCCACCGCGATCAACCCTTCCGAGGCGGTCGAAGAAAAAGTCTCCCTGTCGGATCGTTTTGGCCTGTGGCTGGGTTTCCATAACGCCAGCCAGGACCAGTACCTGGAAATGGTGCGATGCTACGCCGATCACTTCGGCCTTGATCACGACCCCGACGCAATCCGTCGTGAAGCACTCGAATGGTCGATGACTCGCGGCGCCCGGTCAGGGCGTGTTGCTTGGCAATATATCCAGGATCTGGCCGGTCGACTGGGACACGGTCTCGACATAGCATGAACCGAAATTAACGAGGCTTAGAAGAGTCTTATACGGATGGATTTCAGTTGCAGTTGCGCTTACTTAACAATTCACGCGTATTTGTAACGAGATAGAACGAGACATTGCTGTCAGGCATGAAGTGATTCACCGCACGGCGGCTTGTCAGAACACAGCGGAATTTGCGACACTCTGAGAACGAGCGTTGATGAAATGAGGCAGGTAATAACATGCGTATCCAACGGGCTTTACTGACGATTGCCGTCGCAATGGCTGGTCTGAGCGCCGCTGAAGCCCGCGATTCTGGTGTCGACGGCGCGCGTCCCCAGGCGGCAGAACATGTGGTCGCAGAGGACGCGCCTCCTGCAGGTCTGTGGACCGCGAGCAACGCCCTCCACGTCGGCATCCTCAAAGACATCACGGCGCGAAAATCGAAAGCCCGCGACCCCGACCTGTCAAGCTGGCTCGACGAACTCGGCACACTTTACGCGGCTGATTTCCAGGGACCGCTGTGGCTTGACGGCGATCGGCTGTCGCAACGCGCCCGCAACGCGCTCGCTGAACTCCGGCGCGCCGGCGAATGGGGCCTTGAGCCTGCCGAATACGACATCGGCATCCCAATAGGCGGCTTTTATGACGACGCCGAGCGCGCCCGCTTCGAAGTCGATTTCACTCTGAATCTCCTCAAATACGTGGATCACGCCCGGCGCGGCCGTTTCCGCCCGACCGAAATCAGTCTGTGGTACGAGCGCGCGTCGAACAAAACCGACCATATGGACCTGTTGCGCCGTATTGCCCGGACGGAGTCTCCCGAAGCGCTTTTGGCAGCCCAGCACCCCCAGCACGAAGGTTTCAAGCTCCTCCGCCAGGCCTACCTGCAGCGCGTCTTTCCCGACCGCTTTTCCGCGACGAACTCCGAAGTCGTCGACACTGCGCCGAAACCCGTTGTCCTCGACTACGGCGAACCGATCCGCCGAGGCCAGCGCCATCCGCAGATCGCACTTCTGCGCGAGCGCCTGAAGGTTCCCGCTGCGACGGCCGCAGAAGAGGATCTCTACGATCGCGCGCTGATGACCGCCGTCAACGAATTCATGCGCACGCAAGGCTGGCGTCGCAAGAACGTCTACGACGACAAAGTCCGCCAGGCGCTCAACGAAGCCAGCGGCACCAAGGCGCGCTCGAAGTCGCGCATCACCACCGCCGACCTTGTCGCCAACATGGAAAAATGGCGCTGGCTGCCGCGCGACCTTGGCGACATCTACGTCTGGAACAATTTGCCCTCGTTCAAGACGCAGGTCGTCAAGAATGGCCGCGTCATCCACGAGGAACGCATAATCATCGGCAAGAGCAAGACCCAGACGCCGGTCTTCTCCGACACCATGACCCACGTCGTCTTCAAGCCGCAGTGGGGCGTTCCGGGCTCGATCAAGATCAGGAGCCTCCTGCCACGCCTCGCTGCAGGCGACCTCGACGTTTTGCGCCGCCGCGGCATGCGCGTCCAGTACGGTGACAAGGTTGTCAGCCCCGGCAGCATCAATTGGAGCCGCACCGATATCCAGACGATCCCCATCGTCATGGGCGCGGGCAGCTCCAACCCGCTCGGCCGGGTCAAGTTCATGTTTCCGAACCATCACGACGTCTACATGCACGACACGCCCGACCGTCACCTGTTCAATGACTCGGAGCGCTTGTTCAGCCACGGCTGCATCCGCGTGCGCGACCCGATCCGCTTTGCCGAAATCATCCTCGGCGAATCCTCGAACTGGAAGAGCGCGCAGGTCGAAGCCAATCTCCAGGGCCGCGCCCTCGAGAACCACCGCGTCGATCTCGATCGGACGGTCAGCGTTCACAATACCTATTTCACGGTGATCGCAGCCGCCGACGGCAAGTTTGACACGCTTCCCGACATCTACGGCCACGACAGGCGCATCAAGGAGGCGCTCGACGGCAAATCGCTGAGCGCCATCGCATCCAACGACCCGGCGCGACTGCATAAGCGCGAGATCGAGCAGTTGGCGAATGCCCCCCGGCCGGTCTATGTCGCCAGCCAGGACAATTACGATCCGCAGCCGTCGTACGGTATCTTTGGCGGCGTCTACCAGCCCGAACCCTATGCATTGGGCGGACCTGGTTATTACGCGGCCCCCAAAAAGCCGAACAAGAAGAAAAAGTCGTCACACAACTGGTCGATGAACCCTTACCAGAACTATTTCCAGGGCAACTGAGGCCCGCGCCTCGACATACCGATCTGACCGAGACGCCAGACCAAAAAAAAGACCGGGCACCCGAGGCGCCCGGTCTTTTCTGTTTCAAAGCCGGCCAACTGAAAGCGGGCCGGAAAGCGCCGATCGATCAGCGCGAATAGAATTCCACGACGAGGTTGGGTTCCATCTGCACCGGATAGGGAACTTCGCTCAATTCCGGGATGCGAACCAACTTTGCGGTAAGCTTGGCGTGATCGACCTCGATGTAGTCGGGGACATCGCGTTCGCCGCTCTGCGTGGCTTCCATGACAAGCGCCATCTGCTTGCCCTTCTCGCGCACTTCGACGACATCGCCGACGCGCACGCGGTAACTTGGAATCGTCACCCGGCGGCCGTTGACGGCAACGTGGCCATGGCTGACGAACTGGCGGGCCGCAAACACCGTCGGCACGAACTTCGACCGGTAGACAAGCGCATCGAGGCGGCGCTCGAGAAGGCCGATGATCTGTTCGGACGTCGAGCCCTTGAGGCGCGAGGCCTCCTTGTAGACGCGCAGGAACTGTTTCTCGGTGATGTTGCCGTAGTAGCCCTTCAGCTTCTGTTTGGCGCGCAGCTGCACACCGAAGTCCGAAAGCTTGCCGGCACGCCGGTCGCCATGCTGGCCCGGCTTTGATTCACGCTTGTTGACCGGGCTTTTCGGCCGGCCCCAGACGTTCTCGCCCATTCGGCGATCAAGTTTATGCTTGGCGCGGATGCGCTTGGTCATTGGAAAGCACTCCAAGTTTTGATTTTCTAGGGTTTGGAGCGCCCCCTCCTCTGCGTCGTGCCCCGGAGAGACCCCGGAGTTCAACGCCGACAGGCCGAATCCGTTGACCGCTCCCCGATATTAAGCGGGGAACACGTCGGAAACTGCCACGGGTGCGCAAAAACGAAGGCCCCGAATCCGGGGCCGACGTCAGTGACCGACTTGTATTCGCCGCACTTGGAAAGGTCAAGCACTGCGTCTTGAAGATCGCCAGCCGTCCGACCCGGATGCCCGGTTCGCAGTCGTATTGATCGTAGAACAGACCGCTCCTTGCTTGCATTCAGGAGGGCCGGACGCTGGCTGGACTTCGCACGGGTTTCGGGCGCTGGATCCAACTCCCAGCCCAGCCCGCAAAGCCTTATTTCTTTTCTTCGGCCACGTCCGCCGGTTTGACTTCAAGGCCGGGAGTGCTCTTGTAGTAGCTGTAAATGCGCTCATCGACGGACTTGCGCAGCTCGTCGCTGCACTTCTTCGGCTCGACCACCTTCTCGGGCGGGATATCGGTGATCTTCACTTCCTTCTTGTCGGGATCGATATACCGCAACTCGACCTTGCCCGAGGTGTAGGCGACAACGAAGGCATGCAGGAGGTTTGCGTACTGCACCTGTTGATCGCTGAATTTGTTCTGCTGCAGCAGCCGCGCCATCATCGCGTCGCGATTGGCGACCATCGCCGGCTGCAAACCGCAGATCTGCGCTTCATACGAGCGGTAGGCGGCGACGATCACCTCTTTTGCCGCATCAAGCGGCAGTTCGATCGACGCGCGGTTCGTGCGGTCGAACTTGATCACCTTTCCGCTGCGCAACGTTATCTGCGGTGGAACGCTGTCCCAGGCATAGGCCATCAGCGTCTTGACTGTCTTGTCGCTGATCTGGTTGGAGTTGGCCTTTTCCTGGGCAAAGGCCGGTACTGCAAACAGCACCGCCACAGCCACAACCGCCAGTCTGAACCCCGCCATCATTGCCTTCCCCATAGTTTCGTAAGTCCCGGATTTTATTGCTGGTTGCATATGATGGGATGGAGACAGTCTGGCGATCCTTCAGATTGAAGGCAGCCACGACACACCTGAATTATCCCCGATCCGCAAGCCGCCGCATCGCTCGACCCAAAACTTGTCGCCAATAAGGCGACCCCAGACGTCTGTCGGGGGCCGTTTGTCCCGGATCCGGCCGAAGTTGCCTATGCGCCACGCCAAGCGGCGCACGGCTTTCATTTGCCACCCTCCCGCGGCATACGCGCGCGCGCCAGCGCCTTTACGATACCCCTCAAAGCCCGCACCTCGTGCTTGGTGGCGTTCATCCGCTGGAACATCGTGCGGATCGACAGAATCGTGATCGCCCGCCGCTGCGCCGGCCGGAAGAACTCGGCCGCATCGAGATCGGATTCGAGCTGTTCGAAAAAGCCTATCAACTCCTCTTTGGTCGCCGGCTGGTCCTTGCCGAACTGGAAGCCGGGCCGCAGCGGCCGCTCATAGGTCGTGACCCGCCCCAGCGTCCCGCCGGCCCGCGACAATATCCAGGCATATCCGAGGATCAGCACCGATTGCGCCAGATTGAGCGACGCAAACTTGGTATTCACCGGGATCATCACCAGCGCGTCGGCTTCCGCTACCTCCGCCGTCGTCAGCCCGCTCGCTTCACGCCCGAACATGATGCCGCACCGCTGCCCCTCGCCGATCCGGATTGTCATCTCCGCGACCGCCTGTTCGGGTGTCAGTACCGGTTTGCGCAGGTCGCGTTGCCGCGCCGTGGTTGCGCAGACCCAGTTGAGGTCGCCCATGGCTTCGGCAAGCGCGGGATAACTCGTCGCTTCATCTATGACGTAGTTGGCCCCGGACGCAGCGATCCTGGCGCGCTCATTCGGCCAGCCGTCACGCGGCGCCACCAGCCGCAGATCGTCGAGCCCGAAATTAGCCATCGCGCGGGCCACCATGCCGATATTGTCGGCAAGCTGCGGTTCGATCAGGATCACCGAGGGTGTCTCGCCCTCGCCGGCCGCCGGCGCGCCCTTGATGTGCGTTCGGCGGACGCCGTGACGCAGTTTGCGCAGCACGCGGCGCGCCCAGAACCAGTACTCTTCGCCAGCCCAGCCCCGATAGAACGCGTCAAAGCCCTCGAACTGCGCGGTTCGCGTTCCGCCGCCCTCGATTTTGGCCCCGCCCTCGCCGGTCCTGATCTCGCGATGCGCCGCGATAAAGTCGTCGACGGTGGCAAAACCCTCCACCTGCGTGCGACGCCGGCAGCCCGGGCAGGTCACCTGATCCTCGATACACTGGCGTTCGGCGCAATAGACGAGGAGTTCATCGAAACGGTCCTTGTCGATCCCGGCATCCGCCCAGAGTGCCGTGATTTCCTCGATGCCGCCTTCATGCGACCGGTGCACGAACTCGGACAAGGGTAGTTTCACCGCCGCGACACATGGCGTGGCCCAATCGTCGACCTTGTCGATATAAATGTTCTCGCTCGTCAACCGACCCTCTTCCCTGATCCCTGATCCCTACTCCATACTCCCTACTCCCTACTCCCTACTCCCACATTCCTAATCCCTTCCGCCCACTTGGCGTTTGCTGCGCCGCAAGGCTAAGTTCCCGGGAGATTCCGCCGCGACCATAAGACAAAAGGTTCTGAGCCCATGCAAAAAATCAAAGTCGAAGGCACCGTCGTCGAACTCGACGGTGACGAAATGACCCGCATCATCTGGCACTTCATCAAGGACAAGCTGATCTTTCCCTACCTTGATGTGAACCTTGAGTATTACGATCTCGGCATAGAGAAGCGCGACGAAACCGACGACCAGATCACGGTCGACGCCGCGCACGCCATAGAGAAGCATGGCGTCGGAGTGAAGTGCGCGACCATCACCCCGGACGAGGACCGCGTCAAAGAGTTCGGCCTCAAGCGCATGTACCGCTCGCCGAACGGCACCATCCGCAACATCCTCGGCGGCGTCATCTTCCGCGAACCCATCATCTGCCGGAACGTGCCGCGCCTGGTCCCCGGCTGGACCAGGCCGATCGTCGTCGGCCGTCACGCTTTCGGCGACCAGTACCGCGCCACGGATTTCGTATTCCCGGGAGCCGGAACGCTGACCATCAAGTTCGTCTGCGACAACGGCGAGACGATCGAACGCGAAGTCTTCAAGGCGCCCGGCGGCGGCGTCGCCATGGCGATGTATAATCTCGACGACTCGATCCGCGAGTTCGCCCGTGCCTCGCTGAACTACGGGCTGGCGCGCGGTTATCCAGTCTATCTGTCGACCAAGAACACCATCCTCAAGGCCTATGACGGCCGCTTCAAGGACCTTTTCCAGGAAGTCTTCGACGCCGAGTTCAAGGACAAGTTCGGCAAGGCCGGTATCACCTACGAGCACCGCCTGATCGACGACATGGTCGCCTGCGCGATGAAATGGTCGGGCGGATACGTCTGGGCCTGCAAGAACTACGACGGCGACGTCCAGTCCGACACCGTCGCGCAAGGCTTCGGCTCGCTCGGCCTGATGACATCCGTCCTGATGTCGCCTGATGGCCGCACCGTCGAAGCCGAAGCCGCCCACGGGACGGTGACGCGCCACTACCGCCAGCACCAGGAAGGCAAGGACACCTCGACGAACTCGATCGCCTCGATCTTCGCCTGGACCCGCGGCCTCGCTCACCGCGCCAAGCTCGACGAGAACGCGGCCCTGGCGAAATTCGCGGCAACACTGGAGAAGGTCTGCGTCGACACCGTCGAAGCCGGCCAGATGACCAAGGACCTCGCCCTGCTCGTCGGCCCCGACCAGCCCTGGCTGACCACCACCGGCTTCCTCGACGCCGTCGACGCCAACCTCAAGAAGGCCATGGGCGCCGCCTGACCGGCCTCGCGTAGGTTTTTGAACGTCAACGCAAAAGCGCCGCAAAACCGATCAGGCAGCAGCCTTCCGATCGGCCCCTGATATAGCATCACGAACGAAGAAGACCGGGGCATTGCCCCGGCCTTCCTTTGCGCCGCTGAGGCAGCAGCGCTCCCTCGGTATCAGGCTCGCCGCTTCAAAGCTTCTCAAGATAGGGAATCGGATCGACCGGTTTCTTCGAGGACTGGCGCAACTCGAAGTGAACCTGCGGTTCGCTGACCTGGCCCGATGAACCGGACTTGGCGATCACCTGTCCTCGCTTCACGCTATCGCCGCGTGACACGAGCAGCTTGTCGTTGTGCGCGTAGGCGGTGACCCAGCCGTTATCGTGGCGCACGAGAATGAGGTTGCCGTAGGAGCGCAGTTCCGACCCGGCATAGGCAACGACGCCATCCTGCGCGGCCATCACATCCGTCCCGACCGGAACCGCAAAGTTGACCCCATCGTTATGCGTGCCATCGGAGCGCGCACCAAAGCTGGCGATGACCTTGCCGCGGACCGGCCAAAGCAGTTTGCTTCGATCGGCTGTTGCCGACGTATCGACCAGGTTCTCCGCTTTCGGCGGAGCGATCGTCACGGTCTGCACGCCCTTCGTCACCGGCCGGGCATCGCTCGTGCTGCCGTCGCTCAGCGCCGCATAACGTTTGCCTGAATCGAGGATCGCCGGTGTCTCGGGAGCCGTTGTCGGCGCAGGCGCGAGGCGCGCGGTCTCGGCAGTCGGTGCACTGCCGCCGCCCGGGACGCGCAAAACCGTCCCCGGACGCATGCGGCGCGGATCGGTAATCGTGTTGTAGCGCTGCAGTTCGCTGGTTCTCACGCCGTACTGGCGTGCAACCTTGTAGAGCGAATCTCCAGCGCGCATTTCGTATCGCCCGTTCCACGTTGCCGGAACCTCGGTCGGCTCGGCAGCCGCGACAACGTCGCGCGGCGGCGCAGGGCGCGTCTTCGATCCACTCGATCGCGCCGGCTGTACCGAAGCACCCGACGGCAGGTAGAGCGTCTGCCCGATCTTCAGCCTCGAATCGTCGAGGCCGTTGACGGTCATCAACTCGGCAACGGAAACGCCGTGCTGGCGCGACAGGCCGTAAAGCGTGTCGCCGCGATCGACCGTGATCGCCTCGCCTTTTGCGAGCCTTTCATCTGCCCGGGACCGCTGGTCGTCATCCAGCTGACGCGGTTGCGCTGGCGATGCGGCGGCATAATCGGCGTCGCGAACACGTTCGCGGCGCTGGTTGTAGTTGTCGGAAACACCGGTTGCATCCGGCAACGCTGCGGTCTGGATGTTGGCCGTTGCCGCACCGCCGCCGTATCCGGTTGCAGGCGTCAGGTCGGAAAGATTCGAAGTGCCGCCGCTGCTCAAGGCTTCGGGCGGGATCAGGCTTGCCCTGTCCTCGCTCGCGTTGAGGCTGAAACCCGGGCCGCTGAAGCGCGTGACATCCGCGCTGCACCCGGCGGCGATGCATGCCGCCCCGAAAGCGGCGATAATCGGCCATTTTTTGGAAGCAAAGACCCCGCTTCCGGACGTCAGACTTGCAATCTCGGTCATGATACGCACCTCAATACCAGCCATTTTGTTAACCCTCTCTCGGTTAACAGCCGATTAACGGCCCAGGCCGGCTCCCCTCGGGCAAGCGCGGTTCGGAGGCACTTTGGGGTTCAGAGATGTTGCTGTCGGCCGCTCCGCCAAGCTGCCGGCAATTCTGAGAACGCCTGCGCTCCAATAGCGCGAATGCTGAAGGTGTAAGCCACGATTGTGCAGCCGACGGGGCGCAGCTGCGGCCGGAGCGTGGCGAACATGGGATTGTCAACCGGTATGGTTCATAAAATCTGAACTCACGACGCCACCAAGCCTCACCGGCCCCGCGGTGTCACTACTCACTACTCACTACTCACTACTCACTACTCACTACTCACTACTCACTACTCACTACCCAACTTCCTCCTCGTATCGGCGAAAATACCCTGCAAGGCCTCCCGCATCGGTTCGTTGGTGAGATCGACATGCAGCGGCGTCACCGAGATCATGCCCTTGTAGATCGCCCACAGGTCGGTGCCTTCAACCGGATTCGATTTGCGCCGCTCGAATCCGAACCAGTAGTAGGGATGCCCCCAGGTATCGTGCCGCTCGTCAATATGCAGGTTGTTTTGATCCCGCCGCCCTTGGCGCGCTATCGTGATTCCGGCCACAGCCTCGGGCGCCAGATCGGGGAAGTTCACGTTCATCAGCACGCCGTCCGGCAGGCCCGCCTCCAACAGCCGCTCGATGAGCTTCGGTCCGTGCGCGATCGGCGTGTCCCAATGGATATCGCCTTCGGCGTTGAAACCGACCGCAAGGCTCATCGCAATGGATTTGATTCCCAGAAGCGAACCTTCGATCGCCCCGGCAATAGTGCCTGAATAGGTGACGTCCTCGGCGATGTTCGTGCCGTAGTTGACACCCGACAGGACCAGATCCGGGGGATTGTCGAGCAGCACATGGCGCACGCCCATGATGACGCAATCCGTCGGTGTGCCGCGCACGGCAAAGCGCCGCTCGCTGACTTCGCGGCAACGCAGCGGCTCATGCAGCGTCAGCGAATGCGACGCCCCCGACTGGTTTGTCTCTGGCGCCACCACCCACACGTCGTCGCTCAGCTGCGCGGCGATATCCTCCAGGCACTTCAGCCCCGGAGCATTGATGCCGTCGTCGTTGGTCACGAGAATTCGCATGGATCAGGCTCCAGGAATTAAGGGTTAGGAATGACGTATCGGATCGTGAATTCGGGTTCGCCAAAACACGGAGCGGACGCAGCTTCAAGATCCCGGAACACCACCGCTCCCACCAACGTCATCCCCGCGCAGGCGGGGACCCAAGCAAGCATGCGTAGATCATGACGCATCACCAAAACTACCATACCGAAAATATCCGCCAGGCTTAGGTTCCCGCCTGCGCGGGAATGACGAACGATTTGATTTCATGCGCAATGGACTATCCGGCAACGACGCCATCCCCGCCAACGCCATCCCCGCCAACGGCGCCATCCCCACCAACGTCATCCCCGCGACGGCGGACCCAAGCGAGCATGCGTAGATCATGACGCATCAACAAAAAATACCGTACCGGAAAAATCCGCCAGGCTTAGGTTCGCAAGATTCACGAAACAAGTGCAACACCCTACACTGCACTTCAACCGTGAATCCATCTTCCCGCCTGCGCGGGAATGACGAACGATTTGATTTCATGCGCAATGGACTATCCGCCAACGGCGCCATCCCCACCAACGTCATCCCCGCGAAGGCGGGAACCCCGCCAACGTCATCCCCGCGAAGGCGCCATCCCCACCAACGTCATCCCCGCGAAGGCGGACCCAAGCAAGCATGCGTAGATCATGACGCATCACCAAAACTACCATACCGAAAATATCCGCCAGGCTTAGGTTCCCGCCTGCGCGGGAATGACGAACGATTTGATTTCATGCGCAATGGATTATCCGGCAACGACGCCATCCCCGCCAACGGCGCTATCCCCACCAACGGCGCTATCCCCACCAACGTCATCCCCGCGAAGGCGCTATCCCCACCAACGTCATCCCCGCGAAGGCGGGGACCCATCCAAGCTACGGCAAGTCAGCCGCTCCAAGTTGGAACACGACATTGAAACTTCCAGCCTGGACTGACGTCCGCCTGCGCGGGAATGACGACGGTGGGTGCATTACCCGCCGATCCGCTCCATCCCGCCCATATACGGCCGCAATGCCTCCGGTATGACAACCGAGCCGTCCGCCTGTTGATAGTTTTCCAGCACCGCAACCAGCGTCCGCCCGACCGCGAGTCCGGACCCGTTCAGCGTATGCACATAGCGGATATCCTTGTCGCCCGCCTTGTAGCGCGCACCCATGCGGCGCGCCTGGAAATCGCCGCACACCGAGCACGACGAAATCTCGCGGTAGGCGTCCTGGCCGGGAAGCCAAGCCTCGATGTCGTAGGTCTTCTGCGAGGCAAAGCCCATGTCGCCGGTGCAAAGGAGCATCGTGCGGTAGGGGATCTCGAGACGCTGCAAGACCTTCTCCGCCGACGCCGTCATCCGCTCATGTTCTTCGAGCGACTGTTCCGGCGTCGTGATCGAGACGAGTTCCACCTTCGAGAACTGGTGCTGGCGGATCATGCCTCGTGTATCGCGTCCGGCCGAACCGGCTTCTGAGCGGAAGCACGGCGTCCAAGCCGTGCAGCGCATCGGCAATTGATCCCGGCTCATGACTTCGTCGCGCACCATGTTGGTCAGCGACACTTCCGCCGTCGGGATCAGCCAGAAACCGTTGGTGGTCTGGAACAGATCCTCGGCGAACTTCGGCAGGTTGCCGGTGCCATAGACCGCATCATCGCGCACCAGGAAGGGCGGGAGGTATTCGGTATAGCCGTTCTCGGTGGTATGCAGATCGAGCATGAACGAGGCGATGGCGCGCTCCAGCTTCGACAGCGCCTCCTTGAGCACGACGAACCGCGCCCCCGAGATCTTGGCTGCCGTCTCGAAGTCCATCAGGCCCAGCGCTTCCCCGATCTCGAAGTGCTGCCGGGGCGCAAAATCGAACTTGCGCGGGCTCCCCCACTTGCGCACTTCGACGTTGGCATTCTCGTCCGCCCCGACCGGCACATCGTCGCGCGGCAGATTTGGGATCGCCGACAGCGCCGCGTTCAGATCGACCGTCGCCTTGCGCTCGTCTTCCTCGCCCGCCTGCAACCCGTCCTTCAGTGCCGCGACTTCCGCCTTCAGCGTGTCGGCAAGCGCGCTATCCTTCGCCCCCATTGCCTTGCCGATCTCCTTGGAGGCGGCATTTCGGCGGCTCTGCAGTTCCTGAACGCGGGTGATGATCGCCCGCCGCTTTTCGTCGAGCGCAATCAGCTCGCAAGCCTGCGGATCGAGCCCCCGGCTCTTGAGCCCTTTGTCGAAAAGGTCTGCGTTGTCCCGGATCCATTTGATGTCGAACACTGGCGTCGGCCTCTTGTTGTCTGGGGCAATCAGCATGTTCAGCAAAAGTGCATGCGGTTTTGCGACCGGAACATGCCGCAGGAAATGGAACCGAAGCGCCATCGCGAGTCCACGAACGGCGAACGCGCTCCAGATTTGCACAGACCTATAGGACGCACAGGCCCACGGGTCCATACGGCCCAAAGGCGCACAGCGCTAGCTATGTAAGGCAGAACCTTGCACAATGCATAGAATCCGCTTACAATACCAGCTTAGGGGTTAGGGCAACGCTAGCACCAACTAATATAATCAAAGACAACGCAGATCAGGAGACAATTGATGAACTAATACAGAAACTCTGGCCAGTTAGGCCTGAGTAATTCGAAAAGGTTCTGTCAAGATGATCTCGTCATTTCGAAGTCGTGCGTTGAAACGGTTTTGGGAGCGAATCGACAAGTCCAAGCTGCCACCCGACCGAATTTTAAGGATTGAGATGGTTCTCGACCGACTAGATTCGGCCACAACACCACAAGACCTCGACCTGCCAGGACTGCAATTTCACCGGCTAGCTGGATCGTCGCAAGGTCGCTTCGCAGTATCCATCAACGCAAACTGGCGGATCACCTTTGCTTTTGACGGCGAAGATGCTGTTGGAGTCGACATGGAAGACTATCACTGAATTGGCCCGAGTCTGTTGTAACGCGTCGAACTATGGAGCCACCTGAATGCCCACATTGAAAAGATCACCCGACCGGTGCCCCACGCACCCTGGCGCGTTCATGCGCGAAATCATTCTACCCGCGTTGCCAGTTCCAAAAACCGAAGTAGCGCGTGCGCTCGGAATATCGCGTCAGACGCTGTATGACATTCTCTCCGAGAAGCAGCCGGTCACGCCCCCAATGGCAGTCCGCCTGGCGAAAGTGTTCGAAACGTCCGCTGCATCCTGGGTGAACATGCAAACGGCCTACGACCTCTGGCATGCTGAGCGTGAAGTGGACACCTCACAACTCGTGTCTCTGAAGGAAGCGAGTTAGTCCTGCGTCCCACCAACTGCCTTGTCGGCCTCTTTCTTCTCGACCCACTTTACGGTCCAGATGGAGGCTTCGTAGAGCAGGCACGTCGGCAGCGCCATGATGATCATGGAAATCGCGTCCGGCGGCGTCAGCACGGCCGCGATTGCGAAGATGCCGAGGATCGCATAGCGCCTTCCGGCAATCAGCGCCGCTGAATCGATGACGCCCGCCCGCGCCATCAGCGTCAGCACGACGGGCAACTGGAAGCAGATGCCGAATCCCATGATCAGCGTCATGATCAAGGACAGGTATTCGCTGACCTTCGGCAGCAGTTCGATCGCGGCCGTCGTCGCATCGCCCGCCTGCTGGAACCCGACCGAGAACCGCACCAGCAGCGGCATAGCGATGAAATAGACGATGCACGCGCCGAGAATGAACAGCAGCGGGGTCGCAACGAGATAGGGACGAAATGCTGCCCGTTCGTTCTTATAGAGCCCCGGCGCCACGAACTTGTAGACCTGCATTGCCACGACCGGGAACGACAAGAACGCCGCCCCGAACATTGCGACTTTGATATCGACGAAGAACTTTTCCAAGAGGTGCGTATAGATGGTCTTGGCGTGCTCCGCGCCGACCACGCTGACGAACGGCCACAACAGGATGTTGTAGATGTGCTTTGAGACCGCGAAGCACAAAACGAACATCACGAAGAACGCGGCGACCGAATAGATCAGCCGTTGCCGCAATTCGATCAGGTGATCGAGAATTGGCGCCTTTGAAGCCTCGATATCAGCGTTGTCGTTGGCCCCGTGGCCGACTGTATCCGCCATCAGGATCAGACCCCGCTCTTCTCGGCACCGCGAGCGGCGCGAGCGACAGGCTCGACGGCGGCAGACTCGACGGCAACGGGCTCGGCCTTCTTCGGCGGTCCGGGATCATCGAAGGTCGCCTGCACCCAGTCGTCGTCGGCTGCCTCGCTCGATGCACTGCTTGCCGCATCCACGGAGCCTGCCAGTTCCCCTGAAGCGGTCTTCTTCTCGAGCGTCGCCTTGGCCGACGCGTCGATTTTTCCCGCATCGAGATCGCGTTCAACCTGACGGGCCGCGCCATGCATCGTCGACGTGACGTCCTGCTTGATGCCGGCCATGTCCTTGCGGATCTGATCGAGTTCCGTCTCGCGCAGCGCCTCGTCGAACTGCGTGCGGAACTCGGAAGCCTGGCGGCGGATGACACCCAGATATTTGCCGAGCGTCCTCAGCAGAACCGGCAAATCCTTCGGCCCCACCACGATAAGCGCGATGACGCCCAGGATCAGTAGCTCGCTCCAGCCGATATCGAACATGTGTTTCTGGAAGACCATCAGAAGCCGTCCGGATCGCACCGGACGGTTGGCGAAGTTGGCGACTGGCGACCCGCTGCCAGATCGAAGACCGGGACGGCAAAGCTGCGCATCTTAGTCAGGCTTGCGAAGCGGACCTATTTCCCCGGTCTGACGGCTCTTTCAACCAGCCTTTGTGCGCTGCGCCTCGGCCTTTTCGGCAGCACTGGCCTGATGCTCGATCGTCGCTGAACCGTCCTGCTTCTTGACGGGTTGGTCCTCGTCGTCGGCCATCCCCTTCTTGAAGCTCTTGATGCCCTTGGCGACGTCGGCCATGACCGAAGAGATGCGTCCGCTGCCGAACAGCAAAACGACGATCACGAGCAGAATGATCCAGTGCGTGACGCTGAATGTACCCATAAGTCCTCAGCTCCTAAGCAGCGCATGTGCTGCAAGTTTCCTGTTAAGTTCCAACTATCGCACGAAAGCCGAACCCCCGGCAAGCAGTGCCGCCCGACGAAGTTTCCAGGCTGCTTGGCTTGAATCAGGCCGAAATGGCGCCATTGGCCGGAAACACCAGGAGGCGTGCCGGGTCGACCTCGATCAGGACCTCCGCCCCCTTCGCCCAATGCGCATAATGCGGCGTCCTCACCCTGAGCGGGGCCTCGAACCCCTGGACCCCGATTTCGAGCAGATCGATATCGCCGAGAAAGCGGACATGCAGCACGCGACCGGGCAGTCCCTGCCCCGCCGATTTGACTTCGACTCCGCGTTCACGGATGCAGACGACGGCGGCTTCGCCTTGTTTGACGCCCGCCGGCGCTTCGAGCCGCCCCAGTGGGGTATCGATGCCCCCGCCGCTGACGGCATAGGCCACCTCGTTGATTTCCGAGAACATCCGGGCAACGAGCAGGTCGGCGGGATGGTCATAGAGCTTTTCGGCCTTGTCGAACTGGACAAGGCGCCCGGCCCGCAGCACCGCGATCCGGTCGCCAAGTCGCATCGCCTCCTCCGGGTGGTGCGTCACGATGAGCGACGTCGCTCGCGTCTCCCGCAACAGCGCCAGCGTTTCCTCCTGCATTTCGTCGCGCAATTGCACGTCAAGACCGGAAAACGGTTCATCCATCAGCATCACCGACGGCCGCGGCACGATCGCCCGCGCCAGCGCCACCCGCTGCTGCTGACCGCCCGAAAGCGTGTGCGGATAGCCGTCCGCGAACTTCTGCAGGCCGACGCGTGCCAGGACCGCAAGTGCCGCGCGCCTCGCTTCTTCGCGCGGCAACCTCCTCAAGCCGAACGCCACGTTTTCGAGGATCGAGAGATGCGGGAACAGCGCGAAGTCCTGGAACATCAGCCCGACCGAGCGCTGCTCGGGCGGCACGAAGGCGTTGGGTCCGGCGACTTCGCGATCGTTGATGAGAACCCGCCCCGCAGAGGGCTTCTCGATCCCCGAGGCAATTCGCAATAACGTCGTTTTCCCGCACCCCGATGGTCCGAGCAGACAGACGACCTCGCCCGGCGCGATATCGAGATCGACATGATGCAAGGCGTAAGTGTCGCCATAGCGTCGCTCGACGCCTTCAAACGTCAGGCGCGCGGCAAACATCGCCGCCGCCCGCGCCCCGGCCTCTTGAACCGGGGCCGGCGCTTCGGCTGTCAGCTGCCGTGAAATCCACTCGCGCCACTGCAAAGGGCGGGCCTTTATCTCGTCATGCGTTGAGGAAAGGGGCTGGGAAGTTCAGCCCGATGAGGGCTCCGGCTTATCGGCCTGCCGGTTTTCATGCAAGTCTTCGTCATCCGAGCCGCTATCGCCTGCTTCACCGCCTTCGGATTCTTCCTCGGTTTCGTCCTCGCCCCCATCCAACGCGGGATCGTCGAGTTCGAGGTCCGCCTGATCCTCCTCTTCGTCCTCCAGCGGCAGTTCGTCCGGCATCAGGGAAGCCACGTCGCTCGGCTGTGGAACCGAAAAGTCCGGCGGCAACTGCGCACTGAGCAATCCGGCCCCTCGCAACTCGCCAAGACCAGGAAGATCGGCAACATTGTCCAGGCCGAAGTGCTCGAGAAACAACTCCGTCGTGCCGTACGTGACCGGCCGTCCGGGCGCGCGCCGCCGCCCCCGCGGCCTGATCCAGGACGTGTCGAGAAGAATGTCGAGCGTACCAGCCGAAGTCGACACGCCGCGGATCTGTTCAATTTCCGCGCGCGTCACCGGCTGGTGGTAGGCGATGATCGCCAGCGTCTCGAGCGCGGCTTTCGACAGTCGCCGCTCCTCGAGGGTTTCCCTTTTCAAAAGATAGCCGAGATCGGCCGCCGTCCGGAACGCCCATTTCCCGGCCACCCGGACAAGATTGACCCCGCGCCCCTGGTAGTGGGCCTGCAGGTCCATCAGGAGCGGCAGTGGATCTTCGCCGGGAGGCAGGAACCCGGCGAGCTTCTGGGTGCTCATCGACTGCGGGGCGGAGAACAAAAGCGCTTCGATAATGCGCAGCATCTCGGCCCGCTCGCGCGACTGCGTTGGCATGGCGCTTCGAATTTCCTCTGCGTCTGCCTGTGCCTGTGGGGTCGCCGCGGTGGCAGTTCCGCCATGTTCCAGAACCGCTCCGGCATCGTTGCGCCCGGTCTCGGCCGCCTCGCTGCCTGTGACGAGCCGCAGTTTCGGCGGGCCGGTGCCGCCGGGTGGTGCGTTTCCAGCCGTCATTTCGCAGGCTCCCACACTTCACCGTCGCGACGCCGCATATAGATCGGCTGGAACGGTCCGTCCTGGCGCAGTTCCACGAATCCTTCGCGCGCCATTTCCAAAGTCGCCCCGAACGAACTCGCCCGCACCGTCCTGACCTCGTCGGCGTCCGCCGTGACGGCCATGAACTCACGCAGGAAGCCGTCGAAGTCGGACCACGATCCGGGCACCACGCAGCCGATCAACCGCTGCAGATGCCCGCGCGCCTGCTTGATTGACCACACCTTGCGCGCGCGTACCGTGTGGACGGTCCTGATCGTCCTCTGCCGCGATCCGGCATACGCCAGCAGCAGGTCGTTGATGTCCGCTCCCCAAACCCGCTGGCGGATGGCGGTGACGCGTTCCGGCATGCCGCGCCCGAACACGTCGCGCCCGAATCGCGCCCGCGTCATTAGTTGCGCCGCCCGTTCGCGCATGGCTTCGAGCCGCATCAGCCGGAAGGCCAGCCGTTGTGCCATTTCTTCGGCACTCGCGACTTCTTCAGACATGTCATCGCGTGGCAGCAGTAGCTTCGACTTGAGAAACGCCAGCCAGGCAGCCATGACGAGATATTCGCCGGCCACTTCGAGGCGCAGGGTCTCAGCCTGCGCGATGAATTGAAGATACTGTTCCGCGAGCGCCAGGACCGAAATGTTGGCAAGATCGACCTTTTGCGTCCGCGCCAGCGCCAGCAGCAGGTCGAGCGGCCCCTCGAAGCCGCCGACATCCACTTTCAACTGGTCGCGGTCGCCCTCGACGACCGGCAGCCGCTCCGGGCTGTCCCAGTCCTGCTGCGACACGGCGGCAACGCTCTCCTCGGACTCGGTTGGTTCTTCAGGAATCATGTTTGCCACAATGCCTCGATTCGTTCGTCAGGAACGTATGCGAAGTCTTTATCACACTTCGAGAAATCAGGACCGACCGCTGGCCAGCATCCGCTCCAGAACGCGAACGGCCTCTTCGGCATCGAAATCGATCTGCGTCCGCGTCACCGAAAATGCCGCGTTGAATCTCGCCAGCGCTGCGTCCTGCAGTTCCGGCGACCCGGCCGCTGCTGCCCGCATCTCGTCGAACTCGCCGTTGCAGTGCAGCACGAGGTCGCAGCCTGCTGCGATCGCTGCGGCCGCGCGCGTCCCCATCGGCCCCGATAGCGCCTTCATCGACAAGTCGTCGCTCATCAGCAGCCCGGAAAAGCCGATCTCGTCGCGGATGATGCCGCCGATGGCCGCCCGTGACGTTGTCGCCGGGGCCTGCGCATCGATCGCCGTGTAGACGACATGCGCGGTCATCGCCGCCGGAATGTCGGCGAGCGCCTGAAACGGCGCAAAATCGCTTGCGCGCAAGTCGCCAAGAGACGCATCCACCACAGGCAGCGCCAGATGACTGTCGCACCCTGCACGCCCATGTCCTGGAATATGCTTGATGACCGGCACCACGCCGCCCGCCATCAGCCCCTGGCACACGGCCCGGCCCAGCGCGATCACCGCCCCCGGCGTCACCGCATAGGCCCGGTCGCCGATGATCCCGTCGGCGCCCGGCACGGGAATGTCGAGCACCGGCGCGCAGTCGCAGTTGATGCCGAGGCCCCGGAGATCATGCGCCAGCAGCCGGAAGATCAGCCGGCCAGCCGCAACTGCTGCATCTGGATCCGCTTCATAAAGCTCACCCAACGCCCTTGCGCTTGGCAGCGTGCGCCCAAGAGGCGGCCGCAATCGCTGAACCCGTCCCCCCTCCTGATCGATCAGTACCAGAACGTCGTCAGCGCCGATTGAAGCAACGGCATCTGCGACGAGGCTCCGGATCTGGTCGGGAGATTCGCAATTGCGCGAGAACAAGATAACGCCCGCCGGACGCACCTCGCTGAGAAAATCACGCTCGTCGGCACCAAGCCGGCAACCGGCAAGGCCGGTAATAAGGGCTGATCGCATCGATGTCCGGGCTCAGTACGACGTGATCCAGCAGCTCGGATAGCCGGCGCTCTTCAGTTCCTTGCACAGCGCGTTGGCGCTTTCCCGCGACGCCGGCGGGCCCACCATCAGCCGGTGATAGGCGCCCTTTGCACCAAGGTCGGCTTCGCGCACGTCCGGTGTCCGGTCGCGCAGCACGTTGCCGTAGTTCTGCTGGATGTCGGCAAACGTTTTCAGCGCATCGAGCCGGCTCGTGCTGGAGACCGGAACGGACGCCAGCACGGCAACGTAGCCATTTCCGCCGGTTGAAGGTGCTGGCGACGGCGCCGCCGAAACCGGAGGTTTCGGCTGGGTCTTGGCTACAGGCACGGACGTCCGCGGCGGAGCGACCGCTGCGACCACTGCCGCCGTCTTCTCCGGCGCTTTTGGCGGCGGCGACACCACGACAGCGGCTTTCGGCGGATCCTGGGTGACCGACACCGGCCGCACCGGCGACAAGGCGTTGGCAGCAGTGTTCGGCGGGCTCACCACGATCGGCCTGCCGCCATCGCCGGAGTTGACGGCGGCGGCCTGCCTCGCGGCGCGCTGTCCGGCAAATCCATCGACCACCGTCAGGCCGGGAACCGACACCACCGGCTGTTCGGGTGCTGCAGACGCCGGCAAGGACGGCTGCTCGGGCTCGACGACCCGCCCGTCGCGACTAATCATCATCGTAGAAACGCGGCGCGTACCGCTCGCATCGGTCGCAGCCGACGCGCGGCCGTCCTGGCTGATCCGGCGCATTACCTGCGAATCGGTATGATCGAACTGCCGTCCGCCTGGATCGTCCGGACGCGCCTTGCTCGACTGGGCATCCCCGCGGACCACCGGAGGAACACCGGCGACGCGGGACTCGCCGCCGCTCAATGTCTTGTAGCCATAGGCCAGCCCGGCCCCGATCACGATCGCACCGACAAGCGCACCGACGATCATCAAAAGCCGCGAGCGGCCCGACGGCGGCGCGTCTTCGGATTCGTATTGCTCGTCGTATTCGTCATATTCTTCGTTGACGGCAACGTTCTGCGGGCCGGCCGCCAGCGCCGGGTCGACAGGTTGTCCGTATTGATCGGTTGGATAGGCGTAGGCATCCCCGCCATGACCCTGCGGCCAGCCCGTCGCGTGATCCTGGTGTTGGGCACCGCCTGCATAGCCGCCGGCCGGTTCGCCCCACTGTTCGCCGCCATAAGCCGGCGGTTGTTGAGCGTAGCGCTGCTCCTGCGCGTAGCGCTGATCCTGGGGATAGCCTTGCTCGGGCGCATAGTGCGCCGCTTCACCGCGTGCGTATCCGCCCTGGGATGGAACCGTGGACGGCCAGCCATCCTCATAGCTGCTGCTGCGCAGATTGGGTTCTTCCTGGGCGGCGCCATAGCCTGCACCGAAGTCCTGCCGCCCGTTGATGGGCTCGGACGCGACACTCGGCGGCACATAGGCTTCGAAACGCGCGCTATAGGGACTGGCACCACTTTCGTGTGGTGGCGGCGCACCCGCGTAACCTCGGCGGTTGCCACTCCCCAGGGTTGGCTGCGCATAGGGATCTTCGGCGACGCCTTCGGGCTCGTTGGGATAGCGATAGGGGTCCGCGGGATAGGGCGCCTGTGGATGAGCCGTCAGCGGGCGTCCATGAGCCTCCTGGTAGCGTGCCTGGCCATTGCCATCCTGCGGAAGCGCATAGCCTTGCTGGGGCTGTGGCCACTCGCGCCCGTTCTGGTGACCGCCGTGACCGTCATGGCCCCCGCCGTTGCGAGGATCGGGCTGCACATCGCGTGGCGGCCACGACAAGGATGGTTCGTCGCCATGGGCATATGGCTGGCGCGGCGGCTGGCGCGGATCCGTCTGCCGGCCGTCGTGGGCCGGTGGATTCGCCGGCGGGAAACCCGGCCGCTGTCTCCCGTGTGAATTCGACATGTGGCGCACCCCTCATTACCGACCGCGCGAACCCGTTCTGGCGCTGCGTGGCGGCGACACTCCCGAATCGGAGTCTAGCGCATCGCGTCCGGGGCCTCGACGCCGAGTACACCCAATCCGGAGGATATCACCTGTTGTGTCGCAGCAATCATGGCAAGCCGGGCCGCCGTCATCCCCACATCCCCTTGGGCGATAAAGCGTAAATGTGGCGAATCATTGCCTCGCGCCCATTGTGAATGCAGGGCGTTGGCCACTTCATAGAGGTAGAATGCCAGCCGATGCGGCTCATGAGCCCGTGCCGCGCCCTCGATCAGCCGCGGAAAGGATGCGATCATCTTGATCAGCTCGATTTCGCCCGGATCGGTCAGTTTCGACAAGTCCGCCCGCCGCAGCGCATCCGATGCGGTATCGAGTTCCGCAAAAGCCTCCTGTGCATTCCGCAACACGGACGCGGCGCGCGCATGTGCGTACTGCACATAGAACACCGGATTGTCCTTGGATTGCTCGGTGACCTTGGCGAAGTCGAAATCTAGCGGCGCGTCGTTTTTCCGGTAGATCATCATGAAACGGACCGGGTCGCGACCGACCTCCTCGACGACGTCACGCAGCGTCACGAACGTTCCCGCCCGCTTCGACATCCGCACCGGCTCGCCGCCGCGGAACAGCTTCACGAGCTGGCACACCTTGATGTCGAACTCGGCCTTGCCGTCCGACAATGCGGCGACAGCCGATTTCATCCGCTTGATGTAGCCGATATGGTCGGCACCGAAGACGTTGATCAGGTGCGTGAACCCGCGCTGCAGCTTGTCGTAGTGATAGCCGATGTCGCCGGCGAAATAGGTGTGGCTGCCGTCCGACTTGGCGATCGCCCGGTCGACGTCGTCGCCGAACTCGGTCGAGCGGAACAGGATCTGTTCGCGCTCCTCCCATTCCTCGTCGTCATGCCCCTTGGGCCTGGGCAACACACCTTCGTAGATGAGCCCCTTGGCTTTCAGTGCGTCGATGGCTTCCTTGATCCGGTCGCGGCCGTTGCTTTGCAGGGACGCTTCCGAGAAGAACACGTCGAGATGGATGTTGAGGGCTGCGAGGTCCTCGCGGATCATCACCATCATCAATTCGATGGCCTTGGCGCGGACAACCGGCATCCAGTCGACTTCGTCCCGCTCCTTCAGCTTGTCGCCGAATTCGGCCGCAAGCGCTTCCCCCACCGGCACGAGATAGTCGCCCGGATAAAGCCCCTCGGGGATCTCGCCGATGTCTTCGCCGAGCGCTTCGCGGTAGCGCAGGAAAGCCGAGCGGGCCAGCATGTCGACCTGCCCGCCGGCATCGTTGATGTAGTATTCGCGCGAAACATCGTAGCCGGCGAATTCAAGGAGCCGGGCCAGCGCGTCGCCGAAGACCGCCCCGCGGCAATGTCCGACATGCATTGGCCCGGTCGGATTGGCGGAAACATACTCGACGTTGGTTTTCGTCCCATGCCCGAGGTCGACTTGGCCGTAGAGTTCGCCGGCCTCGAGGATCGTACCGACCATGGCCTGCCAGAACTCCGGCTTAAATTGCAGATTGAGAAAGCCCGGGCCGGCCACGTCTGCCTTTTCGATGTCCGCGAAACGTTCCATCCGAACTTTGAGTTCATCGGCGATATCGCGCGGCTTCATCCCGGCCTTCTTGGCCAGAACCATTGCTGCATTGGTGGCGAAATCGCCATGCGTCTTGTCGCGCGGCGTCTCCGCCTCGATGCCGGAAATGTCGATATCCGCCGGTAGCGCGCCATCGGCCTGCATCGCGGAAAGCGATGACCTGATCAGCCCTTCGACGTGGGCGAAAACGTTCATCAAATCGAATTCCTTGTCTCGCGCTGGAGCAACGGCAACTTGCCCGCCCCCAATCCGTTGAGGCCGCTTTAGCCGACCGCCCCGCTGCTGGCAAACGGTTGATCAGCCACAGCTCAACACTGGCTTGCCGAGTGTTGAACGTCAAAGAGCGCCGCTATCGCAATTCCGGCGTGTCGTCAAACAGCCGGCGATGCTCGGCCATCGCCATCCGGTCCGTCATGCCTGCCACGAAGTCGCAGACCAGCCGCGCAAGCCTCCGGTCCTCCCGCGATCGGGCAGCCTGCCTCCAGTTGTCGGGCATCTCCGCCGGAGTCGCCAGATAGCGGCCGAACAGGTCCCTGACGATCTCCTCGGCGCCGTCCATCACCCGCATCACGTGATCATGGCGGTACACGCTGACGAACAGCATCGCCTTCAACCGGGCGATGTCGGTGGCAACCGGCTCGGAAAAGGCGACCACCGGAGCAAGCGCCGCCCGGATCTCATCGGGTGAGGCAGGGCTGAGCGCCGCCAGCCGCCGCCGGCTTTCGGCAACGCAATCCTGCACCATCAGCGTGATCATGGTGCGCGTGATTTCATAGATCGCCCGCGATCGCTCCAGGATCGGTCCCGGCTGCGCCAGAACGCGCTTGGTAATGACATCGGTAAAGGGGGCTTCGACCAGTTGGTCGACGTCCAGCAGATGCGCCCGCAGACCGTCGTCGACATCGTGCGAAACGTAGGCGATATCGTCCGCGAGCGCCGCCACCTGCGCTTCGGCACTCGCCTGCGTCCACAATTCGAGGTCCGGCAGCCCCCGCAGTAGGAGCGCGACCTTCCACACCGGATTGATTGGCGGCATATCGTCCGGCCGTTCGTTGCTGGGATCTGCCTCATGGATCGGCCCGTTGTGCTTGGCGAGCCCCTCGAGCGTCTCCCATGTCAGGTTCATGCCGTCGAACCCGCGATACTTCCGTTCCAGCCGCATCACGACCTTCAGCGATTGCGCGTTGTGGTCGAAGCCGCCGAAATCGGTCATCGCCCGGCCAAGCGCCCTCTCGCCGGCATGCCCGAACGGCGAATGCCCCAGATCGTGCGCCAGCGCCAGCGCTTCGGCGAGGTCTTCGTCAAGGCGCAACTGGCGCGCGATGGTCCGCGCGATTTGCGCCACTTCGAGGGAATGCGTCAGTCGCGTCCGGTAATGGTCGCCTTCGTGGAAGACGAAAACCTGGGTCTTGTGCAATAGCCGCCGGAATGGCGCGGAATGGATAATACGGTCGCGGTCGCGCTGGAACGGGCTGCGCATCGGGCATTCGGGCTCCGCATGTTCCCGGCCCCGGCTCGGCACCGCATTCGCGGCATATCGGCCCGGGAAACGCTCCCCCGGCTTCAACCCTGCGCCATAATCGTTGAGGCCCATCGCCGCTGCCATGATGTTATTTCATATCCGGGTTTGACACCGAGCCTGCCCGTCCTCATCTTTTGGGCATAGAATCGCGCAATGTCGCAAGCCCAAGTCGTTCATGAGATATAAAGAGAATGACAACAAACGTCGTCCTGACCGAGAACGCCGCCCGCCGCATTACCGAGATCGTCGCCGATGAGCCCGCCAACAAGCTGTTGCGCGTCAGCGTCGAGGGTGGCGGCTGCTCGGGCTTCCAGTACAAGTTCGATCTCGTTGCCGAAAAGGCCGACGACGACATCGTGCTGGAGCGTGACGGCGCCACCGTCCTCATAGATCCTATCTCGCTCGGCTTCCTCGAAGGTTCGCACATCGACTTCGTCGACGAACTGATCGGCGCCTCCTTCCAGATCCGCAATCCGAACGCGACGGCCTCGTGCGGCTGCGGCACCAGTTTTTCGATGTGACAGGCTGCGCGAACAGCGACTTTTGGTTCTTATGGGTGGTTCGCTCTTTTGCGTGGCCAGTGCTCGCTGGCGCGCCCATTGTCCTACGTGCCGCAGAGAACCCCGTTGTCGCCGACCGGCTAGCTGACGGGTGGCGCGAGTCGAAGCCCACCACCCTCCGGCCGCTTTTCAGGTTACCTTGCAGGAGAATTGACGGGAGCACGCCATGAAGATCGCGACTTGGAACATCAACGGCGTCAAGGCGCGTTTCGAGACCACCCTGACCTGGCTCAAGGAAAGCTCCCCCGACGTCGTCTGCCTTCAGGAGATCAAATCGGTCGACGAGAATTTCCCGCGTGAAGCCTTCGAGGATGCCGGCTATCACGTCGAAACCCATGGCCAGAAGGGCTTCAACGGCGTCGCGATCCTATCGAAGAAGCCACTCGAAGACGTCACCCGCCGCCTGCCCGGCGACCCGGACGACGAACAGGCCCGCTACATCGAGGCGACCGTTTCGACGGACGTTGGTGCGGTGCGTATCGCCTGCCTTTACCTGCCGAACGGCAACCCGCTCGGCAGCGAAAAGTTCGATTACAAACTCGCCTGGATGCAGCGTCTCGAAAACCGCGTGCAGGAGTTGCTTGCCGACGAGATGCCGCTCATCGTTGCCGGCGATTTCAACGTCATCCCGATGCCCGAAGACGCCAAGCGGCCAGACGCCTGGACCAACGACGCGCTTTTCCAGCCCGAAAGCCGCACCGCTTTCCGCCGGCTCGTCAACCTCGGCATGACCGACGCCATCCGCGCCACCACGCCTGAACCCGAAACCTATACCTTCTGGGATTATCAGGCCGGCGCCTGGCAGAAGAACGACGGCATCCGCATCGATCATTTGCTGTTGTCACCGGAGGCCGCCGACCGGCTTGAGGCGGCCGGCATCGACAAGCAGACACGCGGCTGGGAAAAACCTTCCGATCATGTCCCCGTCTGGATCGAACTGGCGGTTTGAGAAGGACGCAAGCGATGCCGGCCTTTGCGTTGCTTTCCACAGCAAAGAAAATCGCCGCCACGCTGTTCATCGCCTGCGCGTTGCCCCTCGCACTCCTTGTGCCCGGCCATGCCGCTGACGAAGCAGCACTCTGGCAGGCGATCCGCAGCGGCGAAGCGTTTGCGATCCTGCGCCACGAACTGGCTCCCGGCACCGGCGACCCGGGCAACTTCACGATTGGCGATTGCACCAGCCAGCGCAATCTCGACGACACCGGCCGCCAGCGAGCGATCGCCACCGGCAAGCGCTTCCGCGACAATGCAATTGAACGCGCCGACGTTTATTCCAGCCAGTGGTGCCGCTGCCGTGACACCGCAACGCTCCTCGGCGTTGGAGAAGTCAAAGACCTTCCAGCCCTCAACTCGTTCTACGAGAATTATGAAGTGAGCGCTGCGCAGACCAACGAATTGAAGCAGTGGCTCGGCGCGCGCAATCCCGCAGCCCCGCTCATCCTCGTCAGTCACCAGGTCAACATCCGCGCATTGACCGGCCGGTCCACCCGCTCAGGCGAAATCATTGTCGGCAGAATTGGCGCGGATGGAAAAATCACGGTTCTTGGCAGCCTGTAGCAACCAAGCAAGCAAGACGTGATTGCGCACGGGTGCGGCGCTTTCAGTATTTGCGCGCGGCAAACCGCACGACATGTCAGTATTTGCGCGCGGCGAACCGCACGACATGGGCCAACCCGTGGTGCCGGCCGCCTTCGTCGAGCCCGATGCGACCCGCCAATGCCTCGACGACCTCAGCGTCAGGCAACCATGCGCAAAATTCTTCGAGGTCGTACATCAGGTCCAGCGAGCCTGGCCCCAGTCCGTTCCCCGCCGCCGCTTGCGCTTTGGCGAACGCCTCTACGACGATCCATCCGCCCGCATCGAGTGCGATCCATCCCCGCTGAACGGCAGCCATTCTGGTCGCCTCCGGGGCCTGAAGATACATCACGAAGACGGCCTCCCAGCGCCGCCCCTCCGCCGGCTGCCAGTCCTCGACATCGCCCGCGATCCGCTCCACCCTGACGCCCGCGGCCGCATCGAGACGTTCGCCGTTGGCGCAAGCCACCGCCGACAGATCCACCGCCGTCATCTGCAGGCCGCGCGCTGCAAGCCAGCGACTGTTGCGACCGTCCCCGTCGGCGAGACACAGCCCCGTCCGCGCCGCAAAGTCGGAGCGCGCCGCGATTTCGCGCACGTATTCGTTTGGAGAATTGCCGAACAGCCCGCCGGGAGCCGCCTCGTATTTCTGATCCCACTTGGAACTCGACATCATGCCTCATCACGGTGTGCCATTCGCCAGATAGGCTCCGAGAACACCGACCCAGTAGGCGATCGCGCCTGCAGTCGCCCCGATGGCCAACATTTCAAGGCCGGCAGCATACCAGCGCCGGTCGATCAACGCCGACCTGCTTGCCCCGACCCCGAACAAGGTCGCTCCAGCCAGCCCAACCGCGATGATGAAGCTGCTTTCCCGGGGCACCGGCAAGAGATATGCGAGGAGCGGCACTAATCCGGCGGCCAGAAAGCCGACGAACGTCGCAGCGCCATAGGGCAACGCTTCTATCAGCGTCGGGCGGTCGACCTCTCTTGATCGCAACGAGAGAACATTGCTTGCCCCCATCGAAACGCCATCGGCGAACAAGTTTGCAAAGCCGAGAATGAGAATGATCTGTACCGAAAGATCAGCCCCGACAACTCCCGCGACCACCGCAAAAGTCGTGACAATGCCGTCGTTCGCCCCGTAAATCAGCTCCGGCAGAAAACGCCGCACGCGCTGCGATATCAGCCCATCACCCAAAACCGGCACTCCGG
This sequence comes from Alphaproteobacteria bacterium, assembly GCA_018819265.1. Taxonomy (GTDB): domain Bacteria; phylum Pseudomonadota; class Alphaproteobacteria; order Rhizobiales; family Hyphomicrobiaceae; genus Filomicrobium. The sequence goes on from JAHJQI010000047.1 coordinate 53,818, forward strand.
GTCAGTAAGGCGACATTCGCGGCGGGCCACTCAGCAAGCACCAACGCCGGGTGGATCCGCTTACCTCAGGACCGGCGGCTAATTTCGCTGAACGCCACGAGACGCCGCTGCTGGCTGTCCCACAGCTTCAGCTTAACGTATTTGAAGCTTTGCATCAGCCTCACCCGGCGCACGTCGGCAAGTTCGGGATGATCCTTCAACACCTGCGGCAGTCGATAAAAAGGAATACGCGCGTAGAGATGATGGACGTGGTGGATACCGATATTCGCCGTCACCCATGCCAGCACGCCAGGCAGATCATAGAACGAGCTGCCGTACAGCGCCGCTTCTTCATGCGACCAGTCCTGGCTTTCTGCCCAGTATGTCTCTTCGAACTGATGCTGGATATAGAAAAGCCAGACACCGATCATCGCAGCCAATATCACGATCGGCGCATGGACCAGGAAGAACTCGCCGGCACCGACAAACCAGACCATCAGCAGGATCAGGCCGGCGATGCCGAAGTTGGTTCCCATGGCGCTGACCCAGGGCCGCCATCCGCCATCCATCTGGCCGAACGGCAGGCGCTGCTGCAGAATGAAGACATAGGCCGGCCCGACGACGAACATGATCAGCGGATGCCGGTAGAACCGGTAGACAAGCCGACCCCACCAGGGCCGCGCCAGATATTCGTCGACCGTCAGCGTGTTGATGTCGCCGATGCCGCGATGCTCGAGATTTCCCGAATGGGCATGGTGGATCGCATGGCTGCGCTTCCACACGTCATAGGGAGTGCAAGTGAGTATTCCGAGTGCCCGCCCGACCCAGTCGTTGGTCAGCCGCTTCTTGAAGAAAGCGCCATGACCGCAGTCGTGCTGGATAAGAAACAGCCGGACAAGAAAAGCGGCGGCAGGAACGATGAACAGAAGTGCCAGCCAGTAGCTGACCGCCAATGACAGGTAGGCAGCGACCCACAACGCCGCGAACGGCACCGCCGTCAGCACGATTTCAAGAATGCTTCGTGCCGGATCGGGATGCCGATACCGCTGCGCCACTTCCAGCCAACTGCGTGAACTAGCCGTCCCCGGCACCGCCGGTACGTGCGGATGATCCATCTGCGAAACCCTTGAGAGCTCCCCCCACGACAGAACCGTCCCCCGCGATTCTGCCTTTATTCCCGGAGACCTTTACAGCACCCCGGCCATTTCGCAAGCACTGAGCATTTTGCGATGCGGCAACTGTGGGCAAAAGTCGCGACACACCGGTACCGGACGATTTCCCGGCCGAATGCAGCAAGTGCTCGAGCGTTGCCCCGCCTGAGCCTGTCGCGAAGCTGGCCCCACCGTTATCACAACCTGATGAAACCCGAATACGAGTATGCAGATGTTCTTCCCCGCGCCAAATCCGTCACGTCGGCGCGACGCCACGCCCTGACGACTTGTCAAATCGATTCGACCGGTCAATCTGGCCTGACGTTCGCCTCGGCAACGCAGCTGTCGCAATTCAACGGGATCGAGCAAAGATGTCAGACACTCAGCACGTCGCCATCACCATCGCCGACATCGAGGCCGCCGCCGATCTGCTGGCCGGCGTCGCCGTGCGCACGCCGCTGGTCGAGAGCCCGGCGCTCAATATGCGCACCGGCGGGCGCATTCTCATCAAGGCCGAAACTCTGCAACGCACCGGCTCGTTCAAGTTCCGTGGCGCCTATAACAAGATCTCGAGCCTCGCCCCCGACACCCGGGCCAACGGCATCCTCGCCTGGTCATCGGGTAATCACGCCCAGGGCGTCGCCGCCGCCGCACGTCTTCTTGCGTCCCCGGCGGTGATCGTCATGCCGAGAGATGCCCCCGCGACGAAGATCGACAACACCCGCGCGCTTGGCGCCGAAGTCGTGCTCTACGACCGCTACACCGAAAGACGCGAGGACATCGGCGCCCGCCTTGCGCAAGAGCGCGGCCTTGCCATCGTGCGTCCCTATGACGATCCCCACATCATCGCCGGTCAAGGCACCGTCGGCCTGGAGATCGACGAGCAATGCCAGCGCATCGGCGCCGAGGCCGACGTGCTGCTGGTCAACTGCAGTGGCGGCGGCCTTGCCGCAGGCTGCGCCACGGCCATCGCGGCGCGCAGCCCCGCAACCGCGATCTACAGCGTCGAGCCGGAGCATTACGACGACATGGCCCGCTCGCTCGATTCCGGCGATTACGAAACCAATGCCCCCGGTGCGCCGCCTTCCATCTGCGACGCGCTGATGGCCCAAACACCCGGCACGATCACTTTCCCGATCGCGCGCGAACTCCTCTCAGGTGGCCTCAGCGTCACCGACGCCGAGGTCCGCCGAGCCGTCCGCTTCGCCTTCGAAACGCTCAAGCTGGTCGTCGAACCGGGGGGAGCTGCTTCTCTCGCCGCCGTGTTGAGCGGCCGCATCGAGACACGCGGCAAGACGATTTGCCTGATTCTGTCAGGGGGCAACGTCGCGCCTGAACTTTTCGCCGAAATCATCACGACGCGAGCCGCGACGGAAGAGCCGGGATGAATGCCTGCCGATCGAAATCAGGCTCTGCGGCACGAATCCTGCCGAAAAGAAACAGAGGAGTAACGCTGACGAACAGGCGCTACTGCCGCGCTCCGACCGGGCGCATTGATCCGCCGCCAACCGCACCGCCTCGAACGAAGCCCATCGCCGGATTCGCTGGCAGAGCTTCGACCGACATCGCCGGTTTGCTTATCGGGCCCGTTGCCCCCTCGACTGCGGGTTCGGCAACCAGCGGCAGCTCACCCGAGCGCATCGGAACCGTCCGTCCATCCGCGCAGGTGCGGTGTACACCCAGATCGAACCCGCCGAGACCGCCAAGGCCAAGACGCCCCGGCAGCGGCGGCTTGCGGCCGTAGCGCACATCCCAATCGGCAACCATGCCGGTGGCCTGTTCGCGCACGCCCTGCGGAGCCCCGCAATAAATGTTCTGGTAGATATCGTCGATCCACACCTGCTCGGCGGCCGGAGCATTCTTGACCGCAACCGAGATCAGCGTCAGCGCCCGCACCGGATCCTTCGGCATGAACTTGCCGCGCCAGTAGAGATCGGCAAGGAAGGCCTGCGCGCCCGCATGCCCGTTCTCGGCCAGCACCGCCAGCCAGTGCCGCCCGCGCGCGACGTCGGTCGGCACGCCTTCGCCGTTCAGCTGCATCTTCGAGAGTTCGAATTGCGCGTCTTCGTCGTTGAAGAACACCGCTGCGTGATGCAGGTACTCGGCGGCGAGCTCCGGGTTCGGCCGCAACCGCAGTTCCGGCAGCCCCTCGCGCACATATTTGGCCAGCGCCGTCAGGGATCGCGCCACGTAGGGGCCGCGCGCATCGTGGTCTGGATCGACATCGGCGTGCTCGTTGACGATCCGCTGATAGACCATATAGGCCTTGCCGTGATCGGTATAGGCCGAGTTGCTGTCGGCATAGAGTACCGCCAGATAATACGATCCAAGGAACAGGTTTTCCCCGGCGGCGAACTCCAGCGCTGGGATCGCGATCTCATGATAGCCGCCGTTATAGGCGCTGATCCCCTGGCGCAGCGCATCCTCTGCCGAGGTGAATCGCGGTGCCGCCGAAGCCGGGCCGGACACTGCGGCAATCAACAGGCCGCACGCCAGCACAACGCCGCACCAAGCCCGCCGGGCCTTGCCCAAATCAGATGTCCGCATAGCAGATCACCTCCGCCTTTCCGCCGGCATGAGTCACAGCACCCTTGTTCGCCGGTCCGACCTGCTCGGCATACTTGCGCAGCACGCCGCTCTGATAGGGATTGTCGGGCACCTTCCACTCTTGGCGGCGGCGTTCCAGTTCGCCGGCATCGACTTCGATATCGAGCGTTCCCGCTTCCGCGTCGATTGCGATCATGTCGCCGTCGCGCACCAGCGCGATCGGCCCGCCGACGGCCGCCTCGGGACCCACGTGACCGATGCAGAAACCTCGCGTCGCACCCGAGAACCGGCCATCGGTGATCAGCGCCATCTTGTCGCCCGCGCCCTGGCCGTAGAGCGCCGCCGTCGTCGACAGCATTTCGCGCATGCCCGGGCCGCCCTTGGGGCCTTCGTAGCGGATGACGATAACCTCGCCTTCCTTGTAGGCACGCTCCTCGACGGCCTGGAACGCATCTTCTTCGCAATCGAAGCAGCGGGCCGGACCGCGGAATTTCAGCTTGGTCATGCCGGCGACCTTGACGATCGCTCCCTCAGGAGCGAGCGAACCGCGCAGTCCCACGACACCGCCGGTCGGCGTGATCGGATTGGAAACCGGATAGACCACCTTCTGATCGGTATTGAATTCGACGCTGGCGAGGTTTTCGGCCATCGTCTTGCCGCTCACCGTCATGCAGTCGCCGTTGAGGAAGCCGCCGTCGAGCAGCGCCCGCAGGATCTGCGGCACACCGCCGATATCGTAAACGTCTTTTGCGATGTAGTTGCCGCCCGGCTTGAGGTCGGCGATGTAGGGCGTGCGCTTGAAGATCTCGGCGACGTCGAACAGGTCGAACTCGAGACCCATCTCGTGCGCCATCGCCGGCAAATGCAGCGCCGCGTTGGTCGAACCACCGGTCGCCGCAACGATCGTCGCCGCGTTCTCGAAGGCTTCGCGGGTACAGATGTCGCGCGGGCGGATATTGTCGGCGATGAGCCGCATGACCGCTTTCCCGCTCTCCACCCCGTAATGGTCGCGGCTTTCGTAGGGCGCCGGAGCGCCGGCCGAACCCGGCAGCGCCAAGCCGATGGCTTCCGAAACGCAGGCCATGGTGTTTGCAGTGAACTGTCCACCGCAGGATCCAGCGGAGGGACAGGCGACGCATTCGAGTGCGTGCAGTTCTTCTGCCGTCATGCGGCCCGCGGAGTGCATGCCGACGCCTTCGAAGACGTCCTGCACGGTGACGTCCTTACCCTTGTAGGTGCCCGGCAGGATGGAGCCGCCATACATGAACACGCTCGGCACGTTGAGACGCAGCATCGCCATCATGATGCCCGGCAGCGACTTGTCGCAGCCTGCCAGGCCGACCATGGCGTCGTAGCAGTGACCGCGCATCGTCACTTCGATCGAATCGGCGATGACCTCACGGGAGACCAGCGACGATTTCATGCCCTGGTGGCCCATGGCGATGCCGTCGGTGACGGTGATGGTGCAGAATTCCCGCGGCGTCCCGCCGCCTTCGTCGACGCCGGCCTTGGCCGATTGCGCTTGCCGCATCAAGGCGATGTTGCAGGGGGCCGCCTCGTTCCAGCAGCTGACCACGCCGACGAATGGCCGGTTGATCTGCTCTTCGGTCAGCCCCATCGCGTAATAGTAGGATCGGTGCGGAGCCCGGCTCGGCCCCATCGTCACGTGACGGCTTGGCAGCTTCGATTTGTCGAACGGCTTGGCGCTCATAATCCGCTAAATTCCTTCCCGCTTCGATCCCGCTTCAACCTGCTGCATGAGAGCAAAGTCGCGCCGTAACGCTTTCAAGAGCGCTGCGCCGCTTGCAAGAGACCGGTAATGTATTGAGACGCTGTCGCAACCAACCGTTGGCACGGTCATGAAGGGTGTACGATTCGTCTCCGTGATCCATCCCAACGATGGTCCGCGTTTGTGGCCCAAAGGTGGCGCACCCGCCCATCGGCGTGGCTGCAAGGCAACAGCTGCGGACAGTCTTAATCGCGTTCGCCAGGCTCAAGACCGAGCGCTGGATTTGTTGTGGTCAGGTAAAACCGATTACCTGACCCGGCGAACGATCATGTAGGATGCGAGTAAGGCTGACGAACGACTGAGACGAGGCCAAACCGGCACCAGTGCGAGGCAAAATAGTGGCGCCGCAATTCGCAACCGGGTCGGCTTTAAATTTCGGACGGCGGGCGGTCGGCCGGATTAGATTCCGTCACCGAGTTGGTTTACACGCCGCATGATGCCGACCCGAGTCCGATTTGCCGGGGGATCTCCATGGATACGCAGACGACCGGACCGACAAGCAGCCCGCCCGCGCCAGGTATCCGCCTGGACCTCTCCTGGTTACCCCCGATCGGCATGATCGGCCTGTCGGTGGCCAACTTCGTCTACCGCTTGCTGACGCTTGGAATCTACGATTTCTGGGCGCGCACCGAGGTCCGCAAGCGGCTGTGGTCGGCGATCCGGCTCGACGGCGAGCCCCTCGTCTACACCGGCACCGGCAAGGAACTCTTCCTCGGCTTCCTCATCGTCTTTGGCGTCGTGCTGTTGCCGATCCTTTTCGTTTCGGTCGCGGTCGTGCTCATCTTCAGCCCCAACTCGCCTGCGGTCACCGTTCTCAACGTGCTTATCTATCTCGCCATCATCTTTCTTTTTGGCCTTGGCATGTACCGCGCCCAGCGCTACCGCCTGCTGCGCACGTCCTGGCGAGGAATTCGCGGCAGCCTCGAAGGCAGATCGTTGCCATACGCCACCACCTATTTTCTGACGATGCTTCTCATTCCCGTGACGCTTGGCTGGATCATCCCGTGGCGCACGACGAAATTACAGGCGATGATCACCAACGATGCCAGATTCGGCAGCGAACCGTTCGCATTCCGAGGCACGTCAGGCCCGCTCTACGCTCCGTTCGCCCTACTGTGGTTCGGCGTAATAGCATTGTCATTTCTTGCGTCGCTCATCAGCGTTGTCGCCGGGTCGTTGGCGGCTCACCTGATGGGCGAGGAAAATCTAGGTTCGGCAGCGCGTGCGCAGGTGTTATATCTTGGCCTCATCGCCGGATTCGGACTTGCCTATCTCCTCTATCTCTTCATGAGCGCCTGGTATCGGGCCCGCACCATCAATCACTTCGCCGATTGCACGTATATCGATAATGCCCGCTTCAATGGACGCTTGACGGGAGCCGGCCTGCTGTGGATCGACCTGACGAATCTCGCCATTCTCGCGGCGGGTACACTCATCGTAATCGCGCTTGCAGCGGTTATCGGCGTCCTGTTTGTCACGATCGCCGGCACGATCGCCCCGGAAAGCACTTTGACAACCGAAGAGTTCACCGCCTACGCCGCCACCATCGCAGCTCCGCTGTTGGTTTTTATTGCCGTCCTCTCCTTCACCCTCCTCCTTCCCGTCACCCAGGCGCGCTCGATGGGCTACCTCATCAACAACCTCTCCCTTGATGGCACACTCGACGTCGACAAGATAAGACAGAGCTCCGCCGATCCGATGGCGACCGGCGAGGGCTTGGCACAGGCGTTCGATGTCGATGCATTCTGATCTCTTCCACCAGCGCTTCGAAGCACGCTTCTCCGATGGCCGCACCGCCCGCTCGCGCGAGGTTACGGTGGAGCTTAACGAGCGCGGCATCGCTATCCTGCATCAGCCAGACGAACCGCTGATCTGGCCCTATGGCGCACTGGCGACCGCCGAACCGCTGACCGACCACGCCATCGACGCCCTCGTCACCTATTCCTATCAGCCCGGCGCCACCCTGTTCGTGCAGGGACCTCGTTTTGCCCGCGCTCTCGCCAAACTCGCCCCGCAACTGACCGCTTCGGCCGAGCGCTGGCGCAGCGCCAGCCCCTGGCTTTGGGGCGCGGCTGCCACCATTGCGCTTGGCTGCATCGTCTGGCTTGCCGAACTGTCCCCGGCCCGCACCATCGCCGCCCTGCTTCCCGACAAGGCCCGCGCCGCGATGGGCCGTCAGGCCGTCGCCTCGATGAGCGAGGGCCGCGCGTTTTGCGACGATACCACCGGGACTAAGGCGCTCGGCAAGCTCACCCAGCGATTGGCCACCGCCACGCAAATCGACCGGCCGTTCAAGGTCGTCGTCATCGACTGGGGCCTCGTCAATGCCTTTGCCACGCCGGGCGAAAACGTCGTCCTCACCCGCGGACTTCTCGAAGCAGCCGAAGGACCAGATGAAATCGCCGGCGTGCTCGCTCACGAGATGGGCCACGGCATCGAACTGCATCCAGAGACCGGCCTCGTCCGCGCCATGGGGCTGGCCGCGGCGACCGAACTCCTGATGGGCGGCAGCGGCGGCGCGCTCGGCAACATCGGCATCGTCCTGCTGCAGCTCTCCTACTCGCGCGAGGCCGAGGGACAGGCCGACGACCACGCCATTTCGATCCTTCGCGCGGCCAGGGTTTCATCGAGAGGCTTCGCCCAGTTTTTCGAGCGCATGAGCAAGCGCGACGGCACACCCGGCGGCAGCCTTGGCAAGGGCGGTCTCGGTGGCATGCTTTCGAGCCATCCCGAAACCGGCGAGCGCCTCGCAAAAGTCCACGCGGCCGGCGGCTACGATGCAACTCCCGCCCTTACCAAGGCCGATTGGACGGCGTTGCAAGGCATCTGCGCCAGCACCTCGCCGGACGATCGACAATCGGGGCCCGCAGCCGACAAGCCACAATGAGGCCGCGACCCTTTAACAAAATGGAACAGTTTTCACGCCGGCAAGGTTGCATTGACCGCGACCGGCCCCATTTCCCCCCTTCCGGAGCGGTATGACTCAACGTCCGATCGATGCGTGGCCGGCTAGCGAAATGGGAAAGTTGCTGATGCGGCGAATTGCTTTAGTGATCTGCGCAGGCTTCCTTTGCGCACCGGTCTATCTCGGCTGGCCGTTCCATACCGCATGGTCGATCAAGGAAGCCGTCGAGGCCGGTGACAGCGGCTATCTCGCCCGACACGTCGAGTGGACCCCGGTCAAGGTGACGCTGAAGGAATCGATGTCCCGGATGGTGCTCGGTCCTCAAGAAGCGTCGCTCGAAGACAAGCAACAACGCCAGGGCCTGTGGGCGAACTTCAAGGCCTACTACGGCCGCACCATGGTCGACACCCTCGTCGAGCGTTACGCCAACCCCACCGGCCTGCCGACACTGTTCAGCTATGGGCGCACCGTCCGCCGCGACCTTCTCGGCACAACCGACCCCGACGACGGCCAGCCGCTGCATGTCCGCATCGCCAACGCCTGGCAGCGCATCGACCGCGCCGCCTTCATCACGCCGACCCGATTCGAAATCGAAATGCGCGACAAGTTCGAGCCGACTCGCGTTTATGCCGGCGTGCTGGAATTGAAGGACTGGCGCTGGATGGTGACCGAACTGCGCGTGCGCCAACACCAGCCCGATACGCCGACGGGTCAGCCCATTGCCCCGCCTCAGCCCGAAACGACCGACTTGCGCTTCAGCTCCCGAATCGCAACGCGCTGAACGGCTTCCCTGCCCCGTTGGTTCGTTGCCGGAAGACTTCGCCCGCCCTGAATATCGTGCTACCGACTCCGTGATGCCCAGGAGCGGGAAACCATGTCACGCACGCTTGAAGTCGACTGCTGCGTCGCCGGAGGCGGTCCTGCCGGCGTTATGGCCGGATTGCTGTTTGCAAGAGCCGGCTGCAGGACGCTTGTCCTCGAAAAGCACGCCGATTTTCTCCGCGATTTCCGCGGCGACACCGTACACCCCTCGACCCTTGAAGTGATGCACGAGCTTGGCCTGCTCGAAGAATTTCTCGAACGCCCCCATGACCGGCTGTCCAAACTGTCGGGAATTTTCGGGCGCCAGCGGCTCGACGTCACCGACTTTTCGTCACTGAATGCGAGATGCAAATTCATCGCCTTCATGCCGCAATGGCACTTCCTCGACTTCCTCACGACGAAAGCCGCCGCGCTGCCGACCTTCTCGATAGAAATGCAAGCCGAAGTCACCGGCCTCACTGAAGACGCTGACGGCCGCATCACCGGCGTCGAAGCGGCGACGCCTGAAGGACCGCTGGCCGTCCGCTCCAAACTCGTCATCGGCGCCGACGGCCGACACTCCCTGGTGCGCCGCGAGGCCGGTCTCGAGGTCAAGGACATCGGCGCGCCCATTGACGTGATGTGGTTCCGTATCCCGCGCGAGGAAACCGGAAGCGATGAACCGCTTCTCAATACCGGGCGTGGCCATATCCTCATCACCATCAACCGCGGCGACTACTTCCAGTGCGCCTACGTTATTCCGAAGGGCGCCGCCGAACAGGTCAAGGCCGCCGGAATAGAAAGCTTCCGGGAGGTCGTAAGCGAGACCGCTCCGCGCCTTCGCCCGCACATTTCGAGCCTCACGTCTTTCGATGCCGTCTCGGTTCTGACGGTGAAGATCGACCGGTTGGAACGCTGGTCGCGTCCCGGGCTCCTGATGATCGGCGATGCCGCCCACGCCATGTCGCCGGTCGGCGGCGTCGGCATCAATCTGGCGATCCAGGATGCCGTAGCAGCCGCCAACCTGCTTGCCGGCCCCCTCGCGGATGGCACGCTCAAAGACGACGACCTCGACAACGTCCGCAAACGGCGGCAATGGCCGACGAACGCCACCCAGTTCGCCCAGGTTCGCGCGCAAAACAACATCATCGCGCCGCTGATCAACGATCCAGGCAGGATGCCGGCTCCCCCTTTGCCGCTTCGCATCGTTGCAAAGGTACCCTGGCTGCAACGCAGGCTCGCCGCCCTCATCGGCCTCGGCGTCCGTCCCGAGCACGTTCGCTCGCCCGAAAAATTCAAGCTGCGGGTTTGACGGCGCGGCTCGCTTCATCTATGGCCGGCCGACAAACCATTTGCCCATCGGGCCGCCTGCGGACATGCTGGGCCGGGCAAAATTTCGGCCCGCTTGCCCCGCACTCCACGAAACCTTCGAACGCATGAAATCTCCCAACAGCGAAGCCCAGCGATTAAGACCGTTCGATGCCATCATGCTCGACGTCGGCGAAGGTCACTGGCTCTACGTCGAGGAAGTCGGCCGCAAGGGCGGCATACCGGCCCTGTTCCTGCACGGCGGACCCGGCAGCGGCGCGCAGCATATTCACCGCGCGCTCTTCGATCCCGACCTGCACCACGCCATCCTTTTCGATCAGCGCGGCTGCGGCCGCTCGCATCCCTACCTTTCGATGCAGGCAAACACCACCGCCCATCAGATCGCCGACATCGAACGCATCCGCGAATTCTTCGGCATCGAAAAGTGGCTCGTCACCGGCGGATCGTGGGGCTCGACCCTGGCGCTCGCCTACGCGCAAGCCCATCCCGAACGCGTCACGGCGCTGGTGCTCCGCGCCATATTCCTTGGCACGCAACAAGAGGTCGAGTGGGCCTTTTGCGAAGGCCCGCGACGCTTTCGCCCCGAACTGTTCGAAGCCTTCGTCTCCGCCCTGCCGCTAGCGGAGCAAAACGACCCGCTCGACGCCTACGTGAGGCGCCTCAACGATCCTGACCCGACGATTCATGCGCCTGCCGCCGACGTCTGGAACACCTACGAACGCGCGCTCTCCGTCCTCGAACCCGGCGCAGTCGAGCTTCCCGACTTGACGACTTCACCAGGCCGTCTGCCTCCGACCCCACTTATGGAAGCCCATTACATCGCCAGCCGGTTTTTCCTCGATGACGACCAGCTGCTGCGCGAGGCGGGAAAGCTCGAAGGCATCCCCGGCGTCATCGTCCAGGGCCGCTACGATCTCCTCTGCCCGCCGGCTGCCGCTCACGCCCTCCATAGCCGCTGGCCACAATCGCGCCTCACCGTTTTCGATGCAGCAGGCCACGCGATTACGCAGCCAGGCGTCATGGCGGAACTGCGTCAGGCGATTGAATTGCTATCGAAGAGTTGATGGGTTGACGACATTCACCCGGACAAGAGTTCGTGAATCCATAAAACGAACGAAAGCAGCAGCGGCATCGACGCCGTGACCGAAATAGTCGGTAACGGCGCGGTGCCCCACCTCTTTATTACACGCGACCCGGACCGTCTCGCGACTGGCACGCGAACCGGCACCGCCCACCTCGTTAAGAAACCCTATTCAGCCGACCGGATTCGCACCGTTTCAAGCCAAGTTCCTTTTGACTGGGGCTCCCAAATGGTCGGTGACCTCGGCATCGCCGCCGCATGATCGCATGAAATTTTAAGCATTGGTCCGCATTCTCTTGCCCATACTCGTCAGAGGGATAGATTTTGTCCGACCCGAATACTTCAATTAGGACTTTCGATCGGTTTCTCGAAAACGTCGGCACCGGGTGGTACCAGCGCCAGGTTCTCTTCGCGCTCCTCATTATTATCGGCGTTTGGTGCCTCGTCTTCCAGCAGATCACCGACGAGCGGTCGTCGCTTCGCCGCAGCGTCACGGATAACCTGTCCAACATTGCCGTGACGCTGTCTCACAACATCACGAGGACTTCCGGCGAACTCGACACGCTATTGCAGTTCATGCGCGCCATGCGCCGGTCGAAGAGCGCGAGCGTTTCCTGGCGGGAAATCATAACCGAGGACTACACGCTCAACAGGCACACGGTTCAGATCGCCGTCATCGACAAGAACGGAATGATGGTGACGAGTTCGAAAATGCTGCGCCCTAAAAAGCCCGTTGACCTCAGCGACCGCGAGCACTACCGCGTTCACCGCGACGGCAGCGGCGACAATCTGTTCATCTCACGACCGGTTCTTGGACGCGCATCCGGCAAATGGAGCGTCCAGTACACCCGCCCTCTCCTCGACGACAAAGGTCAATTCGACGGCGTCATCGTTGTATCTCTCGACCCCGACAAGCTGACCCGCATCTACAGTCACCTCGATCTCGGCAACCGCGGTGGCGTCGTCATCGTCGGCGAGGACGACATCATTCGCGCCGGCACCGGTGACTACGCTTCGATGCTCGGCAAGACGCTCGTCAGCAAGGCCTACCCCTTCACGGAAGCCGGACCGGCCACGGCCGTCATGACCGGAATCGAACATCATGAAGGCACGATGCTGATCGCCGCCAAGACACCCGTTGACGGCTACCCCTTGCGCGTCGTTGTGCTGGGCGGTTCCTCATGGATGCTGAGGATCTACATCATGATCCTGTGTGCCCTCCTGATGACAGGCCTCACGGTCTACGCGACTTTCGCCGCGATCCGCTCCCGGCTGCGCGAAAGCACGCTGCTTGAGGAGCAGAACCGCTTCTTCGTCGAGAAGCAGGTGGCCGAAGCCGCCAGCAAGACCAAGGGCGAATTCCTCGCCGTGATGAGCCACGAGATCCGCACCCCGCTTAACGGCGTTCTCGGCGCCCTCGAGCTGATCAAGACCGAACCGCTCACGCCTTCAGCGGTGAGGCATCTCGAAATCGCGTCGAGTTCGGGCGAATATCTGCTTTCGCTGATCGACGACATCCTCGTCTTCTCGAAGCTGGAGGATGGCCAGTTCAAGTTCGAGGCGAGCCCGCAGTCTCTCGCGGCAATATTCGCAAGCCTCGACTCGATGTTCCGGCCGCTCACTGAAAAAGCCGGCAACGTACTCCTGCTGGAAGTCTCGAACGAAATTCCGGCTTCCGTCATGGTCGACGCCGTTCGCCTGCGTCAGGTCCTCATCAACCTCCTCTCCAACGCCAACAAGTTCGCCTCCCAAGGCACCATCACGCTCCGTAGCTCTCTCCTCGAACAAAACGACGGGCAGGCCACATTGCACTTTGCGATCACCGATACCGGAATCGGAATTCCCGCCGACAAGCAATCGCTGATCTTCGAAAAGTTCAAGTCGCTCGATTCGACATTTTCGCGCCGCACCGATGGCACCGGCCTCGGTCTCGCGATCTGCGACGAGATCGTCCGCGCCATGGGCGGCCGCATAAAGGTCGACAGCGAATACGGAAAGGGCAGCTGCTTTTCCTTCACGCTCACATTCCAGCTGGCGACCGAACCGGCAGCAGCAGCCGCCACCAAGCGCGCCGACGACAAGGCGTCCCGGCAGCTTCGCATTCTCTTTGCCGAAGACAACCCGACGAACGCTTACATCGGCACCCAATACCTCGTTGCCGACGGCCATGAAGTTACCCGTGCGGAAAACGGCACGCAGGCTGTGAAACATGCGGGTTCGCAGCGTTACGACTTGATCTTCATGGATATTTCCATGCCGGAGAAAGACGGCCTGACGGCCGCCCGCGAGATCCGCGATGGCGGCGGCCCAAACAACAGGACGCCGATTGTCGCCTTGACGGCGCATGCAATTCCCGGCACCGGCGAAAAGGTCGCCGAAGCCGGAATGAACGCCTACCTGACCAAACCCATTCGCCGTGCAAAGCTACTCGAAGCCGCACGCAGCCTCGCGACTCCAGCCTCCCTTGCCGATCGACAGGCGACCGCCCCTGACGAACCGGTGATCGAACTTGCCGAAGGGGCGACGAGCGCCGACGACCCGGTGATCGAACTCGCCGAGCTGGCCGACTTCTTCGAAGACCGCCGGATCGACGAAACCTCGCCGCTGATGGGCATATTCGTTGCCGAACTTTCAGCCAAGCGCGACGCCCTGCTGGCTGTTATCGAGGCAGGCGATGCCCGTGGCGCAGGGCTTCTGGCTCACGCGATCTTCGGCAGCGCGTCGACCGTTGGCGCCGCCCGCCTCGCGAACATTTGCAAACGCATCGAACATCAGGCGGACGCGCCCGCAACGTTCGACTGGAGTTTCGCCGAATCGGCCATCGATGCGCTCGACGACACCGTCGCCGAGTTTCGGTCCCTGATCGCAAAAAAGATGGCAGCCGAGGAACAGGGCCGCGCTCACGCACGAACGGCCTGAGCGATTTCGGACTGCGCCGACGGGCCGTCCGGCTCATCCATGAACCAGGGTTTGACGCTGTTACCCTTCTTCACCGAGTACATGTAGAAGACCGGCAGCCGCTCGGGAAACAGCGGCCGCATTTCGGCGCCGTTGAAAGTCACGAAGACGGAACCTGGGAACATGCGCTCGACGGCGATCCGCTCCACCATGTTCATCCAGAAATAGCGCGTCGCCCCGTCGATCGCGTGCCCATTGCCCAGATACCACTTCTCCGCGCATCCAACCAACCGCGCGATCATCGCCTCGACCTCGACCGGCTGAACGTCGCCGACGTCCGTATCGGCGACCTTCGAGGCGGTGACGACCTCGCTCAGCCGCCACACCCGGAAATCGTCCCCGCAATCGGCGATGAGGCACTGGCGGTATTCCTCGATGTCGGCTGGCCGGTGACCGTTCAGCGTGGCGTGCGTATCGGTGTAGAGAATGTCGAACTGAGCCCCGGGGCCATAGACTTCGCTAATTCTGCCGGCCATCTCCGACAAATAATTGAGGCAGGCTCGCTCATTGGCTCCGGACTGCGCACGCAAACCCTTCCCCCAATAGAGAACGAAAGGAATAGGATTGCCCGACGCAACGGCCTGCGCCACGGAATCCTGAAGCAATGCAAAGTCGGAGGGTTGGGATCTCTTGTATCGCCAGGTATTAAAGCGCTTGAGGACGCCAGCAACGACTTTCCTGTCCGGATATTCGAGCTTTTCGGCATTCTGAGCAAACTGAAACTGCATCACGACTCCCGTTGCTGAAACAACAAATAATCTGCGTCACGATCGGCATGGTTAGATGTCGCCACACTCAACCAATGCGATTTCCGATGAACAATCTCTGCGTGTATCTCCTTGACAGGTTTGGAATTAGCGGCATTAATTCGCCAGACCGTTAACGGCCTGTTAATCTGTCCATTAGCAAAGACTGACGGGCATGGCAAGGCGTTCACGACGCCCGCCGCAAAAAAAATGACCGTCGTAGAAACACACGCTGGAGTTGTGTATGTATGCGGAGCCGCGCTTTCTGCCTTGTGGTGATTCTGCGCTCAGCGTGGAGTTTGGTGACGCCATCGACGAGGCCGTCAACGCCCGTGTCCTTTCACTTGACAGGAAGCTAAACAGCCAGTCGATTGAGGGAATTATAGAAGCGGTTCCGACCTACCGGTCATTGCTGATTCATTACGACCCATTTGTCACCACGTTTGCAAATCTGAAACGAGAGCTTATTCCATATTTGGGCAAACTGGATTTGTCCCGAATTGATACAAACCGCGCATGGTCCGTACCGGTTGTTTATGGCGGAGAATGTGGAATCGATCTCGAAAATTTGGCGGCCTGGAATAATCTGACGACGAGCGAAGTCATCGCAAGGCATAGCAAGGTTGCATATCGCGTCTGCATGATCGGCTTCATGCCGGGCTTTGCATATCTGGGCGGACTTGACCCATCTCTGGCGACGCCAAGACGCAAACAGCCGCGTCCCGATGCTCCGAAAGGAACCATCTCCATCGGCGGCGAACAGACCGCGCTGCAATCGGTCGTCGGTCCCAGCGGCTGGCACTGGATCGGCCGCACGCCGCTCGACGTCTACGCGCCCGATCGCAACCCCATGTGCCTCTTGGATCCAGGAGACATCGTCCGCTTCTACCCCATCTCTATCGAAGCATGGCAAAGCGAAAGCGAGCGCTGCGCAGCCATGATCCGCGACGCCGTCCAATGAACCCGAAGGCCGCACCATGAGCAGACTGATCATCACCGCCCCCGGCATTGCCAGCATTCAGGACATCGGCCGCTTCGGCCTGCAGCGCTACGGCGTCGCTCCCGCTGGCGCCATGGACGCTGGTTCCCTGAGGCGCGCCAACACCCTCGTCGGCTGCCCTGTCGGCACCCCTGCAATCGAGATCGGACCGCTGCCGGTGAGTATCGAGGTTGCAGGCCCACCGATCCGGTTCGCCCTGTCGGGAGCCCCCCGCACGCTGTCGATAGACGGAGAGTCGGTGCCACTCGACCAGACCCACGTCATCCGCGACGCCCAGCGGATGAAGATTGGTTCCGCCCGCGGCGGCATGTTCTCCTATCTTTGCTTTGAAGGCGGGCTTCACTGCGAACTCCAGCACGGCAGCAATTCCCTCGATGAGCGCGCCGGCTTCGGCAGCCCGCTGCGCCGCCGGCTGCAGGCCGCAGACGTACTCGAAGTTCCTGCGGCGACCGCCTGGCACAGCGAACGCAGCGCTGCCAGCCCATCGGCCGGCCCAGCGCGCCAGGACGTCATTCGGGTCATCCTCGGTCCCCAGGAAGACTACTTCTATCCCGAGACGATCGACCGTTTCCTGACGACGACCTGGCGAACCGCGCTGAGCAGCAATCGCATGTGCTACAGCCTCGACGGTCCGCTGCTGGCCCACGCCAAAGGCTACAACATCGTCTCCGACGGCACCGTCAAAGGCTCCGTGCAGGTTGCCGGAAGCGGCCAGCCGCTCGTACTGCTCGCCGATCGCGGCACCGTCGGCGGCTATCCGAAAATCGCCACTCTCGCCAGTATCGATATGGATCGGTTCGTACAGATCCCGCCCGGCGGCGAAGTACGCTTCAAGGCGATATCTGTTGGGGAGGCCCAGGCCCTGCTTCGCACGAGTGGAGCCCGCGATTCGATCGCGCTGCGCGAAGCAAGCAGACTGCCAGGCATCAACCCTGCCGCTCTTGCCTCAGCCAACCTTGCCGGCCTTGCCACCAACGCTCTCGATCCTGCGGCGTTCGACTGAGCGGACGAAGACGCCCGCATCCTCACCGCAAGATCATCAACAGGCCGATTGCCAGCAGCGTCAGCAGCACCAGCTTTCGAAATCCGGCAACCGAGATCGCTTGACGCAGCCGCACACCGATCGACGTTCCGATCAGCGCCGGCACGATCGCGGCCAGCGATCCGCCGGCAAGCTGCAGCGTCAGGATTCCGGCGGCGTAGAGACCGACCGACAAGACAGCCGTCGAAACGATGACGCCGACGTTGATGACCTGCACGGTCCGGTTCGGATCGAGCTGCAGCGACATCACGTAGGGCAGAAGCGGCACCACCTGCGACCCAGTCAGCCCGGTGAAAAACCCATTCAGGAAGCCTGCGGGAATCTGCAGCGGGCCGTGCAGGTTTTCCGCCAGGGCGAAAGCCGGCCGCGCCAGGCCAAGGGCCACATAGCAAAGGAGCACAATTCCAAGCACCTTCGTTGCAACCGATTGATCGACCCACAGCAACGCCATCAGTCCTGCCCCGATGCCGGGCACCATGGCAATGTACATGTGGTGGAATTTTTCAGCCGTCCAGCGCAGGTGTCCCGTCGTGATCACCAGGCTGATGTTGGTCGCTATCGCCGGTGCCAGCACCAATGCCATCGCCGGCTTCAGCCCGATCGCGAGGACCAGGAAGGGCAGCGCGCAGGAGGCATACCCGAGCCCCGTCGCCCCCTTGATGATGCCGGCCAGGAACAATCCCGTCGCAGCGATGGCAAGCGTCGTCGGCTCCATGGGTTGGCTTCCGCCCTACGTTGGAAATGCCGACGGCCCCGGACCGGCCGGCCACGGCGGAACGATCTACCTTAAGACAGGCAACCTTTAGCAATCACTATCCCAGCCGCTTCAAAGCCGCCGACAGCCTTGAGATCTTGCCCTCGAACTCCACGACTCGTTCTCGCGCCGTCTCGACCGCTTCCGGATTGGCCCTGGCGACGAAGTTCGGGTTGTCGAGCTTGGCCTTCTCCTTCGCCAGCAAGTCCTTCGACTCGTCGACTTCCTTCGCAAGCCGCGCCTTCTCGGCCTCCATGTCGATCACGCCTTCGAGAGGGATCGCAGCCGTGGTCCCTCCGGTCACGATGAGGGCGGCCCCCTTCGGCGCGGTATCGGCGAAGTCGATCTCGTCGTCGAGCCTTGCCAATCGCGCGATGGTATCCTCGTGGCGCTCGGTCCGCGCGCGCAGCGCCTTGTCGGCACCGACCAGGACGAGCGGCACCTTCGCCCCTGCCGGCACGTTCATCTCGTTGCGAACCGAGCGGATTTCCTGCACGAGTTCGATGATCCAGCCGATTTCCTCGTCCGCCGAAGTGTCTTCGAAACCGTCGAGATCCGGCCACGCCGATAGCGTCAACAGCGAAGTGCGGTGCTCGCCATGCTCGACCATGTGCGCCCATAGCTCTTCGGTGATGAATGGCATGAACGGGTGCAGGATCTTGAGAATCTGGTCGAGCGTCCAGGCAACGCACGCGCGCGTCTCGGCCTTCTCGTGTTCGTCGTCACCGGAAAGCTGCGGCTTGATCAGTTCCAGGTACCAGTCGCAGAAGACGCCCCAGACGAACTCATAAGCCGCGCCTGCGGCTTCGTTGAAGCGGTAGGCCTCGATCCCGGCGGTGACGGCCTTCGCCGCCCGCTCGGTTTCCCCGACGATCCACTTGTTGACGGTCGCTTCCACCTCGGCCGGATCGAAGTCGTGCTGGCGCACGCACTCGTTCATCTCCGCGAACCGTGCCGCGTTCCAAAGCTTGGTGGCGAAGTTGCGATAGCCTTCGACGCGCTGCTTCGACAGCTTGATGTCGCGTCCCTGGGCCGCCATGGCGGCAAGCGTGAAGCGCAACGGATCGGCGCCGTACTCGTCGATCATGACGAGCGGGTCCATCACGTTGCCCTTCGACTTACTCATCTTCTGCCCCTTCTCGTCGCGCACGAGGGCATGGATGTAGACGTCGCGGAACGGCACTTCCTTGCGGAAATAAAGCCCCATCATCATCATCCGGGCGACCCAGAAGAAGATGATGTCGAAGCCGGTGACGAGCACGGATGTCGGATAGTAGCGCTTGAGTTCCGGAGTTTCGTCCGGCCAGCCGAGCGTCGAGAACGCCCACAGCCCCGACGAGAACCACGTGTCGAGCACGTCCTCGTCGCGCGTCAGCGGCACGGCCTTGCCGTAGTGTTTCCTGGCAAGCTTCGCCGCTTCCGCTTCGTCATGCGCAACGAATATCTTGCCATCGGGCCCATACCACGCCGGGATCTGGTGCCCCCACCACAGCTGCCGCGAGATGCACCACGGCTGGATATTGCGCATCCACTCGAAATAGGTCTTGTCCCAGTTGCCGGGAATGAAGCGCGTGCGCCCGTCCTCGACGGCTAGAATCGCGTCCTTCGCAAGCTCTTCTGCGTTGACGTACCACTGATCCGTCAGCCGCGGCTCGATGACGGCGTTGGAGCGGTCTCCGTGCGGCACCTGATGCGTCGTCGGCTCTATTCTTTCAAGCAGTCCCAGCGCGTGCAGATCCTCGACGATCCTTTTGCGCGCAACGAACCGGTCGAGCCCGCGATAGGCCTCCGGGATTGCCGCAGAATTCGCTTCGACGCCCGTTACGATCGCCCCATGCTCGTCGAGCACGTTGATCTGCTCGAGCCCCTGCCGCCTGCCGACCTCGAAGTCGTTGAAATCGTGCGCCGGTGTGATCTTAACCGCCCCCGTTCCCTTTTCTGGATCGGAATATTCGTCAGCGACGATCGGGATCTCCCGCCCGACCAGAGGCAGCACGATCATTTTGCCGACGAGTTCGGTGTAGCGTTCGTCCTCGGGGTGCACCGCGACACCCGAATCGCCGAGCATCGTTTCCGGCCGCGTCGTCGCAACGACGATGAACCGCTTCGGGTCGTCTTTCAGTGGATAGCGGAAGTGGAACATGTGCCCGCCGGGGTTCTTGTCCAAGAGCTTGTTCAGGGCCTTGAGGTCGAGCGCAACGGCTTCGCCCGTTTTCTCGTCCGTTTGGCCGTCCGTCCACTTGAACTTTCCCGAGGCTTCGACCTGCACGACTTCGAGGTCCGAAATCGCCGTCTGGAACTTCGGGTCCCAATTGACGAGCCGCTTGTCCTTGTAGATCAGGCCCGCTTCGTAAAGCTCGACGAAAACCTTGAGCACCGCCCGCGACAGCCCTTCGTCCATCGTGAAGCGCTCGCGCGACCAGTCGCACGAAGCCCCGAGCCGCTTGAGCTGGTTGACGATTGTCCCGCCGGATTCTTCCTTCCACGCCCAGACTTTTTCGAGGAACTTCTCGCGGCCGATCTCGCGACGGCCCGGCTCCTGGCGCTCCATCATCTGCCGTTCGACGACCATCTGCGTGGCGATGCCCGCGTGATCGGTACCCGGCTGCCACAGGACGTCACGGCCTCGCATGCGCTCGAACCGGCACAGGATGTCCTGCAGCGTATTGTTGAGCGCGTGCCCCATGTGCAGCGAACCGGTAACGTTCGGCGGCGGGATCACGATGGAATAGGGCTGTCCTGGCTTTTCACCCCGGATTGCCTTGCCGCTTCTGAAGGCCTCGGCCTTTTCCCATTCGTCATGGATGCGCGGCTCGATGGCAGCCGGCTGATATGTCTTTTCGAGCATTATGGGTTCTGGATTTTCGACTGATGTAGGGACATTGGCCGGTGGTACGACCCCCGCCGCCCGCCGTCAACAATGACGGCCTCGAAGGTCGCTGGCGACAAGGCAGTGGTTGGCGCGGGGCCCGTCGACGACCAGGCAAGATAGAGGGGCGGAAAACCCTTGTCGGCTGGATTCGAAACCAAACGTCAGGTGCAAAAGCTACACTGGAATCATAGAGTAGCTAGTGTTCCTTGTGGTTCTCACATTCGCCCGGAACTTGGCCGCAACGGGAAGCAAATGTCAGAAACGGAACACTAGCCGCCGAGCCCGTTCGCGTTGCCCGGCGGCCGGTCGAGTTGATTCTTCACGCTGTCGGCGACTTCCAGCCGCAAGGCGCTTTCGACGATCCGCGGCATATTGTTTTCAAGCCACTCGCGCAGCAACGGCCGCAACAGTTCGGCAACCGTGTCTTCGAGCGTGCGGACCTTCCCGCCGTCGCTTGCGACAACTATACTGGCAACCGACAACCCCTGCGCCAGGCTCTGCGCGCCACTTGTCGCGGCTGCCGCGGCATCGGACTTCGGTTCGACTGCGGACAGCTCATCAGCAGGTGGCGTGGGTTCGGATGCAGCACCCGCCGGCGCGGCCGACGCACTGATTGCAGCCATCTCATCGACGCCACCGGGCGACGCCGGCTCGTCGACTTCGCGCTCGGCCGTCGTAACTTCAGGCGCTTCGGTCTGGTCTTGGGTTAAGCCGGAAACCGCATCGAAGAAAGCCCGCCCGGTCTCGCTCGACATGCTGAGGCTGGGGTCGATAGGCCGCGGCGTTGCCGCGAGAAACCCGACATTGGCGGTCTTCAGACCGACGCCAGCATCGCTCGAAGCTGATAGCAGAGCGTCAACGGCGGGCTCTGCGTTATTCGAGGTTGCGTCCGCCTGCAACTCCGGCTTCTCCCCACCAAACAGGGCGGATGCGGAAGCCGGTCGGGGCGTCTCCGGCTTGGAGGGCATCGCCGCGATGACGACTTGCCGCCTCGGCGGCTCGCCCTTCTTATCGGCGATCGGCTCGCCGTCGCTGGCCCCCGAGAGGCGCAGCCCCAGTCCATCCGACTGCGGCGCCGTTGCTTCGGCTGCCGAATCGGTCTTCGCCGGACCAAAAAGCTCGGAAGCCGCCGAGACCGGCGCTGTTTCATCCTTGCGGGGCGGCCTCAGCGTGCCGAAGTCGAACTCGCGGCGCGGCGGTGAAGCCGGTTCAATAGCACGCTCCCCCGGGGTATCGCCGCGCGGCGCGCTCTGAGCCGGATGCCGGCCTTGCGGGGTAGTGCCGTTGGTTCCATTGGGAAGCTTTGGTTCGCGCTGCGTTGAACCGGCATCCGCGCCAGCTTCCGTTTTGGCGAACGGGCTGGGCGTGATCGGCAGTTTGTGCATGGGCTCTTCGAAGACGTCGGAAAAATCGTCGGCGGCGGGGCTTCCCGCGGATCGCTCGAAAGCGGGTGCAGGACCGGGGCTGTAGCGCAATTCACCGGGCGTTGCAGATGCGCCGAAACCGCCGGCCGCATACTCTTGGGGCCGCAGTTCCTGGCGCTGACCGGGACGATGCCCGAACGCTGTCGCAGCTGCTGGAGCCCCTTGACCTATTGGCGACAGCGCCGGTGACGCGGAAAACGACGCGTTCGACGGCCGCACCGAAAGCGCCGGCGCACTGTCGTCCGCAGCCGACTGATCAGATGCTTTTTCCGACGGCGGCTCCTGAGCGATGATGTTGCGGATGGAGGCTAGAATCTCCTCCATGCTCGGTTCGCCCGCGCCGTTTGTGATACTCATCGAAATCCCTCGCCAAGTTCGTCCGCCTGCCCGTTGCTGGCCGTCCGGCTGGTGTCTTCCACTCATATAGCCTGAAGTTGCGCGCTTCAACGCGAAGTGCTCAAAAAACACTTGACAGATTGAGGGCGCAACTGCGGCTTCCTGCGCTTCGGGCCGGACCGCCCGTTGAAGCGAGCACTGCGCAGATCCGTCACGCGCAAATTAGCTAACCGCCATCATGGGCACGGTTATGGCGCAAATCCGGCAATCATTGGCGCAATTTCAGCGACTTATCGCAATTGGACGGCTCCGGAGGTCACTTCAGCGTACGGTGGCGCCCGTGCGACTCCCACAAATCGTAGTCCTCGCGGCGGCCATCCTCGTGCGTAATCGATATGCCCCACCATTTGCGCCGAACTTCAAAGTAGTGCGCTTCCGGATCATAGACCGTAGCGGCGACACCGATGGTATCGACGCTGAGGCGGCCCATGGCAGAAAGAAGGGTATAGGCGGCAACGATCAGGTTGCGCCGGGTCGTCTCCAGCTGAACCTGGGAATTCAGCAGTTCCTGCTCCGCGTTCAGCACGTCGAGCAGCGTCCGCTGTCCAACCTTTTCCTCTTCGCGCACACCGGTCAGCGCCGTCTGGTTCGAATCAACCTGCACCTGGTCGGATTCGAGCTGCGCCTGCACCGCCTGGTACTGTGACCAGGCCGTGATCACGGCTTCGCGCACTTGCGTCCGCGCATCCTCGATTTCCTGCAGCCGGCTCACGTGGGTGTGCTTGGCGGCCCTCACGCGGGCTGAGACTTCGCCGCCCTGGTAGATCGGCACGTTGAGACGCCCGGTCAGTGTCGTCGATTCCGTCTCGGCGATCGTCGAGGACGTGTTGAACCTGTTCTGATAGCTCGCTTCCAGATTGAGCGTTGGCAGCAGTTCGCCGCGCACGACGTCGACGGTGTGCCGGGCACCCTGTTCGCGGTAGAGCGCGGCGATCACCAGCGGATTCTCGTTGAGGCCCACCGAGGTCGCCTCGTCGAGCGAATTCGGCATGACGCCGCGCGGCACGCCGGGTTCGACCAGATTCGAGGGCGGTCCCCCGACGACCCGCTCGTAACGCGCCCGGCTGCTCTTGAGGTTGGCACGGGCGAGATCCAGCGACGACACCGATCCAGCCCTTCTGGCGCGGGCCTGCGACACGTCGGTCCGCGTCACCTCGCCGACGTCGAAGCGATCCTGCGTCGCACGAAGCTCCCGCGACAGCACATCGACGTTGTTTTCCTGCAACCGCACCACTGCCTGATCGCGCACGACGTCCATGTAGGCCGTCGCGGCTTCGAGCAGCACCTGCCGTTCGATATCGCGCAGGCTCTCGCGGCCGGCCCGCACGTTTGCTTCTGCTTCGGCGATCGTGTTCTCGGTGCGGAAACCGTTGAAAAGGTTCTGTTGCAGCGTCACGCCGTAACCGCGCGGATAGATGGTGTCGCCGGACCGAGCGCCTTGAGTGATACGCCCGGTTTCGGGATCAAAGCCTCCGCCCGCATTTTCATCTCGGCGGCGGGAACGGATATCGTTGATATTGACGTCGGCGTTACCGTTGATGCGCGGCAGGTACCCCGACCGCGCCTGCGGCACGCCTTCGTCCGTCGCCCTCAGGCGAGCCCGCTCGGCGTCAATCCGGGGATTATAGCGGTAGGCTGAAGACAGCGCCTCGTTCAAGGTATCCGCACGCACCGGATCGACCGGCGAAGCAACCAGCACCGCCGCGAGCAGAATCGCCGAGGCGGCGCACATGTCCAAGGCCGCAAGGCGCCTTCCCGTCGTAACAATCTTGCGATCGTGCATATTATCTACCGGTTGGTCAGAGCGTCGGCACGCAACCAAACCCGCCCCTGTCTTAGTCTTCCTGCTCCGGCGTATCTGATTCCGATCACGGGGAGACATTGGTCCACCGGCTATCCACATACAAGTCGGGAACGCGTCCGATAGAATTCAGCCCCGGATTCGATTCGAGACTTACTGAGTAGTTAGCCGAAAGCCCGGCGCAACGGTATCCACAGCGACTTCATGGCAACCGTTCTTCGGCGACCGTTGCCGGATCCCCACACTCAGATTCGACAGTGTTTGAGGCAAAGCACGCCAAACCCGGCCTTGAGCACGAGTTATGTGCCGGCTTCGGAGGTTTAATCAATATAAAGCGGCGAGCCGGCCTAATCGAGCGACGATTTGAACCCCGGCAAGCTGCCGGTGGCGCCGACCGCGCCTTGAACCGTCCCCGCCGCGACCGGGCCGCGCAGCGCCATAGCACCCGCCGGGCCTGAGAGATCCCGCGCTTCGCGCGTGCCGTCGCCGGGTTGAAGGACGCTTTCCGCCCCGAAACTCTGTTTGAACAACCGTTCCAGAAGCGGCGGCTCCTCGGGCGCCTCGATTCTCCGCAACCGCACTGACCGGCGCGAAACCTTCGGCCTCCGCACCGCCGGCAGGTCTTCTCCAGTCACCGCCATGACGCTAGGGAATTCATGGCTTTCCGCGCGCGTTATGGTCACCCCGGCCCATTGCCGGCGCACCTCATCGTAATGCGCCTCGGGTACGTAGACGTCGGTCGCAAGCTCGATACCTTCGGCGCTGAGCCGTCCGATACTCGCGAGCACGGCGTAAGACGCCACAACCATGTCCCGCCGCGTCCCGACCAGCGACACCCGTGCATCGAGCAGTTCCTGCTCCGCGTTGAGCACGTCGAGCAGCGTCCGCTGGCCGACCTTTTCTTCTTCCCGAACGCCGGTCAGCGCAGTACGAGCCGCCGAAACCTGGATCTGATCGGAATCGAGCTGCGCCCGCGCTGCCATCAGGCGCGACCAGGCCGACGTCACGTTGGCTTCGACGTCGGCGCGCGACTGTTCGATCTCCTGGATCCGGCTGACGTGATTATGCTTGGCCTTGCGCACCCGCGCATGCACTTCGCCGCCCTGGTAGAACGGGATCCTCAGCCGTCCCGAGATGCTCGCCGAATTGCGCTCTTCGATTGACGGCGAAGCATTGGTGCCCTGCGAATAGCTCGCCTCGACATCGACGCGGGGCAGGAGTTCGCCCCAAACCTGATCGACTGAATATTTCGCCGCCTGCTCCTGATAAATCGCGGCAATGAGCCTTGGGCTTTCCTGCTCGGCGATCCTGTGCGCTTCCTCGATCGAAGATGGCAATCCGCGCACCGCCAGCGGCGGCTCCGACAATCCTTCAGGCGAATGACCGACCACGCGCAGGAAGCTGGCCCGCGAAATCTTCAGGTTGGCCTTCGCCAGATCGGCCGCCGACACCGCCCGTGCGCGCCTTGCCCGCGCCTGCGCCACGTCCGTCAGTGTCACTTCCTTGACCGCGCGGCGCGCTTCGGCAGCCTGCAGTTCACGGCTGAGCACCCCGACGTTGACTTCGCGCAAGCCGGCGATGGCTTGGTCGCGAACCACGTCCATGAAGGCGGTGACCGCATCGAACAAAGTCGCCGATTCCCGGTCCCCCAGCTGCGCACGCCCCGCCCGCACCATCGCCTCCGCGGCACTGACGGCATTCGTCGTGCGAAACCCATCGAACACCGGCTGGCGCACGTTGATTTCCCAGTTCGTCGGCCTGGTGCCGCCGTCGTTCAACGTTTGCGGACGCGACTTCAGGTCCTGCGAAGCGATCGAGGCTTCTCCTGTGATCGTCGGCCGGTATCCTGATTGCGCCCGCGGCACGTCTTCGTCCGTCGCTCTGAGCCGCGCGCGCTCCGCATCGAGGCCGGGATTCGATTGATAGGCGGCGATCAGCGCATCCCGCAGATCCTCGGACCGGGCCGGCGCAATCGCCAGAATCGCAACCGCAGCGCACGCGCATGCCCAGCCGGCACGAACCCCCGTGCGGCGCGAAACCGGCCAGCATGGCCGGGCGCTCATCCCTCGATACCAGACGTTATGCGACATCACCTGCTCCGGCGCCCTGTGACAAGGCACACTCTGTCGAGGTCCGATTGGCAGCTGATTCGCTAAACTATTGGTAAAGCTTGCTGTCTGAAGCGCCTTAAAGCGCGAACGACTTGGCCTTGGCGAAGCCTGGCAATAGCGGCGCGGCGGCTTCGAACGCCTCCTGGACGTCGAAATTCGCCCCGATTCGCCGCCAGATCACCGCCCGTGCATGCACTGGCGTGCCCCGCACCGCGACAAGCCGGCCGCCGTCCTTGAGCTGGTCGAGCAGTCCCTCTGGCATCTCCTCGATGCGCCCGCCGACGAAAATCGCATCATAGGGGCCTTCGCCCGCAAAGCCGGATTCGAGCGGCCCGGATACGACGGCCGCATTGTCGAAGCCGAGATTGGGCAGCACTTCGGCTGCCATGGCGCCGAGTTCGGCGTCGCTCTCGAGCGCCACCACGGTTTCCGCCAGTCTGCCGAGTATGGCTGCCGAATATCCCGGTCCACAGCCGACATCGAGCACCACGTCGCCGGCGCCGATTTCAGCCAGTTGCACCATTTTCGCCAGGACGCGCGGCTCGAGTAGGCCGCGCGGTTCGCCCCCGCGGCCCGCCTTCGTCAGGCCGATTTGCCGATCCATGTAAGCCAGCGGCTTCAGCGCTGTCGGCACGAACTTTTCGCGCGGCACTTCCAGCATCGCACGCATGATGCGCCGGTCGGTGACGTCGCTTGGCCGCACCTGCGATTCGACCATGTTCTTGCGTTGCTGCACGTAGTCGGCCATGTAAACTCCCCTTCGCTGGACCCTCACGCGGGTACGCCGCCGCGATCCTGCGCAGAATAGGCCAATCGACGCGGCAATGAAATTGACCATGAGCCGCACACACGAGCTTTGTCCCGCAGACCCGCGCTGGGCTTGAAACCTTCGCGACACGCCCCAATCTTGCCGATTGCCTTGATCAACTTGCCTGTGATACAGCAGTCGCTCGCTCGCCCGGGTCTCAGGCCCTGGCGACCGTGGATGGCCACGTGGCGGAGTGGTTACGCGCCGGACTGCAAATCCGTTTACCCCGGTTCGATTCCGGGCGTGGCCTCCAATCGACCTTCCTGCGCGCGGCGACACGGATTTCCGGCAATCGGAACGGCCATCGGCTGACCGCATCCACGGTCGAGCAAAATCTTAACCGTGGCAAGCATGACGATAGGGCTTCAGTTTCGCCACGGCTTCTGCTATCAAGCGCGCCTTGGCCGCACCAGACAGGCTGACGGCGGCTCCACGCTCCGTCTTGAGGTTTTTTGACCGCCTGTTGCCAGAGACATATTCCGTGGTAGCTCAGCGGTAGAGCATCCGACTGTTAATCGGACGGTCGTAGGTTCGAATCCTACCCACGGAGCCATTCTCGTTCCATACCGGATCAGTTAGGTTCAGCCGGTGGCGCGGCAATCTGCGTCGGCACGTAGCGTTCGGCCCCAAAAACCTGTCGGCGGATAGCCCCACAAGATGCCCAAAGACCCCAACGGCAACAGCCGCCGTCCGACGCGGACGCCAGCTTCTGGCGCGAAGGCCGGAGCGCCGGCCAAAACAGGGTCCGGAACACGAGCCGGAACACGGGCTGGCGCTGGCAGCAGAACCAAGGATAGCTCGCAACCGGCCTCCAAGCGCGGCCAGACCAAATCGTGGGCTAAATCCAAGAACTCGGCGAAAAACCCAGCCAAGAACCCGGGCGGCGGCCAGCCGATGACTCGCAAGTCCGCGTTGCGCGCGCTGGCCAAGCTCAAGATCGCCGCCAAGGACAAGGCCGCAGCGAAATCGGCCAGCCAGCCCGCCGATCGGGCCGGCGCTCAGACCGGCGACGCCGCCGCGGCCGGCGTGCCGCGCTCCAGGCCTGCGTCTGCTTCAGCGACAAGCGGCCAGCGCCCCCCCGCTGCCCGAGGCGACCCGCGCCTCAAGCGTCCGTCGCGACCCCGCAATGCCGCCGACAAGCGCGCCATCCAGGTCGCCCGCGCCGAGGCAAGGCGCGCCACAGAAGACTTGAGCCAGGCCGCTGTCAGCGGCGCGAGCCCCGCCGCCGCCATGCGCCCGCTGCAGATACGCCAGCGGCCGCCTCCCCCGCCGGGGGCCGCGTCCGGCCCCTCGGGTCCCTCCGAACCGATGCGTATCGCCCGCGCCATAGCCCGTGCCGGACTGTGCTCGCGCCGCGAAGCCGAGCGCCTGATCGAGGAAGGCCGCGTCACCGTCAACGGCAAGCGCCTGACGACGCCGGCCGTCGAAGTCGGCCCCGGCGACACCATCCTCGTCGACGGCCACCCCCTGCCTGCCGCCGAGCCGGTGAAGTTGTGGCGCTACCACAAACCCAAGGGCCTGGTGACAACCAACAACGATCCCGAAGGCCGCCTGACCGTTTTCGACAACCTGCCCCCCGACATGCCACGCGTCGTCTCCGTCGGCCGTCTCGACTTCAACACCGAAGGGTTGCTGCTGCTGACCAACGACGGCGCGCTCTCCCGGCATCTGGAGTTGCCCTCGACGGGCTGGCTCAGACGCTACCGCGTCCGCGCCTGGGGCGACGTCACCCAGGCGAAACTCGACACGCTGAAGAACGGAATCGAATACGAAGGCGTCCGCTACGGCGCGATGGAGGCGAGCCTCGACTCGACGCAAGGCCACAACGTCTGGATCACCATCGGCCTGCGCGAAGGCAAGAACCGCGAAGTGCGCAACGTCATGGCCTCCCTCGGCCTTGAGGTGAACCGCCTCATCCGCGTCTCATACGGACCCTTCCAGCTCGCCGAACTGAAGCCCGGCGAGGTCGAACAAATCCGCCGCCGCGTCCTCGCCGACCAACTCGGCGCCAAGCTCGTCGGTGAATTCGGCCTCGATAAGCCCGAGAGCGAGGAGACCGATCCCCGCCGCGGCCGCCGCCCCAGACGCCAGCCCCCGGAAACCTGATGCGGATCGTCGGCGGTAGATTTCGCGGCCGCTCGCTGGCTGCTCCCAAAGGCGCCGCCACCCGGCCGACCTCCGACCGCGTCCGCGAATCGGTCTTCAACGTGCTGGCCCATTCCCCCGACTGCCCTGCCCTTGAACGCGCCCGCGTCATCGACTTGTTCGCCGGCACCGGCGCGCTCGGCCTCGAAGCGCTCTCGCGTGGCGCCGATTACGCGCTGTTCGTCGAGAACGACGCTTTGGCCCGCGCCCTCATCCAGGAAAACATCGAAGCCTTCGGCTTGCAGGGCAGTGCCCGCATCTTCCGCCGCGACGCCACCGCCCTTGGCCCCGCCAACGCCCGCGACCGCTATGATATTGCGTTCCTCGACCCGCCCTACGGCAAGGGCCTGGGCGAAGCCGCGTTGCAGGCGCTGTCGCGGGGCGGCTGGCTCAAGGCGGGCGCGATCGCCGTCCTCGAGGAACGCGCCGGCACGGCGCTCGATCTGCCAGCGGGCTTCGAAGCCTTCGACGCACGCACCTACGGCGACACCACCGTTACCTTCCTGAAGACCGCCAGCCCATCGCCATCCCCGGCCGGGCCGGATGCCGCCGCATGATCTTTCGCATGCGCGACGAGCACCGTGGCGGTCTCAACGGCTGGGTCGAAGCCGGCCTCTTCGTCATCGCCATTTCTGCCCTTACCGTCGTCTACGCCATCGCCCAGCAGGCAGGCGCCCATCTCGTCGTTTTCATTCTCTACGCCATGGGCTTCGCAGCCGCCGGCATGTTGGCGCTGACCGGCCTTGGCGAGAGCCCCGCCAAGATCGCGTTCGCCCGCCAGTCTCTGGCCTTCGGTGCTTCAACGGTCCTGCTCGAAGCCTTCTACTTCGAGCTGTTGGGCGTCCTGCCACCGGCCGAAACGAGCCTCGCCCTGCGCCTGTCGGTCCCCGTCTCGCTTGTTGTCGGCTGGCTCTACCTCGCCCGCCTCATGACCCCGAAACTGTGGTTCGGCAGCGCCATCATCGTCGCCGCCGTCGTCCCGGTCCTTTGGAACGTCGAACCCGGCGAGCGCATCTTCGCCATCGTGCTCGCCGTCATCTGCTCGCTGATCGTCGCGGTAAAGACCTTCGCCAGCGAACTGCACCCGGCAAACCAGGCCGCGCGGACCATCGCCGTCAAGCTGCGCGTCACCGGCCTCGTCGTCGCCTCGACGACGCTGATCGGCGCCTGCGTGCTCCTGCCGTTCGTTGCGCTCGCGGCGTTCGGCGCTGTTGAAGCCCCGGCGCTGATCCCCCCGCTCGCGGCGTTCTGGCATCCCCCGACGTTGGTCACCGCAATCGTTCTCGGCGCGCCGATCTTCGTCGCGATGACCTATCTGACGTTTTCTTCGGTGGTCAAGATTGGCACGGAAAGCTTTCTGGCGACCAGCGCCTTGACGCCGCTCTCGGTGGTTGCCATCCAGGCTTTCGCCACAGCCTTCGGCCAATTGCACGTGACGGCCTTCGACACGGCGCTGCTGCCTTTCATCGGCCTCGGCATATTCGGCGTCCTCATTGTCGTCCACGCCCGCCACCGCGGCTGAGTACGAGCGACCAGGATCACTTCCGCCCGAACAGCCGCTCGATATCGCCGAGCTTCAACTCGACGTAGGTCGGCCGGCCATGATTGCACTGGCCCGAATAAGGCGTCGCCTCCATCTCGCGCAACAAGGCGTTCATCTCCGGCGCGGTAAGCCGCCGCCCGGCGCGCACGCTGCCGTGACACGCCATCCTCGACGCCACCGCTTCGAGCCGTTCGCTGAGCGCGCCCTGCGCGCCATCGTCCAGGATCTCGGCTGCGACATCGCGGACCAGCCCGCGCACGTCGCATTGCCCGAGAAGCGCAGGCACCTCGCGCACCGCAATCGCATCCACACCGAAACCGTCGACGATGAGGCCGAGGCTTTCGAGTTCGACCACACGCTCCAGAAGCACCTCGACCTCTTCGCAAGACATCTCGACGATCTCCGGGATCAGCAGCCCCTGTCGCGCCACGCCGCCGTTCGCGAGCATCTTCTTCAGCCGCTCGAACACCAGCCGCTCATGCGCCGCATGCTGGTCGACGAGAACCACCCCGTCCCGCGTCTGCGCCACGATGTAGGTCTCGTGCAGTTGCGCCCGCGCCGCCCCTAGCGGCCGGTCCAGAATGTCATCCGCAACCGGCTCTGCATGTGCGCCCGCTTCGCCCGAAGTGCCCTCAAAGCCCGCGAACGGCGCCTGCTCCCCTTCGGCAAATCCACCGGGCGCCTGCATCTCGGCCGCGAACGCGAATGTCGTCCGCGGGCTTCCCCGTCCAGCCGCCACGCTGATCCCGCCCGCAGCTGCCGGCCCAGCGAACCGCACCGGCGCGAAGGCTTCGATCGTCTCCCGCCCGCCGCGCGACGAGGCCCGCATCGCGTTTTGTTCCAGAACGTGCCGCACCGCCCCGATCACCAGTGAGCGCACCGCGCCAGAGTCCTTGAAGCGCACTTCCGCCTTGGCCGGATGCACGTTGACGTCGACGTCGCGCGGTTCGAGATCGATGAACAGCGCCAGGTAGGGATGCCGCCCGCGCGGAAGAGTGTCCCCGTAGGCCGCCCGCAGCGCACCGATCAGCAGCCGGTCCTTCACCGGCCGCCCGTTGACGAACACGAACTGCTGGCTGGCATCGCCGCGATTGAACGTCGGCAGTCCGATAAAGCCCGCGATCCTGATCCCTTCGCGCTCGCCGCAGACTTCGACGGCGTCGGCCTGGAAATCCCGGCCCATGATCCGCGAAAGCCGCGCCAGCAAACCCTGCGGCGTAGCTTCCTGGAGCGGCAGTTTGAGGCTCGCCCGTTCCCCCGTCACCAGCGTGAACGCGACTTCGGGATGCGCCATGGCCAGCCGCTTGACGGTATCGCTCGTCGCCTGGTTTTCGGCCCGCTCGGACTTGAGGAACTTGAGCCGTGCAGGCGTCGCGGAAAAAAGATCGCGGACTTCGACCAGCGTGCCGCGATTGACGGCCGCTGGCCGCACTGGGTGCTTGGCGCCCTTGTCAACCACAATGGCGAACGCCTCCGCGCTGCCCGCCGCCCGGCTGGCGATTTCAAGTCGCGCCACCGATCCGATCGACGGCAGCGCCTCGCCGCGAAAACCGAAGCTGCGGATATCGAAGAGATCGTCCTCGCGAAGTTTCGAAGTGGCGTGCCGTTCGACGCAAAGCGCCAGATCGTCGGCTCCCATCCCCGATCCGTCGTCGCTGACCCGGATCAGCGACAAGCCGCCGCCGGCCGTCACCACTTCGAGGTTGCGCGCGCCCGCGTCGATCGCGTTCTCGGCGAGTTCCTTGACGACGCTCGCCGGCCGCTCGATGACCTCGCCCGCGGCAATCCGATTGATCGTCTCTGGCGAAAGCTGGCGGATCGGCAAGGCGAACCTCATGTGGCGGTGGGTCTCTACCCCCGCGTTGGCTGCACCAGCCGTTCGCGCGTGAGAACCTTGGCAAGCTCGACGGCGGGCTGGTCGAACGGATCGATGCCGAGCATCCGCCCGGCGAGAATCGTTTCGATCATGAAATGCATCATAACCCCGCCGATTGCCCGCTCGTCCAGGCTGTGGATATCGATCGTCCGCACCGGCCGCCCGGCCTTGGCGAGCGCCGCCGGCAGCGCGTCCGCCTGCGCCGCGACGACATCCCCGACCGCGCGCCCCGCCATATAATCGGCCCCGGCAAGCCGTGCCATGCCGGCATCGATCACAGGCCCCGTTCCCGAAGTCGGCAACCGCATCAGCGTCACCAGGTGCTCGCGCGGACCGTCCATGAAAAGCTGTAACTGGCTGTGCTGGTCGAGCGGTCCCATCGCCGCAATCGGCGTCGTCCCCTCGCCGCCCTTGCCGAGGCTTTCCGCCCACAACTGCACGAACCAGCGTGCCAGATATCCGAGCTTATCGGCGTAGGGCATCAGCACCAGTACCCGCGTCCCACGCTGCTTCGACATCGCCACCGAAACGGCCGCCGAAAGCGCCGCCGGGCAGTCCGCCGGCCCCGACGCCGCCGCCAGCTGGTCGATGACGTGCTGGGCGCCCTCGCGGATCTTCATTGCATCGAGACCGCGTGCGATCGCCGCAATCAGGCCGACGATGGTCAGGCAGGAGAACCGCCCGCCGATGTCGTCGGGATGCGGCAGCATCGCAATGTCATGCGCGGCCAGGAGCGACCTGAGGCCGTTGTGCCGCCCCGGCACGGCTTCTTCGGTGATCCCAAGGAACATCTGCGGAATGCGCTCTTCGAGACCGCAAGCCTTCACCGCCGATAACGTCGCGATCGCCTGCGCCAGTGTTTCCGCGGTTCCGCCCGATTTCGACGTGATGACGAACCGTGCCGTCGCCAGGTCCGTGTTCGCTAGCAGGCCGCTGAGCGTCGAAGGATCGAGGTTGTCGTAAAACCGCGTGCGCGGTCGCTTCATTTGACCGGGCATGGCAACGCCGGCGATATTCCAGCCGGCCAGCTGCGCCAGCGCCTGCCCGCCGAGCCCGGAGCCGCCCGTGCCGAAAAAGATCACCACCCGGGCATCTTTCGATAGCCCTTCCAATGCATGGCTGGCCGCCGCGAGGTCATCGCGCGCGCTTGCGATCTTCAGGACCGGCAAAGTGCCATCGCGCGCCTCCGCCTGCATCTGGCGAAAGCCCGGCTCGACCTGGGTGCAGGCCGCCTCCAGGTCCGCCGGACTGAGGCCATGCTCTCCGATTGCACCGTTGAGGCAACCCGCAATGTCGAGCCTGTAGGCGGATACTCCATCACGCATTGGGGTTTGTGCCATGCCGCTGCTTCAGCCTTTGCTGGAAGGAAAAGTCACCGGCGACTTTTGGCCATCGCCGATACCATCCGTCAAGCCCGCGAAATAGTGCAGGCCTGCGTGCAACCAGCAGCGCGGTTTTGTGCACCGGCAGGTTTTTGGCCGAAGGCGCGGTCCCTCCAAGGCGGAGAGGCTGTGTTACAGCCCCTTCAAGCCGTTCGGCTTGCCGACCACGACGACGATCATGTCGTCCGGCTTCAGGAAGCGCGCGGCGGCCTTTTTCAAATCGTCGACCGTCAGCGCTTCCACCTGCGCGTTGCGCTTCGTCACGTAGTCGATGCCCATGTCCTCGACCAGGATGCCGAGAAGCTGGCTGGCGATCTTGGTATTGGTATCGAAGCGCAAGGCATAAGACCCGGTCAGATAGCTCTTGGCGTTCTTGAGATCGTCTTCGCTGACGCCGTCCTTCGCGATCCGCGACAGTTCCTTGCGAATGATCTCGAGCGATTCCGCAATCGATTCGTTCTTCGTTGCGACGCTGCCCAGATAGATCGACGAATGGTCCATCGGGCTCAGATAGCTGTAGACCGAATAGGCAAGCCCGCGCTTTTCGCGCACCTCTTCCATCAGGATCGCCGAGAACCCGCCACCGCCGATGATGTGGTTGAGGACGAAGCCCGCCATGAAGTCGGGATCTTTGCGCTTCAGCCCGCCCATTCCGAACATGGCGACCGACTGCGGCACATCCATCTCGACGACTTTGTAGCCGTTGCCATTGACTGGCTGAACGTCGGCTACGGGAGCAAGGTTTGCTTTCTCGGGCAGCGCACCAAACACCTCGTCGAGGAACTTGCCGAGAGTCGCTTCGTCGATGTCCCCGACGGCCACGACTTTCAGGTTGCTCTTGGCGAAGTTGTTCTTCCGGAAGGCTTCAAGGTCGTCCCGCGTGATTGCGGCAATCGATTTTTCGTCACCCGTCGGCGACACCCCGTAGGCATGCCCCTTGAACGCGGTTTCATACCACGTCCGTGACGCCAGCCGGTCCGGCGACTTGGCTTCATAGGCAAGATTGGCCATCAGCTGGCGGCGGATCCTGTCCACGGCGTCCTGATCGAACCGAGGCTTGGTCAAGGCAAGTTTCAGAAGTTCGACCGCGGCGTCGCGGTTTTCAGACAGCGTCTCCATGCTGCCGTAGAACGTATCCCGGCTGTCTTCGAAGCTCATGCGCATGGCGATGTCTTCCATGCGCTCCTGGAACGTCGCCGAATCGAGATCCCCGGCCCCCTCGTCCAGCATCGCCGACATGAAGTTGGCAACGCCGGCCTTGCCTTCTGGATCCTGCGTGTTGCCGCCCGCGAAAGCGAACCGCAGCGCCAGCAAGGGCACCTGATGGGCTTCGACCAGCCAGGCTTCGATGCCGCCGGGACTTTTGACCTGTTTGATTTCCATGGCGCTCGCTGGCCGCATAAGGCTGAAAAGGATGAACAAGGTGATGAGGGAAAGAGCCGCCGCACCGAGGATTCGCGCAGTGGCTTTCGGGTCCGTCGCAACATGGGCTTGGGTTTTCATCGGTATGGTCCTCAGCCCTTGTCCGCCGGCTTCAAATCGTGCGCGCGCTGCGCCGTCGGCGGCGCGGCCTCTGGCACGAGATACCCGGTCACCGAACTGATCAGTTGCAGCGTCTTTGCCGCCGCCTCCTTCACCTGTTCCGCCGTGACCGCGTTGATGTCGTCGGGCCAGGACTCCACATCGCTCGCCGACTGGCCGACGACGGCAGCCCAGCCGTAGCGCCGCGCCATCGTCGACTGGCTGTCGATGCCGTAGACGTATTCGGCGGTGAGGCTGCTCTTGGCCCGCTTGAGTTCGGCTTCCGTCACCCCGTCACGGGCGATATCGGCGATCAGCGCATCGATCTCGGCTTCGATCTCTGGAAGTCCCACGCCATCGGCGGCGACCGCATACATCGACACCTTGCCGCTGTCATAGCCGTCGCCGTAGTACCAGCCGCCGGCGCTGGAAGCGAGTTGCTTCTCCACCACGAGCTTCTTGTAGAAACGGCTGGTCGATCCCGAAGCCAGGATTTTCATCATGACATCGAGGGCTTCGGCTTCTCCCTTCGCCGCCGTCACATAGCTCGGCGCCAGATAGAAGCGGTGCACGGAGGCTTTGCCAGCCCGCGGGTCGTTCAGCGTCAGGCGGCGCGCAACCAGATGCGGCGGCTCCTGCGGGCGCTCCCGCTTCAGCTTCATGTCACTGTTGGCGGGGATCCGCCCGTAGGTGTCCTGCGCCAGCCGCTTCACCTCTTCGACCGTCACGTCGCCGGCCACGACGAGGATCGCGTTGTTGGGCGCATAGAAGAGTTTGTAGAAATCGATGGCGTCATGCTGGTCGAGAGATGCGATCTCGTGCGACCAGCCGATCACCGGCGTACCGTAGGGATGCGAATAATAGAGCGCGGCGTCCATCTGCTCGGTGAGAATGGCGCCCGGATTGTTGTCGGTCCGTGAGCGGCGCTCTTCGAGGATGACGTCGCGCTCGGTCAGCACTTCCTTTTCCGTCAGCCGCAGATTGACCATCCGGTCGGCTTCCATCGCCATGACGTCTGCGAGTCGGTCCTTGGCGATCCTCTGGAAGTAGGCTGTAGCATCATGGCTGGTAAAGGCGTTGTCCTGGCCGCCCATGCGCGCGACGATCTTGGAAAACTCACCGATCGCGATCTTTTCCGTCGACTTGAACATCAGGTGCTCGAGGAAGTGGGCGATGCCGGAAGCCCCTTTCGGCTCATCGGCTGCTCCTACGCGATACCACACCATGTGCGTGACGACGGGAGCACGCGTGTCCGGAACGACGATGACTTCCAGGCCGTTATCGAGTTTGAACGCGCTCGCACGGGCTTTTGAATCCTCGGCGAAAGCGGCGGAATGAGTTTGAGTTGCTGTGATCATGAGGCTCAGGAGAAGGGTTGCGGCGACGTGCGGGAAGCGGCGGATGCCGGTCTTGCGCATGGATAGCGATCCTC
Source organism: Alphaproteobacteria bacterium (assembly GCA_018819265.1). Lineage (GTDB taxonomy): Bacteria > Pseudomonadota > Alphaproteobacteria > Rhizobiales > Hyphomicrobiaceae > Filomicrobium. Next base: position 91,211 of record JAHJQI010000047.1, read on the forward strand.
GGAGTCCAATTGGGCCAGAATTAACGTTCCACAGGTGCAAGTGGGCGGTGAACCCGCAACGTGCAACCTCAAGCGCGCATCGCGCTGCGTAGCGTTATCCATGCGAATGATTTGGCAGGCCGCCGGTAGAAGTCAAATGACAACGGGTTCATGTGCGGCGAACGAACCCTTATGGCGCCGGCATGATTTGCCATGCACGACCCCACACCGCTCGATCCAAGTTCTTGAATTACTTCGAGTTCATCCAACCGCCGACGTTCGTCAGCGCCGATTTCCGGCAAGGTCCAAGGGGGCCTTCCATGGTAAGGGCTCCCGACTCATCGCCTCGCATCTTGGCGAACTCATAGTCCTTGCACGCAACCTCCTGCCGGCGCTGCAATTCGGCCTCGTCGACGACCCGTGCGCGGTCTGGATCGTTGATCAGGTCGAGGGCAGTTTCCGAGTGGTTGATCACCGCGGGCTTGTCTGGATCGGGCAGTTTCGACAGATCGGGCGGCACCACGAGCCCTGTGCGCTCGGAGATTTCCGGCGCATCACCCTTTTTGCCGATGTTGTTGAGGCCTGCGAGTTCGAACAGCTTGCCCTGGAACTCCACGTCGCCTGCCGAACAGCCCGCCAGACACAAGCCCGCCACCGCGGCAATGAGCGAACGGCGCAACTCGATAACGGGTCCAGCAATTTCCCCCGTAGGCATCTTGGCTGTCTCCTGCGCTTGCCGATTCGACCGGCACCGTCGAGCACTTACCCCGAAAGCAAGCCGCTAAGTCGATTTTGTGTCATCATTGCGACTCGGCCAAAGAGAGTCATACAGAAGGCCGGCAACTCCGGCAACTATGGCAATGTCAGCGATATTAAAGACATACCAGGAAAAGCCGAAACCGTGCAGCAGGAAGAAATCGGCCACCCCCCCGAGCAGGATGCGGTCGATTCCGTTGCCGATCGCCCCTCCGATGATCAGCGCGAGACTGAGCGCCATCAGCTTTCCCGTGCCTGACCGCGCCAGCCAGATCCACAGCGCAGCGCTGACCAGGGCGGCAAATCCGGCCAGACTCAACTGCCATTCGAAAGCCGCGCTGTCGAACATCGAATAGCTGATGCCGGTATTCTTGACATAGACGATGTCGAGGAACGGCATCGCCGAGAACCGCTCTCCCTCCTTCATGCCGACGCCAAGGATCATCCACCATTTGTGCGCCTGATCGAGCACCAGCGTAATCAGGACCGTCCAAAAGCCCAGCGCCGAATATCGCCCCCAGAACCAGGACCGCCCCAGTGTGTGCTCCATGCGCTGTTTCATCCGCTCGCGTTGCAACGTTAGATTAGAACATGGTGTTGTCGTTGGCCGACGTGGACGGAATAATCTGCAGGACATCCCAATGCTCGACGACCTTCCCGGCATCATCAAAGCGGAAGATATCGATTCCCGCATAGTCGTGATCCCCCGGCCAATGCTGGTGGCATTGCAAGATGACGTGGTCGCCATCCGCGAAGACCCGCTTGAACGTCACCGACTTTCCTGGATAGTCGCGCGCCATCTTCTCGAAATAGGCCACGAACGCTTGCTTTCCGTCACCCACATGCGGATTGTGCTGGATGTAGGTTTCGCCTGCATATAGGTCGATCGCCTCTTGCGGTCGGCATTGATTGAACATCAGATCGTAGAACGCGATCGCGTTCTGTTTGTTGGCTTCCACGCCCCTAACCATCACGCGGCCTTCCCGTCGATCTCACGCATGGCGGCGGCATCGCGTGCGGAAAGGTCGGGATAATCGGCATCGCTGCCGACATCCTGCGTGACCCTCCACGAGCGCGCGCACTTCGTCCCCTCGGCCCGCTTTGAGACTACAGCAACCCCTGGCACCTCCGCGAGTTTGAACGCCCCTTCCGGCGCCTCTCCCGCAACGATCTTTATACCGCTGGTGATGCAGACTTCGGCCATGTCGACGTTTCCGATCGCAGCCAACAGCTCGTTATCCGCGATATAGACGGCCGGAGCGGCTTCGAGACTGGACCCTATTCGCTTGTCGGCCCGTTCGATTTCAAGCGCGCCCGTCACCACGCGGCGCACCGCCCGCACCCTGTCCCAGCGCTCGTCGACCTCTTCGTTGCGCCACAAGCGCGGGATCAGCGGAAAATCCTGCAGGTGGACGGAACCCTCGTCTGCAGGATACCGCGACAGCCAGGCTTCTTCCGCCGTGAACGAGAGGATCGGCGCCAGCCAAAGCGTCGTCGCCTTGAAGATCTCGTCGATCACCGTCAGCGCCGCCTTGCGCCGGACGCTCGACGGCGCATCGCAGTAGAGCGCGTCCTTGCGGATATCGAAGTAGAACGCCGACAGGTCCGTGTTGAGGAATTGGCTCATCAGCGCGACGACCTTGCGGTAGTCGTAGGCCGCATACGCCGTGCGCACCTCCGGCCCGATCTCGGACAACCGGTGCAGCATCAGCTTTTCCAGTTCCGGCATGTCGGCGACATCGACCCGGTCGGCTTCATCGAAATGCGCCAGCGCCCCCAGCATCCAGCGCACCGTGTTGCGCATCTTCCGGTAGGTTTCCGAGAACGTCTTCATGATCTCGGGGCCGATCCTGAGATCGTCCGAATAGTCGGATGCCGCCACCCACAGCCGCAGGATATCCGCCCCCGACGTCTCGATGACTTCCTGCGGTGCCGTCACGTTCTTCAGCGATTTCGACATTTTCTGCCCCTTCTCGTCGAGGACGAAACCGTGGGTCAAAACAACGTCGTAGGGGGCGCCTCCGCGCGTCCCGCAGGATTCCAGCAGCGAGGAGTGGAACCAGCCGCGATGCTGGTCGGAGCCTTCGAGATACATCACCCGGTCATGCCCGCCGTCCTTGGCTCTGCGGATATCGGCAAGGCCGGGAAAGTGCTCTGGATCTTCGAGAGTGAAGGCGTGCGTCGAACCTGAATCGAACCACACGTCGAGCACGTCGCGCACTTGTTCCCATTGGGCCGGGTCATCAACCAGCCCATCAAGGAAACGCTCTTTCGCGCCGTCTTCGAACCACACATCCGCGCCCTTTTCGGCGAATGCGTCGTGGATGCGCCGGCTCAGTTCCGCCGACCTCGCGAAGCTCGGTCCGGGAATGATCTCTTCGGTTTCAAGATTGCGGAACACCGCGATCGGCACCCCCCAGGCGCGCTGCCGCGACACGACCCAGTCCGGCCGGTTGGCGATCATGCCGGTGATGCGTTTCTCGCCTGCCGCCGGCACCCACTCGACCCGTTTGATTTCGTCGAGCGCTATCTCGCGCAACGAGCGATTGCCTCCAACGCTGCCACCCACACCCTCGTCATCCCCGCGCCCCTCGCCATACCCGTCCCCGCCCCGACCCTCGTCCCCGCCCCGACCCTCGTCCCCGCCCACGCCCCGACCCTCGCCATCCCCGCGCACCTCACCGTCCCCGTCCCCGCCCACACCCTCGTCATCCCCGCGAAGGCGGGGATCCGTCCAAGCGTCCGTTTTGACGTCATCCTTGGCCGCAGATTGAGACGTGGACAGATCCCCGGCCAAGCCGGGGATGACGGTGTCGGGGAGGCCACCGATCCCGCCATCCATGCGGATGAACCACTGCGGCGTGTTGCGGAAGATGACCGGCTTCTTCGACCGCCACGAATGCGGATACTGGTGCTTGAGGCGTGCCCGCGCCACCATCATGCCGGCGTCGGCAAGTGCTTTGATCACCGCCTCGTTGGCATCACCCTTGTCGCCGTTTTCCTTGAGGACGCGCTTGCCCGTGAAGCCCGGCGCCTGATCGGTCATGACGCCATCGGCGTCGACCGTGAAGGGGATCGTCGTATCGATGCCGCGATCCCGCAGCGCCTTCTGGTTCGCAGTCCAGATGATGTAGTCGTCGGAACCGTGCCCCGGCGCTGTGTGCACGAAGCCCGTTCCGGTATCGTCGGTAACGTGATCGCCATCGAGCAGCGGAATGTCGAAATCGTAGCCCTTGCCGCGAAGCGGGTGGGCGCAGTCAAGCCAGCTTGGAGCGACAGGACCGAAAGACAGGAAAGATGTAACACCGGCCTTGTCTAAAACCTGTTCTGCTAGGGTTTCTGCTAGGACATATTTGTCGGCCTTTTTCGCCCACTTACCTGGCTCAGTCTCTCGAACTTCATACACTCGATATTTGATATTCTTCGAATAACTTACAGCTCGATTTCCAGGGATCGTCCAAGGTGTCGTCGTCCAAATCAAAACCGCAGCATCAGACAAGTAGTCAATGATCTCTTCTGGGGACCAAGCTTGATCGCTCATACCCCAACTGGCTGGATCATATCCCTGCAAATTGATCGACTTAACAGGAAACTTCACCCACACCTGATCGCTGGTGTAGTCGTGATACTCGACCTCCGCTTCGGCCAGTGCCGTCTTCTCGACGACCGACCACATCACCGGCTTCGAACCGCGATAAAGCTGCCCCGACATGGCGAATTTCATGATCTCGGCGGCAATCGTCGCCTCCGCCGGATAGGCCATCGTCAGGTATGGATTGGACCAGTCGCCGACGACGCCGAGCCGCTTGAATTCCTCCCGCTGGATATCGACCCAATGGGCCGCGAACTCGCGGCATTCCGCGCGGAACTCGTTGACCGGAATTTCGTCCTTGTTCTTGCCCTTGGCGCGGTACTGCTCCTCGATCTTCCATTCGATCGGCAGGCCGTGGCAGTCCCAGCCCGGCACGTAGTTGCAATCGTGGCCCAGCATCTGCTGCGACTTGACGACGAGATCCTTGAGGATCTTGTTCAGCGCATGCCCGATGTGGATGTTGCCGTTGGCATAAGGAGGCCCATCGTGCAGCACGAACTTGTGCCGGCCCTTGCCTGCCTCCCGCAGCTTGGAGTAGAGCCCGATCTTCTCCCATCGCGCCAGCAGTTCGGGTTCGAGCTTCGGCAACCCGGCGCGCATCGGAAATTCGGTCTGTGGTAGGTAGAGCGTCTTGCCCCAGTCGCGGCCCTCGCCTTGCGATTGCGGCGCGCCGCCACGGTCTTTCTTTGCCATCTGTCTTTCAGCCAAATCGATTTCGGAAGTGTTCGAAGCGCGTTCTACCACGCCGGCGCCACAACGCCAGCAGCCCCGCGAAAACCACCCGCGAAGCGAACAGCCCCCGCAACGCCCCTTAGGTCTCTTCGCGTTCGCGCTGTTTTGTCACGTCCGCTGCCGTCGGCTCAACGTCATGCGACGACTTCTCCCGGGCAATCCCGATCGCGCCGGGAAAGAACGCCATTCTCAGCGACCCGAAGCCTTGTTCGGTGGCGTCGTGGGCATGTTTTACCGCTTGCGTCCAAATCGGCGAGAACAACAGCGACAACACCACCACCGATATGGCGAGCTTGTAGCCGACCGGATCGAGCACGCCGTTCGCCAGGCCCACGGCCGCCAGAACGAACGAGAATTCTCCGATCTGCCCCATGATCAGACCGGCCTGATAGGCCGTCGACCAATCCAAGCCCGCAAGTCGCAGGATGAGAATATTCGCTACCGACTTCAACAGCAGCGCCCCGAGCACGAACACTGAAACCAGGCCCAGGTTCGCCATGATGAAGCCAACGTCCAGCAATAGCCCGATGGCAACGAAGAAGCACACCATCAACACGCCCTGGATCGGCTCCATGGCGCGGATCGCCTCGGCCCGAAGCGTTGTCTTGCCGATGATAAGGCCTGCCACGAACGCACCATAGGCAGGCGACATTCCCGCTACCCCGGTTATGACCGCCAGTGTGCAGCAAACCAGCAACGCAACCAGCGTCACCATTTCGACCCGCCCGAGGATCTGCTCCTGCCACGGGAAATGCAGCTTTCCCTTGGGCCCGAAGAACGCGATGAAACCGACGAGAAACGCGATCGCCAGCGCAACCGTAACGAGGGTCGAGAGTTCGAAAGTGCCGCCATTGTCGAATGCATTGGCGATGATCAGCATAGGCACGATGGCGATGTCCTGCGCGATCATCACGGCCACCACCAGCCGCCCGAGTTCGCCCCGCAATTCCCCGATATCCTCGAGGATTTTCAGGGCGACCGCCGTCGACGACATGGTGACGACAAACGCCAGCAGAACAATCTGCTCGGGCCGCCAGTTGAGTACCGCCCCAAACACCAGCATCGCCATCAGTGCGACGCCAAGCTGCCCGATGACGGTCAGCACGGCCGGCCGCAGATCGGCGATGAACGCCTTGAGGCTGATCTCCATGCCGATGACGAACAGCAGGAACAACACGCCGAACTCGGCGATCAGCGGCACGGCATCCACCTGCGGCATGAACCCGATGCCGGCGGGGCCAAGAAAGAGCCCGGCGATAATGTATCCGACCATCGGCGGCTGTTTCAGCCACGCCATGAACAGCCCCGAGAGCACGGCGGCCATCGTCACGATTGCAATCAGCAGAAGAAACGGCAGCTGCTCTTCCATGAATTCTCCTGTGGGCGCGCCGCCATCGCCAAGCGCAACAGCCGATGCGGTCAACCTGAAGTATTCTCGTGGAATGTCCCTTTAGCCCGCGACTGCCACACTAACAGTCCCGCTGCGCGTCCGCGAGTCGGCACGGCGACGCCGACTTCAGGATTTCGCGAGCCTTGTCGCAGTCCTGGGCCATCTGCGCCGTCATGGCCGTGAGGTTCTCGAAGCGCATGTCGCCCCGCACGAAGCCGACAAACTCGACGGCGATCTCCTGTCCATAAAGGTCCCCTTCGAAATCGAGGATGAATACTTCGAGCCGCGCCGGGCCATTGTCGACGCTCGGTCTCCCGCCGAAATAGGCAACCCCCGCCAACACGCTGAAAGGCTTCGCCTCGCCATCTCCCGCTTCATGGCAGGCCCCGTTGCCGAGCATGACCCGGACCGCATAGATGCCGTGTTTCAGGGACGTCCCCGCCGGCAAATCCACATTTGCCGTCGGAAAACCCAGGTCGCGGCCGAGCTTGTTGCCCTCCGAAACCTGACCGCCGACCCGCCACCAGTGGCCGAGCAGGCGCGCCGCCCCCGCCACGTCTCCCTGTGCCAGATGCAGCCGGATCGCGGTCGAGGAAAAGACCTCGCCGTCTTCGGCCTGCTGCGCCACGATGCTTGTCGTGAACCCGGCAGCTTTCCCGGCTTCGAGCATTGTTTCGGCCGTACCGCTGCGCTTGCGGCCAAAGAAGAAGTCGTAGCCGATGACGACGTGGGTGACCCCGAGGCGCGCGACCAGGATATCCTCGATGAACTGCTGCGCGCTCATGCCGGCGAGAGCCGCGTTGAAATCGAGAACCACCACGAAATCGAGCCCGAGCCCGGCCAGCAGCCGCAGTTTTTCAGGCAGCGGCGTCAACCGGAAGTGCGGTTCGTCGGGACGGAAGAACGCGCTCGGATGCGGCTCGAAAATAATCACACCGGCGGGCGCGCCGCGGCTTCGCGCCTCGCCCAGCACGTTGGCGATCAGCGCCTTGTGGCCACGATGCACGCCGTCGAAATTGCCGATGGCGACAGCGCCGCCTCGTGCCGACTCTGGAGCATCATCGCCGTCGCGCAAAATGAGCATGGTGACTGGAGGAGCCTTCGGTCGCTATTCGCCGGTCGGCACTAAAGCGGTCATGCGCGTGCCTTGCAAGTCCCGCTTCCCGGACCCGTTTCCCGAGCCGTCACGATCATGTGCCAGGTTTTACTCCGGCCGCGCCGGCACCATCATGATGGCTTCCCCATCCAGCACCACCTTGCCGCTGACGGTACAGATACAGTCGAACCGCGCGCGCCGCTTGGCCGGCATCAGGTCGACGACGACGACGCGCGCCAGGACTTCGTCGCCGACCCTGACAGGCGCCTTGAAGTTCAGCGATTGCGCGACATAGATCGCACCCGGCCCCGGCATTTTCATGCCGAACACGGTCGAAATGTAGCTTGCCGTCAGCAATCCGTGTGCGATGACGTCCTTGAAGATCGTGCCGGCTGCGTATGCCCGGTCGAGATGCACAGGGTTGTAGTCGCCCGAGACACTGGCGAACTTCTCGATATCCTCCATCGTCACCGACTTCGACACGAATGCATCCATGCCGAGTTCGAGATCTTCGAAGTAGAACGTTTTGCCCGTCTCAACCGACAATTTGCTTCGCTCCAGGCCGCCCAGCGCGGGAGTGCGGCCGGCGGTTCGGGCGCGCACTGAGTTGGCCACACTAGTGTTCCGCAAGGAACACTAGCAAGCCTATGATTCTAGTGTAGCTTTTACATCTAACGTTTGGTCGATACGCCAGCCGCTAGTGGGTACCAAACGTTAGATTCGCTACACTAGTGTTCCGGTTCTGACATTTGCTTCCCGTTGCAGCAGGTCCAAGAGCAAATGTCGGAACCATAAGGAACACTAGCAAACCTATGATTCTAGTGTAGCTTTTGCATCTAACGTTTGGTCGATACGCCAGCCGCAAGTGGGTACCAAACGTTAGATTCGCTACACTAGTTATGGATGGTGCTGCGCACAACCGGGGCGTTAGTCCCAAGTTCGCAATTCCGCGCCAGCAATGACCAAACGCCTTGCATTCCGGGCCCTTCCGCGCTTATGTAGCAGCCTCCCTGAAGCCTCGATATCCGAATCATTGGCCTGCCGGCGTGGAATTCCAGCCGCCGCGGACCAGAAAAGAGAACCTATGAGCGATCGCAAGCCCCTGATGCCGAAGGCGACTGCCGTCTGGCTCGTCGACAACACCGCCCTGACATTCGACCAGATTGCCGACCTTTGCGGCCTGCATCCACTTGAAGTCAAAGGCATTGCAGACGGCGACGTCGCGCAGGGGATCAAAGGAATGGACCCGGTGTCGTCCGGCCAGTTGACCCGCGACGAAATCGAACGCGGCGAGGCCGACTCCAGCCACAAGCTGCGCATGGCCGAGCAGAAGGTCATTTTGCCGCAGACCTCGACGCGCAAGAAGCGCCCGCGCTATACGCCGGTTTCGCGCCGTCACGATCGGCCCAACGCCGTTCTCTGGCTGCTGCGCCAGCATCCCGAACTGAAAGACAGCCAGATCATCCGGCTTGTCGGCACGACCAAACCGACCATCACCCAGATCCGCGACCGCACGCACTGGAATTCGCCGAACCTGGTTCCGCAGGATCCGGTCACGCTGGGGCTGTGCAAACAGGTCGATCTCGACGCCGAGGTGCAGAAGGCGGCCAAGCGCGTCGAAGCCAATCGCCCGCCAGGTGCCCCGATGCCCGGCGGCGGGCTCCTGCCGGCTTCCGAGACCGTCCCCGGCCTTGGACCGCAGCCTGACTTTGAACCCGTGCGCGGCCAGTCCGAGGCCGAGGAGGAAGCCGAAGTCTTTGCCAGCCTGCAGAAGCTGTCGAGCGGCCAGGACGCGGACGCCTCCGGCGACCAGCCCGACGTCGAGTTCCCCGAATTCTCGAACGACGATGACGACCAGCCGGAAGTATCGTTTGCAGCCGGCAACGTCGCGGGCGAAACCGCCGATGAGGCAGCCCCCGGCGAATCGGCCGAAGGGGAAGAAGAAGGGGAAGTACCTGCCGAAGATTACGGCCTCTCCGCCTATGTCGATGCCGCCGACGCCGGCGTCGTCGAGGCAATCGTCAAATTCTGCGGCATCGCGTTGCGCAGCACCGACGCTTCTCTCGTTTCATGCTCGAGCAAGGACGAACTTGCCCGTGTCCGCGACAGCTTCATGAAGAAGAAGCTCGCCCTTGAGCTTGACGACGAAACGCTCGACGCGGCCATCGCCGAAGTCTGCGAGCGCATGAAGGACACCCGCCGCAAGCATCGCGTCGTGTTCTACTATCTGCTCGCCGAGAAGTTCGAGATGCTCGAAGCCCTCAAGGGCTGATCGAGACAATCCGCGCGACATGAATAGGGCCGGGTGGGGCTGCTCCACCCGGCCTTTCTTTTGTGAGGGCGCACGCTACGCCCCCATGCCGCGTCCGGCCAGCACGCCCTTGATCTCATCGAGGATCGCCGGATCGTCGATCGTTGCCGGTGTCGTCCACGGTTCGCCGTCGGCGATTTTGCGCATTGTCGCGCGCAGGATCTTGCCCGAGCGCGTTTTCGGCAGCCGCTGCACCACCATGACGTTCTTGAACGCCGCCACCGGACCGATGTCGTTGCGGACCAGCGACACGACCTCGTTTTCGATCTCCTTGTGATCACGCGAGACGCCGGCGTTGAGAACCAGGAAGCCTGCCGGCAACTGGCCCTTGAGCGCGTCGGCCACTCCGATGACCGCGCACTCGGCAACGTCGGGATGGCGCGCCACCACCTCTTCCATCTGCCCGGTCGACAGACGGTGTCCGGCGACGTTGATGACGTCGTCCGTCCGCGCCATCACGTAGACGTATCCGTCCTCGTCGAGATAGCCGGCATCCGACGTCGAATAATAACCTTCGAATTGCGTCAGGTAGCTTTCGCGGAAGCGCTTGTCGTTGCCCCACAGCGTCGGCAGGCATCCCGGCGGCATCGGCAATGGGATGGCGATAGTGCCCTGCTCGTTCGCCCCGAGGCGCTTGCCGTTGTCGTCGAGGACGTGCAGTTCGAAACCGGGCATCGCCACTGTCGGCGAACCGTGCTTGACCGGCAGCAGTCCGAGACCGACCGGGTTACCCGCAATGCACCAGCCGGTTTCCGTCTGCCACCAGTGATCGATCACCGGCACCTTGAGTTTTTCCTCGGCCCACTTGAGCGTTTCAGGGTCCGCCCGCTCGCCGGCCAGGAACAACGCCCGCAGGCACGACAGGTCGTACTTGCCGATCAGGCTGCCATTGGGGTCTTCCTTTTTGATCGCGCGGAAGGCGGTCGGCGCGGTGAACAAGGACACCACCTTGTGCTGCGCGATGACCCGCCAGAATGCGCCGGCATCCGGCGTGCCGACCGGCTTGCCTTCGTAGACGAGCGTTGTCGCGCCATGCAGGAGCGGCGCATAGCAGATGTAGGAGTGCCCGACGACCCAGCCGACGTCGGAGGCCGCCCAGAACACTTCGCCCGGATCGATGTTGTAGAAATTCTTCATCGTCCACTTCAGCGCGACCATGTGCCCGCCATTGTCGCGCACGACGCCTTTCGGCTGGCCCGTCGTCCCGGATGTATAGAGCACGTACAGCGGATCGGTCGCCTTGACCGCCACCGGCCCTGCCTTGCGCCCGCGCGATCTGGTCAGCGCCACAGCCTGCGCCCAGTCGTAGTCGCGCCCCGGGATAATCGAGGCTTCGGCCTGCGGCCGCTGCAGAATGATGCACGCCGAAGGCTTCGTCTTGGCCAGCTCGATCGCCTTGTCGAGCAGCGGCTTGTAGGCGATGACCTTCGAGCCTTCGATCCCGCACGACGCCGACATGATGGCGACCGGCTTGGCATCGTCGATGCGCGTTGCCAGTTCGTTTGCCGCAAACCCGCCGAACACGACCGAATGCACCGCCCCGATCCGCGCGCAGGCCAGCATTGCCATCACCGCTTCTGCGATCATCGGCATGTAGATGATGACCCGGTCGCCGGTCTTCACGCCGACATCGACGAGCACGGCGCTAAGCGTCGCGACTTCGTCGGTCAGCTCGTTGTAGGTGTAGGTCTTCGTCGTGCCGGTGACCGGGCTGTCGTAGATCAGCGCAGCCTGGTCTCCCCGTCCGGCTTCGACGTGTCGGTCGAGGCAGTTGTAGGCGGTATTGCACTCGGCCCCGGCAAACCACCGGCCATATTGGCCCGAATAGGGATCGAACACATCGTCCCAGAGCCTGTACCAGTCTACGTCCCGGGCAGCCTCCCCCCAGAACGCCTCCGGATCCCGCTGCCAGAACCTGTAGACGTCGTCATACCGGCTTTCGGTTGCGGCCATTAAGGCGGTCCTTCCCTGATGTATCGGCTTGAATTATTTGCAAAATATCTAATCATTTTTGATCGGGGCAACGCAAGATGCCTTGCGCTAGTGAGGCGTCGCGCCTTAGTTGACCGATGGTGCGGCGAGGTTTGAGTCAACTAAGGCGCGATAAACGCCTCACTAAGCCATTGATGTTGCTAGTGGCCCTGATGTCGCGCCAAAATCGGACGAGGTTGCGGCTATGA
>JAHJQI010000005.1 GCA_018819265.1 Alphaproteobacteria bacterium
CAATCGGGCACGTTGTCTCCGGCGAGCCGAATTCCCTAAAGGTGTCTCCCATGGCCCAGAAGATCCACAAGCTGCCGACCGATGAAGCCTCAAACCAGGATCCGGTCTGGCGGTCCGTGCGCGAGGAAGCCGAAGCGGTGATGCGCGCAGAACCCGCACTGGGGTCGTTCGTCTTCGCGACCGTGCTCGGACAGGACACACTGGAGGAGGCGATCATTCACCGGCTTGCCCAGCGCCTCAATCACACCGACGTCGATGCCGGCCTCATCTCCAAGACCTTCGGGCGCGTGCTGGACGAATTGCCGGATCTCGGCACGGCCCTGCGGGCAGATCTCGCCGCCGTCTATGAGCGCGACCCGGCCTGCGACCGTTTCATCGAGCCGATGCTGTACTTCAAGGGCTTCCACGCCCTCGTCACCTACCGGTTCGCCCACGCGCTCTGGGTCAAGGGCCGCAAGGACTTCGCGCTCTATCTGCAAAGTCAAAGTTCAAAGCTGTTCAGCGTCGACATCCACCCTGCTGCCCGCTTCGGCAAGGGCATCATGCTCGACCACGCCACCGGTTTCGTCGTCGGTGAGACGGCTGTCGTCGGCGACAACTGCTCGTTCCTGCACGGCGTCACGCTCGGCGGCAGCGGCAAGGAATCGGGCGACCGCCATCCCAAGATCGGCAACAGCGTCCTCATCGGCGCTGGCGCCAAGATCCTCGGCAACATCACGATAGGCTGCTGCTCGCGCGTGGCGGCCGGTTCCGTGGTCCTGAAAGACGTCCCCTCCGAAGTGACGGTGGCCGGCGTGCCGGCCCGCATCGTCGGCCCTGCTGGCTGCTCGGAGCCGGCAAGTTCGATGGTCCAGCAACTCGATATGCCGGGCCTGGACACGAACGGGTCCTGACCGCCATAACGGCCCGCACGCATATCGAAGCACGACACCAAGGAGACCAGACCCGTGGACAAGACGGAACTCGCCAAAATCGAAGCCTATCTGCGCAAGACCTTCGGCTTGAAGAACATCGGCCTGCGCGCGCAGCCTAAGAAGGCCGACATGGCGGAAGTCTTCATCGGCGACGAGTTCATCGCCACGCTGTACCGCATCGAGGACGAGGGCGAGATCGAGTACCAGCTGCAGATGGCCATCCTCGAAATGGATCTTGAAGACGTCTGACCGGGAAAAATCTCGACCATGCCGCTCTACGCCCTCGACGCAGAGGTGAAGACCCCCGCCAACGGCCGCTACTGGGTCGCCCCTAACGCAACAGTGATCGGCAACGTCGACATCCGCGAGGATGCGAGCGTGTGGTTCGGCACGGTGATCCGGGGCGATAACGAAGCGATCGTCCTCGGCGAACGGGTCAACATCCAGGAGAACTGCGTCCTCCACACGGACCCCGGCTATCCGATGACAATCCATCCCGACTGCACCATCGGCCATATGGTCATGCTGCACGGCTGCACGGTGGGGCCTGGCGCCCTCGTCGGCATTGGCTCGATTGTGCTCAATGGCGCGGTTATTGGCGAAGGGTCGCTCATCGGCGCCAATTCGCTGATCCCCGAGGGCAAGGTGATCCCGCCGCGCTCCCTCGTCGTCGGTTCACCGGGCCGCGTGGTACGCGAACTGACCGCCGAACAGGTCGCCGAAGTCAAAGCCACCGCCGGGCGCTATGTGCAGAACTGGCAGCGCTTCAAGGATAAGCTGCGCGCGCAGCACGCTTGAGCTGCCGGTAATGCGGCTGCCGTACCTTGGTTTCCTCTCGTCTCGGTCTCGCCAGGATCGCACGCCGGCCGATCCCGGACCAAAGGCGCTCATGCTTGGGCCACGGGTCCACCTGCCGGGGGAAAGGTCGTCGTAACCTCGGCAAAGGTTATGGAGCGGCAGCCTTTTGGTCATAGGATCAACGCTTCGAGGTCTGGCCCGCGGTTACGACCGGATCATCGCGCACGACTTCTTCCAGCGACACCCAGGCCCTGGGGTTCACGTAAGACTGGCGCATCACGAACTGATAAGGCGTGGCGCTCCAGATGCGGACGTCGCTAACCTTGTTGTCGAGGATGAAATCGCCTTGCGCGGTGCGCGCGGTCAGTACCGCGTGTCCATCCCCGTGCTCGTCGCGCACGACGGTCACGAGCAGCGCGCTATCCGGCCAGCCGCGCGCTATCAGCCCTTGGCGCTTCAACAGCACATAGTCTTCGCAGTCGCCCGAGGCTTGCGGAAGCGTCCAATATTCCTCGACCCCATAGGCTTCCATGTCGGTGACAGGGGTGATCGCCGCGTTGACCGTGCGGTTGACCTCGTCAAGTTCGCTGAGCCGTTCGGGCGTCGCATCGAAGCGGTCGTTGACGGGCCAGTGTCCGACGCAAAACTGCGGTTGTGTCTCGCAGAACTGGACGAAGCCGTATGGCGGTTGCGCGCTGCCGAATGCACGCATGAAGGGCGAATACCGTTGCCCGTAGTAGGAGGATGTCTGCGGTTCGGCGCTCGCCTCAGACAGGCCAAGCACCATCAAACTCGCCGCGAAAGCAAAAATGACCCCGATACGCATCTGAGAAAACAACTCCAGATAACTCACATGAGAACCAAAACCGGACCGGCGAACAGACCAACCCGGCGAAGACCGCATTCGTTCCCTAAGCCTCGAACCGGCAACTGCCCTGGGGGCCGTGCCGAACTCTCCGGCAATCCACATCAGTCGAACAGTGTCTGCAGGGCATTTGCCTCTTGAACCTGCAGAAACTGAACGCCGATGCCGTGGTCGTGATGACGGCGCACGACGGCGTGCTGCATCCCGACAACGACTTCCGTGCCGATCACCGGCCTGAAGTGCGTACCCAGCGAAGCGCCCGACAGCGAAATGTCAAGCAGGGCGCACTGAACGGCACGTTCACCGAGCTGCATGGTGACCGGCTTGTTGCCAACCGCGATGCGCTCGTGCCGACGCCCTTCGAGGCCGGTAAATTCAGAACGATTGATCAGCCAGGTGAGCTGAGCAGCCAATTTTTCGCGCTTGCGCGTGGTGATATTGAGGCACATCGAAAAACCTGACTCGAACACCCGGTCGACGGCTCCGTCGATTAGTCCGATGTGTTCGAAATAAGCGACGACTTTCTCTTTCGGAGCCAGCAGGACCGGCGAAGTCATCTGCATTTCCGCAACCGAGATTCTGATCATCTTGGCGGGATATTCCGACTTGTCGGTGCGCATGAAACGCCCCTGAAGCGCCAGTTCCACGGTCCGGTGACGGTCGCCGAAATCGACATCGGGCATCCTTAGCTGCGAGGATGGACGGCGGGTCACCTGGGCTTGTAGGGCAGTCATCGAACAACCTCGACGCAAGGGAGCAACTGGACCGCAGCGGGATGAGGCGGTCTGCGATTACGCCCTCAAGTATCGGCCGGGTGTTTTAACGTTTAGCTAATGGCCATGATTATTTTGGGACAATTGCTGCGCTTAGCCAGTCATATTCAGGTGTTCTCCTCGGGCTGCTCTGAGCGCCCGCCCTCGTAGACGCGGAACTGCCGCCGGTCCTGGCGCACGATGCGGGCGGTGCGAAGACCCGGAAAAACCGCGGGCTGGGGGGCATCGCTCGGGATTGCGCGCAGCACCGGTTCAGGCAGGTCGCATCCCTCGGCGGGGTAGGTCAGTTCGGTTTCGACGATGCGGAAAGTTTCGACCGGCGTCGTTGCCAGCCAGGGCTGCGGATTGAGGGCAACGAAGGCTCCCAGGAACCGGTCGATCGCCTCGCCGTTATGCAGCAGCGGGAGGATGATGACCTCGAAACGCGCCATGCGATTTTGCGCCGAGACACCGTCGATGAGGAACCGGGCGACGGCGCCCAGCTTGCGAACCGATGTCAGATGTCGTTGCAACACGAACTTATCCGTCTCGCGCCAACCCTCCAGGAAGCTGGCGCCGCGCATCTCGCGGCCTGTGGTTTCGCAAATGCGGGTGCCGGCCAGCCGGTAGACGAATGAGGATGGGGCGTGGAATTCAAGAATGAACGTGTCGGAGAGAACATCGGCGATCCGTGCAGGTTCGATTTCGAAACGCCGCGGCGCAATGCGCCCGGCGCGGACGCTGTTCCAATAACCGTAGAGAGCTACGTTGGTTGCGGTTCTCATCTTCGCCCGGTCGCTCCGTCGGTGCCCCCGGGCGTGCAAAGCGAAAAACCTGCATCGGTCTCGCCGCCGCTGTCCGAAAATGACACGGTTGTTGGCAATTGTTCAGTCTTGTGCGCTGAGCTCAGCAGCAACCGTGCCATCCGCACCGGCGATCGCGACCTTTCTGCGGGATGCCAGCTTGCCGGCCGCCCCTCGGGACGTTAACGCTGCCTGCTCCTGGCGGTGGTCCCGACCGGCACTGCCGAGAGCGAAAATGATGGAGCCTCAATTGCATCAGCCCCACCGCGAGCCGATCTTCAACGTGCCCGGAAGCGTCGTTGCGCTCATAGCGATCTTCGTCGCCGTCCACGCCGTGCGCCAGTTCCTGCCCATTGCCGAGGACGACTGGCTGACGATCGCGCTGGCCTTCGTGCCGGCACGTTATGCGGGTTTTGCTGATCAGATCCCGGGCGGCGAAATCGCTTCCTGGACGTCGTGGATCACGCACATGTTCGTCCATGGCGACGCCATCCACCTCATGTTCAACTCGGTCTGGTTCCTGGCCTTCGGCGGTGCCATCGCCATGCGCGTCGGCACGGCCAGGTTTCTGGCATTGACCGTCTTTACCGGCATCATCGGCGCGGCGACGTTCATGGGGTTTCACTGGGGTGCGGGTGTTCCCGTGGTCGGAGCATCGGGCGCCGTCTCCGGAATGATGGGGGCGGTCATGCGATTCTTGTTCAGCGCCATGGACATGGGCAGTATTGCTGCCCTGCGCGAACGTCCCCGCTCGGTTCCGCTGATGCGGTTAACGAGGGCTTTGAGCGACAAGCGGGTTCTTGCCGTCACCGCCATTTACCTTCTGCTGAATGCTGTCACCGCGTTTGGAATTCCGGGGCTCGCCGCGGAAGGCGGGATTGCGTGGGAGGCCCATTTTGGCGGCTATCTCGCCGGCCTCCTGTGCTTCGGTTTCTTCGATCCGGCCCCGCCCAAGCCCCGTTTCGAGCCGAGGATTGTGCACTGAGCCTTGCGTTTTGCGACATTCTGAAGCAGCATTCACGCAAACGTAATCAAGCCCCGGCCGGTCCGCCGCAATTGCAAGGGGCATCTATTTGAATCGGAGGCGAGTGCAATGAACGTAGCAACGCTGTTGAAAGCCAAGGGCAGGGCTGTCGCAACCGCACACGCCAGCACAACGCTGCTCGAAATTTCGGTCGCGCTGTCGGAAAGGCGCATTGGCGCCATGGTCATCGTCGACGACCAAGGCGGCGTGATCGGAATCGTCTCGGAGCGCGATCTCGTCCGCGCGATTGCCTCCAGCGGTCAACATGTGCTGAGCCGTCCGGCGTCGGAATTCATGACCCGCGACGTCACGATCTGCAGTCTCGAGCGGACCATCGAGGAATTGATGGAAATGATGACCAAGGGCCGGTTCCGCCATCTGCCTGTTGTCGAGAACGGCAATCTCGTCGGCATCATCTCGATTGGCGACGTCGTCAAGCATCACATCGCCGAGGTCGAGATGGAAGTCTCCGCCATGCGCGATTATCTCGCCACCGGTTGATCGACGAGTCCGGTCCTGGCCCTGGCGGGCCAACGCTTGATGATGGCCTCAGCGGTGAGGACTTCCTGGGAGCGGGGCCTTGCGTCAGGCCGTAATCCGGTGCCGGTTGCCGGCCAATTGTTCGCGTACGGCGATTTCCTGGCGGATCGTCTCGATCTCGCGCTTCGCTGCCGCGTATCCGAGATCGATCAATTCGGCCGCACGGTGAAAATCGAACAGATTGATGCCGTGCAGCCGCGGGCTGATCATCGCATCCGGCGGATCCCCCGCCAGTCTCGACCGGGCGATCCGATCCTGTACGATGTTGAAGGCTTCGACCATCACCGTCGAGATGCCCGGCACGTTCTCGCCGCGACCGAAAAGCTGGCGCTGCAGCAGCCGGCGCGCGTTGAAGCCGCCGGTTTCCTTCGCGAGCGGGGCGACATCCAGATCCGTTTCAACTTCCGGCTCGGTATCGAATTCGACCTGCGGGGCAAGCGTGCCGCGCGAGGACAGATCGAAGTTGAGGTTGACCGCGATGACGTAGCGCGCGCCCATCGCCCGGCACACCGAGATCGGTACCGGGTTGACGAGCGCCCCGTCGAACAGCCAGCGCCCCCGGATCTTGACCGGCTTGAAGATGCCCGGCAGCGCGTAGGAGGCGCGGATGGCGTTGGCGAGCCCGCCTTTCGAAAGCCAGATTTCGTGTCCGGTGCCGATTTCGGTTGCAACAGCGGTGAAGGCAATTGCGAGGTCCTGCATTTTCTGCCCGCCGACGGTATCGATCAGGCGTTCCGTCAATCGACCGCCGGTGATGAGCCCCGTCCCGGCAAGATTGAAATCGAGGAAACCCCAGACCCGGCGCATCGTCAGTTCGCGGGCAAAGGCCTCGACCTCGTCGAGGTGGCCTGCCGCATAACAGCCTCCGACGACGGCCCCAATCGAGGTTCCGGCAATGACTTGCGGCCGTATCCCCGCCTCTTCCAGCGCCCGCAGGACGCCGATATGCGACCAACCGCGCGCCGCGCCGCCGCCCAGCGCCAATCCGATTCTCAATCGATCCATCCGATATTCCCCGGTGGGCCGGCAGCGTTGCCGGCAAAACCTGCATTCCAGCACTGCCGACAACGTACGAGCTGCAACATCACCGGCATGGCGCCGGCGACTCGCGCGTCGACACTATGATGTTAACACGACAGAATAACGGTGCGGGGTTAACCGACAGCTAGACCATCATCCGACGCTACGCGATCGCTGTTTGCGATCGGATGATGCTCCAGGTGCAGGAGCACATACAACCAAGATCAACGTGCAGCCGTCGGCGCTTCAGCTCTGTTCGTCCTTGTTGGGGTAGACCTCGCCTGGATCGAAGGCTCGCTCGGAGACCGGCTTCGAGAGGCGGTAAGTCCCGTCGATGCGACCGCCGAGCGCCACGTCGCGGTAAAAGCAGGACTTCCGCCCGGTGTGACAGGCGGCGCCATGGCCGTCGATGCGGACGCTGAGCCACACGACATCTTGATCGCAATCGGTGCGCATCGCCACGATGTGCAGCAGGTTGCCGCTCTCTTCACCCTTCTTCCATAAGCGGCGCCGCGAGCGGCTATAGAAGTGCGCGATCGCAGTCTCGACGCTCAGCCGCAGCGCTTCGGCGTTCATGTAGGCGAACATCAGCACTTCATTGGTTTCGGCCTCGGTCACGATGGCCGCAATCAGCCCCTCGGCATCGAATCGGGGGGTGAAGGTCGATCCCTCCTCTAGTTCGGGTTTACGGCCGGGAGCCGCGAATATCGGAGTATCATCAGGCATGATTGTGATCGGCGTCCTAGCATCGGTGGATTAGCTTCATTTCGCCGTCGAACCCGAAGGTTTCGCTCCGGCGGATGAAATGCCTATATTCGTCTGCACGACACAGACAGGCGGCAGCCGCCCCGACAGTCAAGGCAAAATCGCGCATGACCGACCTCGACGCCATCTATTCCAACCGCATCCTGGAACTCGCTGCGGCGATTCCGCGATCCGAGCGCCTGGACAATCCGGATGCCAGCGCATCCGCCCATTCGAAGCTCTGCGGCTCGACGGTGCAGGTCGATCTCACCATGGAACGCGGCGTCGTCACCGGTTATGGACAGACCGTCAAGGCCTGCCTGCTCGGCCAGGCGGCCGCCTCCGTCGTCGGGCGCGAGATCGTCGGCACCCCGAAGGAGGAGATAACCGAGGTCGCCGCCAACATGCGCGCCATGCTGAAAGACAACGGACCGCCGCCCGGCGGGCGCTGGGCCGATCTCGCAGTCCTCGAACCGGTACGCGATTACAAGGCGCGGCACACCTCGACGCTGCTCGTGTTCGAGGCCGTGCTCGACGCCATGGCGCAGATCGAGGCCGGGCGCCAGAAGGCAGGATCGAGCGGGTCCGCGTGAAACTTCTCGGCGAAATTCTCAAAGTCCCGATCCATGTCTACCGCTGGACGTTGAAACCATACGTCGGCTGGCAGTGCCGCCACCTGCCGACCTGCTCCGAATACGCACTTGAATCGATCGACAGGAACGGCCCCTGGCGCGGCTTCTGGTTGATGGTTTCGCGCCTCACCCGCTGCCGCCCCGGCGGCACGGCGGGTTACGATCCCGTCCCCGACATCCGCGGGGAGCACCACCCGTTGGCACCGTGGCGGTATGGCCGCTGGACGGGGAAGCATATGGAAAAGCGGTGGACGGGCGCAGATGGGGAGGCGTGAATGGCGGTACGCTGCTTTCCGCCTTCAACCTGTCGAACGGTCATCGTAGAGCGCTACCGATTCCCGCCCAGCTCCCGCCCGGCATGCTCCTATCGCTCAGAATTCCAGGCAGATCTTTCCGAAGTGCCGGTTGCTTTCCTGATGCCGGAACGCCGCGACGATTTCCTCAAGCGGGAACACCTTGTCGATCACCGGCCGCATGCCGTTGCGGTCGATGGCGCGGATCATTTCGATCTGGTGCGCCCGGCTGCCGACCAGCACGCCTTGCAGTCGGATCTGGCGAACGAGCGCGGGTATGAGCTGGAGCGAGCCCTCCACACCGCTCAAGATACCGATCAGCGAGACGTGCCCGGCGACACGCACGGCCGCCATGGATTGATCGAGCGTCGCCGGCCCGCCGACATCGACGACATGATCGACGCCGCGACCGCCCGTCAGCGCGCGGGCCGTTTCGCCCCAGGTCGGGTCGGTGCGGTAGTTGATCACCTGGTCGGCGCCGAGAGCCGTCAGGCGCTCGAGTTTTTCATCGCTCGACGAGGTGGCGATCACTGTCGCTCCTGCAATCTTGGCGAACTGCAGCGCAAAAACAGAAACCCCGCCGGTGCCCTGCACGAGAACAGTGTCGCCCGGCTTCACATGGTCGTCGGAGAACAACGCCCGCCATGCGGTCAATCCGGCTGTGGTCAAAGTCGCCGCCTCAGTATGCGACCAGCCCTTCGGCGCATGCGTGAACGACGTTGCGGGCGCGGTGACTTCCTCGCGGGCATAGCCATCGACACCGTCGCCGGGGACCGTCGCGAAGCTGTCGACCTGCGGCACGCCATCGAGCCACGTTGGAAAAAACGTGCTGACAACGGCATCACCGGTCGAGAACTCGCTCACGCCCTGTCCGACGGCGACGACTTCACCGGCGCCATCGGCCATGGGTATGCGCGGCTCAGCCGGACCCCACACGCCGCTGACGACGACGTAGTCGTGATAGTTGAGGGACGAGGCATGCAGCCGCACCTTGATTTCGCCCGGACCCGGGGCGTGCGCCTCCCGCTGGCCCAAATTCACCTTCTCGAAGCCTCCGCCCGCATCGACGATCATCGCCTTCGACATATCCGACAAGCTCCCCTTCGAATGAATTGCTCCTTGGATAGGCGAATTGACCTGGAGTGTCGAGGCAGCGCTGCGCGGATATGAAGGTCATGCGTCATTCCCGGTTACGCATCATACGGATCCGATCTATCAACTCGCGGCAAGTAACTCAGGCAGCGTCGGCAGCCAAGGAGGAGTAACCACGGGCAGCCGAAAACGGATCAGCACCCGGCGATCGCAACAATCACGGGTGCGGGAATCGATCGCAAGAAGTGATCTCTTATGCTCGTTGATGCTCCAAAAATGCAGAACAACCCTCCCACGCAAGGTCACACACCACGATGCCCGCAACGGTCTTCTTCGCAGTGCTGCTGGCGGCGGCCTTGCATGCGTCCTGGAACGTGCTCGTCAAAGGCGGCCACGACAAGTTCGTGTCGATGTCCGCGATCGTCATCGGCCATGTCCCATTTGCCGTCCTCGCGTTGTTCTTCTTTCCAGCATTGGACATCGCCTGCTGGCCCTATCTCATCGCGGGCGCGGTGGCGCATTTCGGTTATCAATCGTTCCTGCTGATGTCCTATCGCCTCGGCGACCTGACCCAGGTCTATCCGATTGCGCGCGGGGTTGCCCCACTCATCGTCACAGGGATATCGGTCGCCTTTCTCGGGGTCGAACTCCTCAGCGTGCAGTACGCGGCCATCCTGCTCATCGCGGCCGGGATCATCAGCGTTACACTCGTCCGCCGCGCCGATGGCCTGCGCAACGCACCCGCCGCCATCTCGGCTCTCATCACGGGCTGCTTCATCGCCGGCTATTCGCTGAACGATGGATGGGGCGCACGTGTCGCGGGCAGTCCGGTCACCTTCTATGCGTGGCTGTCGATCATCAACGCCATGGTCTGGGCAGCGGCGATGGCGATCGTCCGGCCGGGCGTCGTGCGGCGGATGGCCGCGAATGCGCGAATGTTGACGCTTGTTGGCGGCTCGGCGTCCTTCATCGCCTACGCCATCGTCGTGTGGGCCTTCACGCAGGCGCCCATTCCACTGGTCACGGCGCTGCGCGAAACCAGCATGGTGTTCGCGCTGCTGCTCGGCGTGTTTGTCCTGAAGGAGCGCCTCGACCTCGGCAAGGTGGTTTCGACGGTCGTGACGCTGACCGGGGCCGCGTTGTTGCGGCTGGCGAAATAGCCAGGCCCGGAACGAAACCGGAAGTCCTCCTTTCGCGGCGGCATGCCATGTGCCGACGGTGCCCTAATCGAGCGTAATCGCAAGCCCGCTCAGGTCCAGGTTCGCGATCAGCCCGACTTGTCTGCCGCTGAGTTCGAGCACGGCGCCCTTCTGGTTGGTCAGCACGATGGCGCGCGCCCCTTCTCCGACGGCAAGTCCCGCACCGGCAGCAGCATAGATGCCTTCGACATCCGAGGGATGGCTGATGTTCTTGACCCGCCCGTGCAGCACGGTCTTGGAACCGCCGAAGACAAGGCCGTAGTCCAGTCCGCCGACCGACAATCCGTAGGTCTGGCCGTGGAATTCGAGGGTGCCGCCACCTCCGGACCCGCCGATGATCCAGCCCGCCTTGTAGATCGTCAGCGATACATAGCCCCGGTCGGCATGACTGGCGGACGATAGCGAAATCAGGGCAACGAGCGCTATCAGCGCGGTTCGCACGGCGGTCAATGGTTTCATGGCGTTATTCTCCCAGCATTGTGAAGTGCGGTCGCCGCGTTGTCAGGCGCCGGCCCGGCGGACGACTTGCACCGATGGAGCTAACGCGCGAATTCGGGAGGGAAGATGTTCGTCGTCAAAACAGCGCACCCCAAGATCGTCTCGAGCCTCGTCGTTGCCGCGGACACCGGACTTTCCCACCGCCGACAACCTCGGTACTCCGCGGTATGCAATGACATTTATCCGACGAATGGTGTAGTCTCGAACCTGCAGGAACAAAAGAGGTCGAAATGGCTGCGAACGACGAAGACGAATCGTTTGGACCGACGACAATCCGGAGGGCCGCCGAAGCTCTTGATGCGGCAGAGCAGCAGCACGTCGAAAAGCACGGGGCGCCGCCGAGCGAAATGAAGCGCCAAAGCCTGGCGAAACGAATACTCTCGTTAATCCGGCTGGGCGGATCGCCGCAAAAAGTCGCGGAACAAGCCATCAAGGATGTCGACAACCGGTAGGGCAACGAACCATTGCATCGTTGAGCCCAAAACGATCTGGCTCGCTTTCTTGCGGTCCAATTCAGGGCCGTTTGCTCGTTCGTCATGATCCGGAGCGCTTCCCCTTCCCTGATCCCTCGAATTCTGCCAGAAGACGCCTACATGACCGGTGCGATCTCCGGAACAACCGCACTCGACTCCACACGGCTTTAGCTCGTCTACACCAATTTGCTCAGTGTTGAGCATAGCAGTGTGGACGAACCAGCTTCACACGACTTCAGACCGTCAACACAAGCTTGCGCAGTGTTGAGCAAAGGACAGTGTGAACCAGTAAAGACCTATCAACCCATCTTACCTGCGCGGTATGCAGCGATTGAGAGGAGGGCCACGACCATGGCTGAAATCAATCTGAAATTTCCCGATGGCGCCGTTCGTCCCGTTGAAAAGGGCACGACCGGGAAAGACCTCGCGGCATCGATCTCCAAGTCGCTTGCCAAAAAGGCCGTGGCGCTGGTGCTTAACGGCGAGCTTGTCGACCTGGCCGACCCAATTCAAGCCGACGCCGACATCCGCATCATCACGCGCACCGACCCGGAAGCGCTGGAGTTGATCCGCCACGATGCCGCCCACGTCATGGCCGAGGCCGTGCAGGAACTGTGGCCCGGAACGCAGGTGACGATCGGCCCGGTGATCGACAACGGTTTCTATTACGACTTCGCCAAGAACGAGCCGTTCCAGCCCGAAGACCTCGCCAGAATCGAAAGGAAGATGGCTGAGATCATCGCCCGCAACGATGCCTTTACGAAGGAGATCTGGTCGCGCGACGAGGCCAAGGAATTCTTCCGTAAGGCCGGCGAGAACTACAAGGTCGAACTCGTCGACGCGATCCCCGCGGACCAGAGCCTCAAGATCTATAGGCAAGGCAAGTGGCTCGACCTGTGCCGCGGCCCGCACATGACATCGACAGGGCATGTCGGCAAGGCGTTCAAGCTGATGAGTGTCGCTGGGGCCTATTGGCGCGGCGATTCGAATAACGCCATGCTCCAGCGCATCTACGGCACCGCCTGGGCCACTGAAGAACAACTCGCAGAGCACCTGCACCGCATCGAGGAAGCCGAGAAGCGCGACCATCGCAAGCTTGGCCGCGAGATGAACCTGTTCCACTTCCAGGAGGAAGCCCCCGGCTCCGTCTTCTGGCATGCGAAGGGCTGGACACTGTTCCAGACGCTGATCTCGTACATGCGCCGCCGCCAGCAGGAGGCAGGCTACGTCGAGGTCATCTCCCCCGACATGATGGAAAAGCATTTCTGGGAAACGTCGGGCCACTGGGAGAACTACGGCGAGAACATGTTCACGACCGTGCTTCCAGACGAGCGCGTGTTCTGCTGCAAGCCGATGAACTGCCCGGGCCACGTGCAGATCTACAAGCACGGCCTGAAGTCCTACCGCGAACTGCCCGTACGCATCGCCGAGTTCGGCAAGGTCCACCGCTATGAACCTTCCGGCGCACTGCACGGACTTTTGCGGGTGCGCCACTTCACCCAGGACGACGCCCACGTGTTCCTGACCGAGAACCAGCTCGAAGCCGAGTGTCTCGCCATCAACGACCTGATGCTGTCGATCTACGAGGACTTCGGGTTCGACAAAGTTGTCGTGAAGCTGTCGACGCGCCCTGAAAAGCGCATCGGCGAGGACGCCCTGTGGGACCGCGCGGAAGAGGTCATGGGCAACGTCCTGAAGAAGATCGAAGCCGACGGCGAGGGCCGCATCAAGACCGAGATCTTCCCCGGCGAAGGCGCTTTCTACGGGCCGAAGTTCGAATACGTGCTGCGCGATGCGATTGGCCGCGACTGGCAGTGCGGCACGACCCAGGTCGACTTCAACCTGCCCGGCAGGCTTGGAGCGATCTACATCGACCAGCATTCCGAAAAGCAGACGCCGGTGATGATTCACCGCGCCATGTTCGGGTCGCTCGAGCGGTTCACCGGTATCCTGATCGAGAACTTCGCCGGTCACTTCCCGCTGTGGCTCGCCCCGATCCAGGCCGTGGTCGCAACAATCGTCTCGGATGCCGACGAGTACGGCCGCGAAGTCCACGTTCGCCTGAAGGCTGCCGGCATCCGCGCCGAAACGGATTTCCGCAACGAGAAGATCAACTTCAAGGTGCGCGAGCACTCGCTGCAGAAAGTCCCGGTGATGCTGGTTGCCGGCAAACGCGAAGCCGAAGAACGCACCGTCTCGATCCGCCGGCTCGGTTCGCAACACCAACAGGTGATGAGCCTCGAGGAAGCGGTTGCCATGCTCATCGACGACGCCGTGCCGCCGGATGTGCGGCGCAAGCAGGTGGCGAACAAGTTGGCGGCGGGGTAATCTGCGCCGCCCTCACTCACCACCTGTCATCCCGGCATTCATTGCCGGGATCCATGGTGCGTCTCGCGTGCACGGAGTGCCGATCAAGCCTACCCACTCGACGCAAGGCGATTGCAGTACGGTGGATCCCGGGGACGAGCCCCGGGATGACACAATCGAACAACGCGCTGCGGAAAACCGTCAGGCAGTGGGTTCGCGTGGCGAAACCGAAGCGTGCGCATCTGAAGCGAGCAGTAAGACTGCTCTGCCGCCGCAATGCTGCCGTCTTCTGCCGCCGGGAATGATGCGCCCACTTCATTGCCGCCGGAGAACCGCCAATGCCCGCCGATAACAGCGCCCAAAGCCACCACGAACGCTTCCTGCGCGAGCAGCACGAGAAGCAGTTGACGAACACGGCCATCAGCGCCAATGCAGCCGCCGCCGAACTGATCGCCGAGAAGATTGCCGCCAAACTCGCCGAGCAAAACGACATCATCTACCGCATCGGCCAGCGCCAGGGGCGTACGAGCTTCATCGCCTATCTGTCCCTGCTGATCGCCGCGACCGCCGCCGTCGGCCAACTACTCGGCCCGGTGTGGGAATGGCCCGTCCTGCGCGGCATGCTGTGATCCGCCGCGCAGCCACACCCATACCCGTCATCCCGCCGAAGGGCGGGATCTGTCCACTTAATAGTTTCACAGCACCCGACCCTACAGACATAAGGGACACTAGAATCATAGAGTTGCTAGTGTGATTCAGATTTAGAAGTTCGCTCTGAACCTAGCCGCAGGTGGTGGCGAACTTCTGAATCATCACACTCGAATCATACAGTTGATAGTGTTCCTTATGGTTCCGACATTTGCTCTCAGCCGTGCAGCGGAGGGAAGCAAATGTCGGAACCGGAACACTAGGACGGGTCCCCGCCTTCGCGGGGATGACGCCATGTGTTAGGCATTCAGAATTAGCCCTCGGAGACCAACCCCATGAAGCTCTACTGGTGCGAGCAGACGCGTGCGTTCCGCATCGTCTGGATGCTGGAGGAACTGGGTGAACCCTACGAGCGCATCCGCGTCGGCATCCGCGACGGCGAGAACAGGGACGATCCCGATTTCCGCGCGGCCTCACCGATGGGCAAAGTCCCCGCCATCATCGACGGCTCCACCAGGTTGTGGGACTCGGGCGCAATCTGCCTCTACCTTGCCGATAAATACCCCGAGGCGGGACTCGGCGTAACGATTGATGACCCGCAGCGCGGCGAATTTCTGCAGTGGGCGATGTTCACCAATGCCGTCATCGAACCGGCCATGGTGGAGCGCTTCATGAACCTCGAACCCAAACCGTCAAGCTACGGACACGGCAGTTTCGATGCCATGATTGCGATCCTCGAACGCGGCGTTGCCGGCGGTCCGTGGATCATGGGCGAACGGTTCACGGCAGCCGACGTTCTGCTTGGGTCCAGCGTTCACGTCATGGATCTGTTCGGGATTCTCCCCGACAGCCCGCTGCTGAAAGACTACGTGGAACGCTGCCGTGACCGTCCGGCCATGCAAAAGTCGCTGGCCCTCGACGCGCCAGCCTGACAAAACCAATTCCGAACAGACTTTCAAGAAAGCCGACGGTTCAGCCATGAACCTTGCAAACCGCCCCGAAGACTTCCCCGGTTATTTCGCGACCGTCCTCTGGGTCGGCGTCGGCGTCTGGCTGTTCTGGACGACGCCTGGTGCCGCTTTCCTGTCGTGGCAGGCACTCGTCTATTTCGTGCTCGGAACGCTCGCCGTCGGAATCGTGTTCGGCGTTGCCGGCATGAGCGTGCAGCGCCTCATCCCGATGCTGAAGCCGCGCCAGGGCGCTATCAAGACGGCAGCCCCGCCCGCTCAGATCGTCGGCACGCTGGTCGCCGCGGCCCAGTTCGTCGTTATCTATTTCCTGGCCAAGTCGGTGGTCACCGGCATCCTGTTTTCCCCCGCTCCGACCTGACCGGCAGGAGACCGAGGCCATGTCCGCCCTGCAATTCTGGTATGAGTTCGCCAGCACCTACTCCTATCCCGCCGCCATGCGCATCGAAGAGGCCGCGGCGAGACAGGGCATCGACGTCAGCTGGCAGCCTTTTCTGCTCGGCCCGATTTTCAACGCGCTCGGCTGGAATACCTCACCCTTCAACCTGCAACCCGAGAAGGGCCGGTACATGTGGCGCGACCTGGAGCGGATCTGCGCCGCGATGGATTTGCCGCCGATGCGAAAGCCCACTCCGTTTCCGCAGAATTCGCTGAAAGCGGCGCGCGTCGCGCTCTGCCTCGAGGATGGGGAACCGAGGACACGCTTCTCACAGGCGGTTTACGGCGCACAGTTCGCCTGGCTGCTGCCCATCGACGACGGAAAAGTCCTCGCCGACATCCTCAATCGCCAAGGCTTGAGTGCCGACGCAATTCTCGCCAGGTCGGTGGAACCGGAAACGAAACAGGCGCTGAGATCGCAAGTCGCCAAAGCCCGCCACCTGGGGATCTTCGGTGCTCCAAGCTTCATCACGAGCGATGGCGAAGTCTTCTGGGGCAACGACCGTCTCGAAGACGCGGTCCGCTGGCAGGCGGGGCTATGAAGATCACGCTTCCCGGCTCCGGCCCGATCCTGTGCTTTGGCGGCCCGTATTCGAACCTGCAGGCGAGCGAGGCCATGCGGGCCGAGGCCCAGCGCCTCGACATTCCACCCGACCGGGTCATCTGCACCGGCGACATCGTCGCCTACTGCGCCAACCCGAATGAGACGGTCGATCTGATCCGCGCGTGGGGCTGCCACGTCATCAAGGGAAATTGCGAAGAGCAACTGGCACAGCGGGCCGGTGATTGCGGTTGCGGGTTCGGCGAGGGAACCGCATGCGATCTCCTCTCGAACAGCTGGTACGCGTTTGCCGACCAGACCTTGCGCGACGACTTGCGGGCGTGGATGGAAGAGCTTCCCGCCACGCTCACCTTCGACTTAGCCGGACGTCGCGCCCGCGTCATCCACGGCGGCGTCCGCGAGAACAGCCGTTTCATCTTCGCTTCGACACCGGCTGCCGAAAAGGCATCCGAACTGGACGAAGCCGCGGCCGATTTCGTCATTTCCGGACATTGCGGGATACCCTTCGTCCAACATGTCGGAAAACGCATCTGGTTCAACCCCGGCGTCATCGGCATGCCCGCCAACGACGGTACCGCGGATGGTTGGTACGGCCTCATCGAGGGCACACCCGACTACGGCGGCCTGCGGTTCAGCGTCAGACGGCTCGGCTACGACGCGATCGGCGCTGCGGCAGCCCTCGGCCTGTCCGGACATGCCAACGGCTATGCCGAAGCCCTTCTGAGCGGGCTATGGCCAAGCCTCGACGTGCTGCCGGCCAAAGAACGCGCCGCGACCGGCCAACGCATCGCCGCGGAGGCTTTCCTGCTGGCCTGATTCAAAGAGGGGTCGCCGGCTGACTCTTCACCGCGGATAACATCTGCGTCAGCCCTCCGAAACGTCCTAGCCATAACCCATTCGCCTCTGTTAGATGCCACGGTCTGCGCGGAATATTCTGGAGATGTTAATGGACAACCCCGTCGTCACACTTGCACTCATAACGGCGGCTGTCGCCCTGATCTCGGTGCGCTACTCGCCCAATGCACAGACGACAGAGTCGTTCTACAAAGGCCACGATGCCTCCGGAAAAGTGCCGGGTGTCCTCGCGCTGACGTTCTCGCAGGTGACGACCTGGATCTTCGCCCGCTCCATCATGAACGCCGCGATCCTCGGTTACTTCTACGGCATCGCCGGCGCGCTCTCCTACTCCGCCTACTACCTCTCATTCCTGACAGGGGCGGCGATCATTTCGAGCCTGCGCTTCCGCCACGGTTTCTCCAGCGTGCAGGAATTCCTCAGCGACCGCTTCGGCCTCGCCGGTACGACCAGCTACAACTTCGTCGTCGGCGTGCGCCTGCTGTCGGAAGTGTTCGCCAACCTCCTCGTCATCGGCCTGATTTTCGGCATGGACGGGTCGCAGGAGTATGTCGCCTCCATCATTCTCGTCGGCGCGGCGACACTCGGCTACTCGCTGCTCGGTGGGCTCAACGCCTCGATCCGTACGGACGCCATCCAGATGTCGCTGTTCCTGATCGTCCTCGGCGCCTTGATGGCCGTCGCAATTGGGAGCGGTTCGTTCGACGTGCCGGCGATGATGTCGACTTCGGCCGACGCCGCAAACCCCGGCTGGGTTCTCCTGATCGTCGCGCTTCTGCAGGTCTGGAGCTATCCGCTGCACGATCCGGTTATGATGGACCGCGGCTTCATCGCCGACCGAAAGACGACGATGGCAAGCTTCTATCACGCCGCGTGGATCTCGGTCCTGTGCATCATGGCCTTCGGGCTGCTCGGCGTCTGGGCCGGTCTCAACAAGCTCGATGGGGAATCCTTCGTGCCGACGCTGACACGGCTGATCGGCAACTGGCCCATGCTGTTGTTCAACGTCGCCCTTGTCGTCTCCTGCATGTCGACGCTCGATTCGACATTTGCTTCGACGGCAAAGCTCGCGGTGGTCGACATGCGCCTCGGCAAGCCGACGGTCGCCAATGGGCGGATCGCCATGGCCGTGTTCATGCTCGGTGGATTGCTGATGGTGTTCTTCGGCTCGAAGGATCTGTTCGGCGCGGTTGCCGTTTCCGGAACGGCCTCGATGTTCCTTGCCCCCGTCGTCTTTTTCTCCCTCTGGATGGGCCGGACCGATATCCCGGTGTGGAGCTATCTTGTCGCGTTCTTCAGCGCCATGGCGGCAGCCATCTTCTACTTTACCGAGTCGTCGGGATACACGAACCTGATCGGCCCGCTGACCGGCCTTGAGCACAAGTACTCAAAGCTCCTGGCGCTCTCGGCTCTGACGCTGGCGATCGGCTGCGGCGCCTTCGCCCTCGGCATGGTTACAGGCGGCGCCCGCCCCCGCCTCGCTTCCGGCAGGACTTGAAGGGAAAAAGTTTCCGCGTTCAACGTGCCGGCGCAACGACGTTCATGTCGTGCTCATTTCAATTGTGGTGAAAATGGAATTCACCAATGAGGCCAAACGCGGTTTTGGTCCCCCCCCCCCTGAAGCAGCGGAGGACCAGGGGCGGCCGAACGAGTGGAGATGAGCAACATGGAAGACTTCAAACCCGCCGGCACTATTACATTCAATCGATTGATCTACGCCATGATCGCAATCGTGTTCCTGGTGATCCTCACCGATAACGGCCAAGCGCGAGAACTCGAGTTCGACTGCGCCCACGGCCACGACACCTACAGGGTCCGCAACGTTGCCGACTGGGACGCGCTCAACATCCGCTCGCAGCCGCGGCCTGCTTTACGCGTCGTCGGCCGCATCGATGCGCATGGTTCCGGGGTGCATTGCCTTGGCCCTTGCAGCGGGATCTGGTGCCAGGTGAGCTGGCGCGGCATCGTTGGATGGACCAACATGAAGTACCTAGGTGAATGATCGGCGGTGAATGATAGGCAGCGAATGATCCGCCGCCAATGATCCCCACCCGGTCAGCCGCGCCCGCGGTAGGGCGCAACTCCCTGGTCGGGAAGCCAAACGCCTTCCGGGCAGGCCCCCGACTGCCAGAACACGTCGATTGGAATACCGCCGCGCGGATACCAGTAGCCGCCGATGCGCAGGTAGTGGGGTTCCAGTAGGTCCACGAGCCTCTTGCCGATCGCCACGGTGCAATCCTCGTGGAATGCGCCGTGATTGCGGAAAGCCGACAGATACAACTTCAAGGACTTCGATTCGACCAGCCACGCGTTCGGCACGTAGTCGATCACGAGATGGGCGAAATCGGGTTGACCGGTGACCGGGCAGAGCGAGGTGAATTCGGGCACGGTGAAGCGGGCGACATAGAACGTGTCGGCATGCGGATTTGCAACCCGCTCCAGCACCGCCCGACCGGGACTTTCGGGCATGGCCACGTGGCGGCCGAGCTGATCGACGGCCGGCGGCGGGGTCTTATCGTGAGAAGCCATGGTTACTCCGCCGCCATGGGCGTGTTGCCCGCCGAGGGGCCGTCATAGACGCAACCTTCGTTGCAGCTGTCGCGGGCCACTTCGATGCGCGCCAGTCCGGGCAGCCGGTTGGCCAGCCGATGCCATAGCCACGCGGTGATACGCTCGAGCGTCGGGACTTCGAGCCCTTCGATCTCGTTGAGGAAGCGGTGATCGAGCGCCTCGCGCGCATCCGCGATCGCCACCGACAGGTCGTCGAAGTGCACGATAACGCCACTGTCGGGATCGGGTTCGCCGGTGACCCAGATCCGGGCACGGAACGAATGGCCGTGCACGCGTGCGTTGGGATGCCCGGGCGGTGCGCTGGGCAGGTAGTGGGCGGCTTCGAAGGTAAAGTCCTTGTAGATTCTCATAGGCGCTATTTAGAGAACTTCATGGGCGACGGCCATAGGCTGCCGGGTGCTAAGATTGGGACCGATGGCCTCAGTGAACGCCAACCTTGCCTGCCCGTCACGGGATGCCGATCAGCTTATGGGTCTGCAGCGACAGGCGCCATTGCGGGTGCTCCCGGCAGTAGGCAACCGCGGCTGCGGTATTTTTGACCGCGTCCGGTCCGTCCATCGGCTGCAGGTAACGGTAATTGAATTCGAGCCCTTCGACAGCTTCCGGCATGAGGCCGGGTTGCGGGTAGACGAGCTTCAATTCATCGCCGCTTCGCTGCACCAGGTCCGCCCCGGATTTCGGGCTGACACAGATCCAGTCGATTGCGCGCGGCACGGGAAGTGTGCCGTTGGTCTCGATAGCGATCTCGAAGCGCTCGCCGTGCAGGGCCGAAACGAGGGCATCGTCCACCTGCAGCATCGGTTCGCCGCCGGTCAATACCACGAGCCTGTCGCACAGTCCGCCCCGCCAGTGCGAGACGAGTGTGCGGACCAGCAATTCCGCCGTCGCGAATTTGCCGCCACTCACGCCGCCCGTTCCGACGAAATCGGTGTCGCAGAAGCGGCAGACGGCGCTGGCGCGGTCGTCTTCGCGTCCCGACCACAGATTGCAACCGGCAAAGCGGCAGAAGATTGCCGCGCGCCCGGCATTGGTGCCCTCGCCCTGCAGCGTCAGAAAGATTTCCTTGACCTGGTACATGTTCCTCGAATGTGCGGCCAGCCGACTACGCCTGAGACTGAAGTTCGTCCCGCAGCATGGCAAGCTGGATCTCGGGGGCGGTCGCGGGCCAGCCCGCGATACCCGCCCGCCGGTACCAGTGCATGGCGTTGTCGTTGTCGCCCTGCTGGCGGTGCAGCGTCGCGTGAAAGAGATTGGCGCGCCTGTCGTTACCATGCTTCTGCACGAGTTTGTGCGTCGCCTCCCAGTCTCCCGACAAGGCCATATCGATGGCGCCGATCAGTTCTTCCCGGATCGCCATTTCTCGTAACCCTTCGCGCGCAATCCGCAGGCCGGGCAGGTCCCGCAACCATAGCCCCAGGGGTGGCGCGTGGAACGCTCGCCCAGGTAACAGGTATGGGTATGCTCGACGATAAGCTCAATGAGGGCTGCCCCGCCAAGCTGTTCGGCGAGCGCCCAGGTCGCCGCCTTGTCGAGAACCATCAGCGGGGTCGCGATGTCGAACCGGCGGTCCATCGCCAGGGACAGGCTTTCTCCAAGACTGACGAGTGTCGCGTTACGGCAGTCGGGATAGCCCGAATAATCCGTTTCGCACATGCCGCCGACGAGGGTATCGATGCCACGCCGATAGGCGATGGCCGCCGCATAGGTGAAGAAGATGACGTTGCGCCCCGGCACGAATGTCGATGGAAGGCCGGCCTGCGTCATCACGATTTCCGCATCCCGCGTCAGCGCGGTATCGCTGATTGCCGCAAGCTCGGGCAGCGCCAGAACATGATCGCGGCCGATCCGCCCCACCCAGGCGGGCTCAATCGCGCCGATCCTGGAGAGCACCTCGTAGCGTGCCGACAGTTCGATCCTGTGCCGCTGTCCGTAGTCGAACCCGACGGTCTCGACATGGTCGAAACGCGCCAGCGCCCATGCCAGGCAAACGGTCGAGTCCTGGCCGCCGGAAAACAGTACGAGGGCGTGCGTCGTCATCGGCTCCGCGCCATGCTTCTGATGCGCCATCTTTTACCTGGACCGCGTTTCGCGAAGACCATGTTTCGCGTGGACTATGTTTCGCGAGGACTACGTTTCGCATGGACCGGTCGGCACCATAACAAAAATGGGCTGCGCTGAAAGGCGCAGCCCGATCTCGGGTGCTTGGGTAGCCCTGGGTAAGGGGCTAAGTCAGGGGCGCTGAGCGATGGGCCGTCTGGCCGTACCTGTCGTCATTTTTCAACGTGTCGCGACCGGTGTTCCGCTCTGCTGCGCCTTGATATGACAAAACTGCGACAACTGGCAACTGTAAAGATCGGCTATTGCGCAATAGTTCGCAGCAATATTGCCCGCTTGCATTGCAACTCCCGCTCTGGCGTGGCGCGCGGGCCTCGGTTATGAGGTGGCAACGGATTCTATTGCCAGATTCCATGGCCAAGGGTTCCATGACTTGGGAGCCGCAACGAAGGACGACCGGCATGACCGCCATCGTAGATATTCTCGCCCGCGAAATCCTGGATAGCCGCGGCAATCCGACCGTCGAAGTCGACGTCATGCTCGAAGATGGCGCCCTTGGCCGCGCCGCCGTTCCATCCGGGGCTTCCACCGGCGCCTACGAGGCCGTCGAACTGCGCGACGGTTACCCCGAACGCTATCTCGGCAAGGGCGTCACGAAGGCCGTCGACGGCGTCAACGGCGAAATCTACGATGCGATCGTCGGCATGGACGCCGAAGACCAGCGCGGGATAGACGCCGCCCTGATCGCCCTCGACGCGACCCCCAACAAGAGCCGCCTCGGCGCCAATGCCATCCTCGGGGTATCGCTCGCTACCGCCAAGGCCGCAGCCGAAACCTCCGGACTGCCCTTGTTCCGCTATCTCGGCGGCGCCGGGGCCCACGTTCTCCCCGTCCCGATGATGAACATCATCAACGGCGGCGCCCACGCCGACAACCCGATCGACATCCAGGAATTCATGATCATGCCGGTTGCAGCCGACAGCTGCGCCGATGCCATCCGCATGGGGGCCGAAGTCTTCCATACGCTGAAGAAGGCTCTAAAAGACGCCGGCCACAACACCAACGTCGGCGACGAAGGCGGCTTCGCACCCGGACTGAAATCCGCCGACGAAGCGCTGGGCTTCATCATGAAGGCAATCGAAGCGGCGGGATACCGGCCGGGCGAAGAGATCTTCCTCGCCCTCGACTGCGCCGCCACCGAGTTCTACGCCGACGGCAAGTACAACCTTGCCGGCGAAAGCAAGTCCCTCGATAGCGGCGACATGGCCCGATACCTTGAGGATCTCGTCGCCCGCTTCCCGATCGTCTCAATCGAAGACGGCATGGCCGAAGACGACTGGACCGGCTGGAAGACCCTTACCGAGATGATCGGCGCCCGCTGCCAGCTGGTCGGCGACGATCTTTTCGTTACCAACACCGAACGCCTGTCGCGCGGCATCAAGGAAGGTATCGCCAACTCGATCCTCGTGAAAGTCAACCAGATCGGCTCGCTCTCCGAAACCCTCGAGGCCGTCGGCATGGCCCAGCACGCTGCCTTTACGGCGGTCATTTCCCACCGCTCGGGCGAGACCGAGGACTCTACCATCGCCGACCTGTCAGTCGCCACCAATGCCGGGCAGATCAAGACGGGCTCACTGTCCCGCTCCGACCGTCTGGCCAAGTACAACCAGCTGATCCGCATCGAGGAGGAACTGGGCGATGTCGGCCGTTATGCGGGTCGCAGCGTCCTTAGAGGAAACACCGGCGCTTAAATCACTTGCGGCTCACGATCTGTCGACACATCTTCGCCGCAACCTT
Source organism: Alphaproteobacteria bacterium (assembly GCA_018819265.1). Classification (GTDB taxonomy): domain Bacteria; phylum Pseudomonadota; class Alphaproteobacteria; order Rhizobiales; family Hyphomicrobiaceae; genus Filomicrobium. Next base: position 23,849 of record JAHJQI010000005.1, read on the forward strand.
TAAGACGCTGTTAAAAAAGCAGAATTCATATGACCTTAAGGCCGGGGCTTTACGGTGTTGCGCAGCCGAGTGTTCTGCGTATCGAAAAGGCCCAAAGTGTCCTACCGGCCAAGAAAAAAGTGGCGCGTCGTATGCTGGCAGCTGTTCATGCTGACCATTTGCTTCGGCCTGACCGGCTATTTCGCCTACCATACCGTCTCCGGCCGCTATGGGCTTGAGGCCCGTGCCGTACTCCTCGACCGCGCGACCGCACTGGATTTCGAGGCCGGGGCGCTGCACAAGGCCGCTAGCCGTCTCCAGAACGAGATCGCGTTGCTTTCGCCCGACAGGCCCGATTCCGATCTCGTCGAGGAGATCGCCCGCGAGCTGCTCGGTTACGCCGATCCCGGCGATCGTCTCATCCGGGTGCGTTGAACGTTCTTTCCGCACGGCATAAAACGCCCCTGCCGAACTCGCCCCTGCGCGGAAAGTCTGCTAGAGCAACATCCGATCCAGGAATCGCCGAAGGCAATTCCCGGATCGGATGAAGTTGCTCTAGAATCATACAGCTAGAGCATCTCTATCCGACTATCGAAGCGCGAAAAGCGATCGCGTATAGTCGGATGATGCTCTAGTCCTGACCGGAACCTCAAGGATGGCGAAGGGTGAGGGCGATGCATGACGACGACGATCTTGACGAACTGCCCGAGGAACTCGAACTTCCGGACGGCGTTGTCGGGGCCGAACAGGCCGTCGAGGTGCTGCGCGCCTGGGTTGCGGACGGGGCGCTGCACGTCATTTTCGACCCCGAAACGTTCCGCGACGACGTCTCGGAGTGGGGCCGGCTGTTATCCGATGTCGCCCAGCACGTCGCCAATGCCGTTGAAATGGACGGGCAGATGACGCGCGGCGAAGCCCTGTCAAAGATCCACGAAGCCTTCGATCTGAACATGCAAACCAGCGAAGCCGCCATGCTGGGCCGCATCAAAGGGCGAACTGAGCACTGAGCTGCGCCATCCCGACAAATTTATTCTGTGCGAGCACATGCAGCATGTGGCTGCAAGGGCACGCTCGAAGTAATTCCAATCGGCAACCCACGAAATTGCCTGTTTGCCAATATCCCTTCGTTCTTGCGGCGGGCGTTAACGAATGCTTCACACTTGAACACAAGCGGTTAGTTGATTCGCGCATGACCCAGAACACACGGGGAACCAAGATGAAATTTCAGACAGTACTTGCAGGTTCGGCCATGACTCTGGCGCTGGCGCTCGCCGGCTGCGCCAGCGACGGCAGCCTGGCCCTCTCCACCGGCTCGATCAACGAACAGCCGCAACTGGCCAAGGCCCAGCGCATCGATCCCGCCTGCGTTTCGCTGATGGCGCGCATCGACGAACTGCGCAAGGAAGGCACTCCGGAACGACTCGCCAAGGTTGCAACCGGCAAAACCAAGACCGCCAGCGTGAAGCGGGAATCGCTCGCGCGCATGGCGGAACTGGACAAGGCCAATGGCGAATTCCAACAGAAGTGTTCGACGCTCGCGGCACCTGCCGGCGCCCCCGCTGCACCTGCTGCCGCGGCCGCAACGGATGCCAACGCCAAGACCGCTGCCGTCGCCGCAACCACTGCAGCACCAGCCGCCATCAGCACAGCCCCCGCTGTCAAGAAGGCAACCGCGCCTAAGGCTGCCGAGGTCACTAAGAAAGCGGCCGAGGTAACAACATCGGCGGTTACCGCTGCACCGAAAACCGTCGCCGCAGCACAATAAATCATCGCCGCAGCCACCAAGTCGGGCGACCCAATCGGCAACTGGCGCTTGTGTGAGGCTTCGTTGCCACATGGTCGCCACGGCGGCTTGTGTAGCTTGCCGACTTATGGTGATTGACGTTTGAACTTGGCGATTCATGACCGGAGGGCATCGTGTTTTCAGCACGAGCGACTGTGACGAAATCAGGACTTGGCGGCGCTGCGGCAATGGCGGTTTTGGCTCTGGCGGGATGCGCCGGGGACGGCAGCAGCGGTCCTGGGGCCCAGCCTCTCCCGCTTGGATCGTCGTGCGGTTCGATACGTGCAGAACTGCGCCGCATGGATAACACCGGCGTTCCTTCCAAGGTGGAAGCGGTCAACGCCGGCCGTCGCGTTTCGGACCGCGATCGCCAACTGGCCAATCGCTACAACGAACTCCTCAATCAATATCTTGGCGCGCGCTGTCACACCTGAGGCGCGCTGAATCGTGTCTGGATTTAGCTGTCGTTCCTGCGTCGGAATTGGGTTTCGAACAATCGACGTCCTTTGGAGACTGTGCAAATGGATACCAGGACGCAGCAGATCGTCATCTTCCTTGTCGTAGGTCTTGTGGCAGGCTGGCTCGCCTCCTTCATCGTGATGGGCGGGGGACTTATCCAGTATCTGGTTTCGGGTGTGATCGGCGCCTTCGTCGGCGGCTATCTTCTCGATCTCCTCGGCATTCGGCTGGGCATCAAGAACCCGTTGCTGGCGCAGATCGCGACGGCAACCATCGGCGCGATCGTTGTCGTTTTAATTGCCCGTCTGATCAGCTGAAACTGCCAAAGCGAAGGTCAAATCCATGGATCAAGTCCTTATTTACCTGGAAAACCCTTGGGTCATCATGGCCATCAACGGGCTGATCGCCGGCTATCTGGCCGGACTGCTGCTCGGCGGCGGCGGACTCATCCGAAATCTTGTCGTTGGCGTTATCGGAGCGGTCCTCGGCGGCAGCCTCGTCCAGATGGGGCTGCTTCAACTGCCTTTCGACCTCGGCACCTGGGGCAATCAGATCGTCGTCTCCACGATCGGCGCCGTCATCATCGTCATCATTGCCCGGATCATCGCGCGATAGTGGCGGGCCCCCCGAAATAAGACCTTCCGCCCTGTTGAATAAAAACGGGTTTTCGCCAAGTAATGGTCTGCAAGCACCACCCCGGCATGGTGTCGGACGGTGAACGCGGAGGCCGCAACGCGCAACCATGGTTACCATTCTCGACAATCGATGTTCCGCAAACCCTCCGCGGCATCCCGAAAAGGCGCACCGGCCGGACACCGCCGTCCTGCCGAAGCCGGCGTGGATCCGCGTGCGTGCGGCGGGGTCGCCGGGATATGCTCGTACCCGCGAAATCGTGCGCGAGAACGGCCTGCACACGGTCTGCGAAGAAGCCGGCTGCCCCAATATCGGAGAGTGCTGGGAAAAGCGCCACGCCACCATGATGATCATGGGCGACACCTGCACGCGGGCCTGCGCCTTCTGCAACGTACGCACCGGCCTTCCCCTGCCGCTCGATCAAAGCGAACCTGGACGTGTCGCAGAAGCGGTGGCCACGCTTGGCCTTGAACATGTCGTCATCACGTCGGTTGACCGCGACGACCTCGCCGATGGCGGCGCGCAGCACTTCGCCGACGTCATTGCAGCGATCCGGTGCAAAGCGCCGAAGACGACCATTGAAATTCTGACCCCCGATTTCCTGCGCAAGGACGGCGCACTCGAAGTCGTGGTGGCCGCACGCCCCGACGTCTTCAACCACAACCTCGAAACGGTACCCGGCCTCTATCTGAAGATCCGCCCGGGCGCGCGCTATTTCCACTCGCTGCGACTGCTCCAAAGGGTCAAGGAACTCGACCCGGGGATGTTCACGAAGTCCGGCATCATGGTCGGGCTTGGTGAGGAGCGCGAGCAAGTCCTGCAGCTCATGGACGACCTGCGATCGGCGGATGTCGACTTCCTGACCATCGGACAGTACCTGCAGCCGACGCGCAAACACGCCGAGGTCAAACGCTACGTCCCGCCTGAGGAATTCGCAGCCTACCGGCGTACTGCGCTGGCCAAGGGCTTCCTCCTCGTCGCGTCGAGCCCGATGACGCGGTCGAGCTACCACGCCGGCGACGACTTCGCCAAACTACGCGATGCCCGCCGGCAACTTCACGCCGCGATTTCGACCGGATAGCCTTCGGCTAGACGAGCGCTCGCAGCCGCAGCCGCACCGCCCCGGAGATCATCCCGCGCCAACGAGCAACCGAGGAATGCCGACATTCAATAACCGCCGCCGCCTCGAATTCACTCCGGCCCAGATGTTCGACCTCGTCGCCGATGTCGAGCGCTACCCCGAGTTCGTACCACTGTGCGAAAGCCTCAAGGTGACTTCCCGCGAAACCCGCGGCGACGCCGAGATCGTCGTTGCGAAGATGGGGGTCGGGTACAAGGCGATCCGGGAGTCGTTCGCGACGCGGATAACGTTGCAGCGGGAAAAATACGAGATCCTCGTCGAGTACCTCGATGGCCCTTTCAGCCATCTGGAGAACCGCTGGCGCTTTTTGCCCGTCGACGATGGCTGCGAGGTGGATTTCTATCTCGACTACGAGTTCCGCTCGCGCATGCTGGCGCTGGTGATGGGCGCGGTCTTCGACAAAGCGTTCGCCAAGTTTTCTACGGCCTTCGAGGCCCGTGCGGGGAAGATCTACCGACCCAGACGCGGCAACCTTGGCTCGCCCGGCACTCCAGCCTGGATTAAGCCGTGAGTGCTGCGCGAACGAGATCGAATGCCGCCTTGACGCTGCGCGCGCGTATCTCTGCGCGCCCCGCATCCCCGAAGCGGCACTCGTTCACGACGACAGGTCCGCCGCGCCGCTGCGCCGCCAGATAGACGAGCCCGACCGGCTTTGCAGCGCTGCCTCCGCCAGGTCCCGCAATCCCCGTCACCGACACCGAGACGCCGGCTGGAAGAGCCGCCCTCAATGCGCCTGCCGCCATCTCACGAGCGACTTCTTCGCTCACCGCGCCATGTCTGCCGATCAGTTCGGCCGGCACCCCCAACACGTCCGTCTTGGCCTCGTTCGAGTAAGTGACGAAGCCTCGCTCAACGACGTCGGAAGACCCCGCGACCGAAGTCAGCGCGGCGCAGACCAGTCCACCCGTGCAGCTTTCCGCCGAAACGAAACGCAGGCCCGCCGCCCGCAACTCAACGAGCAGCCTTGCAGCATCCAACAGAATGTCATCGCGCAACATCGTACTCTCGCTTTGCACATGGCTCACACGATAAAGGGGCACGCAACGCGCACCCCCGCAAGCCCACCATGAGATCGGACGTGCCCGCTTCAGCAGCGGAGATGACCGCAATCTAAGGCGTTATCAGTTTTTCGGCATGGGCCAGCAGATCGTCGAGCACGTCCCGCGTCTCGAGACCGAGGATCGCGTTCGAGCGCTGCTGGGCTTCCTTCCAGATCGGAAACGCTTCGACGAGAACGGCCTGCCCTTTCGCGGTGAGGTGCAGGCCGCGACCGCGGCGCCCGGCGGGCGGGTCCATCACGATATGGCCCAGTGCCAACAGGCGCTTGAGATTGCGCGACAGCGTCGACTTCTCGATGTCGAGTTCGTGGCCGATCTCGACGGCGGTGATGCCGTCGCGGGCGGCGAGCTGCGCCAGCAAGGTATACTGGCTGGCGGTAATGCCGAGCGGCCGCAGTACATCGTCGTAGAGGCGCGTCACGATGCGCGACAACTGCCGGATGCGCGTTGCAAGACACGAAGACGACGCCGCCTCGGCGATCTCACGCATCGAGGCCTGGCTCGCGCCGATCGGCCGCTCAAGCGTTCCTGTTGCTAGCTGCATGTTGGCTTCTCCCACAGCGTCCGTCCCTTTTTGGTCATACAACCCCATGTCATAATTGGATGCCGCGATTCTCGCATGGAGGTCAACGCTTCGAGGGCAATCGGTTGGGCCTTAATCGACGATCGGAAGGCGCACGCTCGCGCTTGCCATCGCGGCAATGCCTTCGCGCCGCCCGGTAAAGCCGAGGCCTTCGGTGGTTGTCGCCTTGACGCCGACACGGCCGATGTCGAGTTCGAGAATTTCCGCGATGGCCTTGCGCATCGCGTCCCGGTGCGGTCCGATCTTCGGCAATTCACACAGCAACGTGACGTCGACATTGACGATCGAACCACCGCGCTCGGCAACGCGCCGCGCGGCGTCCGAGAGAAACCGCTGCGAAGCCGCGCCCTTCCATTGCGGATCGCTTGGCGGGAAATGCGCCCCGATATCCCCATCACCGATGGCGCCCAGGATCGAATCGGTCAGCGCATGCAACCCGACATCGGCATCCGAATGCCCCTCGAGCCGGAAATCGTTCGGGATCGCGACCCCGCACAACCAAACTTCATTGCCGGGCGCGAAGCGGTGAACATCGAACCCGGTTCCCGTCCGGATCTCCGTTGCCCGAGCAGTCTCCGCTGCCATTAATCGTTGCGCCATTTCGAGATCCTCCGCGGTCGTAATCTTTTCGTTTCGATTCGAGCCTTCGGTCAGCGCCACCCTCAACCCGGCCCACTCGGCAATCGATGCGTCGTCGGTGAACTCGCTGCAGCCCTCAGCTGCGGCCCGGCAATGTGCGCGAAGGATGTCGTCGAAGCGGAAGCCCTGCGGCGTCTGCGCACGCCAGAGTGACTGGCGTGGCACCGTTGCCGCGATGATGCCGGAGGCATTCGCCTGTTTGAGGGTGTCGGCAACCTGGACAGCGGCAATCGCGCCGTCATGCTCATCCAGTCCGCGAAGAACGCCCTCGATGATTCCGGAAGATACGAATGGGCGGGCAGCATCGTGGATGAGGACGCGCTCCACACGTTGACCGGCGAGCGCTTGCAGCCCGCGCAGAACGCTTTCCTGGCGTGTCGCACCGCCAACCACAGGTGGCGCGAGCCTGTCGCCGAATGCGGCGGCGACGCCCGCATATTCGGCTGCGTCGTCGCGGTGGATCACCACTTTCACGCTGCAAATCCCGGGATGGTCGAGGAACGCGGCAATGGCGTAGCTCAACAAGGGCCGACCAGCGAGATCGGCATACTGCTTGGGGGCCCCGCTGGAGGCCGCGGCCCGCGTTCCCCGGCCTGCTGCCACGATCAACGCCACTGTTTTCACGCCCGGAAACCTTTCTCTTGGCGCCCCGATGATCCACCTGACCTGCACACCCATATCGCCTGTGTACAGCAATTCGGCCGTCCAAGAACGAGGCTTGCGCAAATCGAAGTGCGGACATAAACTGCACAGAACATCGGCAGAAATCCCAAGTGCATAATAATTACGCAGAGGCGAATGCGAAAAACACCGAAAGGCCGGCTCTCGATCGGGGCCCTTGAACTGGCCAACAGGGCCGTACTGGCGCCGATGTCCGGGGTCAGCGACCTGCCTTTCCGAACATTGGCGAGTGAACTGGGGGCGGGGCTCGTCGTCTCCGAGATGGTCGCCAGCGAAGAACTCGTCGCCCGCCGACGGGACGTTTTGCGCCGCGCCGAAGGCAGCAACATCAATCCATTCGTCATTCAGCTCGCCGGGCGCGAAGCCCGCTGGATGGGAGAAGGGGCGCGCCTCGCTCGCGATTCGGGTGCCGATATCATCGACATCAACATGGGTTGTCCTGCCCGCGAAGTGACGGGAAAGCTCTGCGGCAGCGCCCTCATGCGCGATCTCGACCACGCCGTGACCCTCATCGATGCCGTCGTCGGCGCGGTCAATGTGCCGGTGACTTTGAAGATGCGGCTGGGGTGGGACGAGGCCAATATCAACGCTCCCGAACTGGCCCGCCGTGCCGAGGCAAGTGGCGTCAGGCTCGTAACCGTTCATGGCCGCACGCGCTGCCAGTTCTACAAGGGCACCGCAGATTGGGCCCGGGTCAGCGCGGTGAAGGCGGCCGTCGGGATACCGGTCATCGTCAACGGCGATATCGTCACCCTCGCAGACGCCGACCGCGCCCTCGAACTCTCGGGTGCCGACGGCGTCATGATCGGGCGCGGCGCCTATGGCGCACCCTGGCACCCTGGCCGCGTCGGCAGCTACCTCGAAACCGGAAGGGATCCCGGCCCGCCGTCGATCGCCGCGCAGGGCGACATCGCGATCCGGCACGTCGAAGCGATGCTGTCCCACTACGGGATCTTCCTCGGTCTGCGCAATGCGCGCAAACACATCGGCTGGTATCTGGAGCAATCGGGCGCATCGGCGGCAACCGTCAAGTCGTGGCGCTCGAAGCTCTGCACGGAGACCGATCCCGCGCGCGCAATCCAGGGGCTCAAGACGTTCTACGACTTGCAGCAGACCCGCCCCAGCGAGGCGGCAGCATGACGACCAGACAGCATCAAGCTTCCAGAACCGCAAAGAAGAGCGCGCGAAAACCGGCAGTGTCGCGGGCCAAGGCGGTCGCCTCCGAGCCCGCTGCAATCGAGACCAAGCCTGCGAAGACCGCCAAGGTCAAGGCGGGGTCCAAGTCTAATCGTTCTCGTGCCACCGAACCGCAACCGGCTCCCGCTCCCGGTCCAGTTTCGGCGCCTGCTGCCGCGCGCGGCACCCCGGCAGGCGAAGTTTCTGGTCCCAGCCCGCAGGAAGCGGCCCCGAAACCGCGGCTGGACGGCGTCACGATGGCAGCGTCGATCGGACACGAGCAGTTGCTGAATGCGCTGCCCCACCCGGTCGTGGTGATCGCCCAGGACAATGCGTTCGTTTATGCAAACGTCGCGGCCGAAGCGTTTTTTTCGACCTCGGTCGCCATGCTGCGCCGCATCCGCCTCGATGACGTCATTGCTTTCGGATGTCCGCTGCTCTCCCTGATCGAGCAGGTGCGCCGCGACCGCGCGACCGTCAATGAATACGGCATCGAAATCGTCACGCCCCGATTTACCGGGCCGAAGATGGTCGACGTCTACGGCGGCCCCTTCTCCGACCGGCCGGGACACGTGGTGCTGATGCTGCAGCAGCGCTCGATGGCGCAAATGATCGAGCGCCAACTCACGCACCGCGCGGCGGCGCGTTCCGTCTCCGGCATGGCCGGGATCCTTGCCCACGAGATCAAGAACCCGCTTTCAGGGATACGCGGGGCTGCCCAGCTGCTCGAAGTAAACCTCAGCGATGAAGACCGCATTCTCTCGCAGCTCATCTGCAACGAGACCGATCGCATCCGCGCGCTCCTCGACCGCATGGAGGTGTTTGGCGACGAACGGCCGCTCAAGAAGGAGCCGGTCAATATCCACGACGTGCTCGATCACGTTCGCCAGCTGGCCATCGCCGGGTTTGCGCGCAACATCTCCATCGTCGCCGACTACGACCCGTCGCTGCCCGCCGTTCCAGCCAATCGCGACAAGCTCGTCCAGGCGTTCCTCAATCTCGTCAAGAACTCCGCCGAAGCGATCGGCCCTGAAGCCGACAACGGGCGTATCGTCATTACGACTTCCTTCCGCCCCGGTGTGCGCATCTGCGTGCCGGGGTCGGGAGCGCGCATATCGCTGCCGCTGATGATCGAAATCCAGGATAACGGACCCGGCGTGCCCGACGCGATCCAGGAGCACATGTTCGATCCGTTCGTCACCTCGAAAACGAACGGTACCGGCCTTGGGCTGGCACTGGTCGCCAAGCTTATCGCCGATCACGGCGGCACCATCGAGTGCGACAGCGAACCTCAGAAAACAATCTTCCGGATCCTTCTGCCGATGCAGGAAGCTCCGGCAAGGCGTGCCCCCAAAACCGCAACCGAGCATCCCAGGATAGAGGAATAAGGATCGGCCATGGCCCGCGGAACAGTTCTGATCGCCGACGACGACACCGCCATCCGTACGGTGCTCAACCAGGCGCTCGCACGCGCCGGCTACGCACCGCGCGCTACAGGCAATGCCGCCACGCTCTGGCGCTGGGCCAGCGAAGGCGAAGGCGACGTCATCATAACGGATGTCGTCATGCCCGACGAAAACGCCTTCGACCTCATCCCGCGCCTGAAGAAGATCCGGCCGGAATTGCCGATCATCGTCATGAGCGCCCAGAACACCTTGATGACGGCGCTGACGGCGGCCGAGCGCGGCGCCTTCGAATATCTGCCGAAGCCCTTCGACATCAACGAAGTCGTCGCAGTTGTCGGCCGCGCGCTGCGCGAACCCGTGCGCAAACCGAATCGAGCCATGATCGAAGGGGAGAGCGAAGACCTTCCCCTCATCGGCCGCTCGCCTGCGATGCAGGAAATTTATCGCACCCTCGCACGGCTGACGCAGAGCGATTTGACGGTTCTCATCACCGGAGAAAGCGGCACCGGCAAGGAACTCGTCGCCCAGGTGCTGCATGAACACGGCAAGCGGCGCAACGGCTCGTTCGTCGCACTCAACATGGCGGCCATTCCGCGCGAACTCATCGAAAGCGAACTCTTCGGGCACGAAAAAGGCGCCTTCACCGGAGCCCAGAACCGGACCCAGGGTCGTTTCGAGCAGGCCGAGGGCGGCACGCTGTTTCTCGACGAGATCGGTGACATGCCGCTCGAAGCCCAGACCCGCCTGCTGCGCGTTCTCCAGCAGGGCGAATACACAACCGTCGGCGGTCGCACCCCAATCAAGTCGAATGTCCGCATCATTGCCGCGACCCACCGCGACCTGCGCTCGCAGATCCAGCAAGGGCTGTTCCGCGAAGACCTCTACTATCGCCTGAACGTCGTGCCTCTACGGTTGCCGCCGCTGCGCGAACGCCTCGAAGACGTTGGGGATCTCGTCCGCCACTTCCTGCGCCGCTGCGCCGCCGAAGGCCTTGGCCAGCGCGCCATCGAGACCGCGGCGATCGAACGCCTGCGCCAGTATCGCTGGCCGGGCAACGTGCGCGAACTTGAAAACTTCGTGCGCCGTCTCGTCGCCCTCAACAGCGAAGAGACCCTCACCAGGGAACTCGTCGACCGCGAACTGCACGATGCCGCCCCGCAGAACAGCCACGATACCGGCAACGACCAGGCCAGTCTCGGCGAACTCGTGGAGCGCCATCTCGCCGAGTATTTTGCCGAGTACGGCAGCGAACTGCCGCCGTCCGGGATCTATGAGCGCATCATCCGCGAAGTCGAAAAGCCGCTGCTGACAGCCGCGCTGACGGCCACCCGTGGCAATCAGATCCGCGCTGCCGAACTTCTCGGCCTCAACCGCAATACATTGCGCTCGCGCATCAAGCTGCTTGACATCCAGGTGTTCCGCTCGCCGGCAAACTAGAGCAGCTGCTCTGGAGATTCTTTCCGATCGCGTCGCTCTATCGCGCCAACAAGCAAGGCGTCATTTTAGTCACGCCCGCCACCAGCTTGCCACAGTTGGGGAGTGAAACCCTAGCCAACGTTGGCGAAAACGTCGCGAATTTGCCACGGACTGCCGCGAATTGTGTTGTGTCCACGCTCCACTGTGGCGTGGGCACCAGCGCTTCGGAAAATCGTACAACTCACGTTGGCCCCGGATTTCCGTGAAAGCGCACCGGTGCAACCGCGCACCGCCCGGAGAACACCGATGTCCACCGCCGCCGGCACCGTGGCCCCGACAGGACCGCCCGACCAGGAACATCCGCTCCTGGAACCGAGCGACCGGATGTTCTTCGTCGGCTTATGGACGGTTGGACTGTCACTGCTGTCCGCGCTCGTCACCTTCCTCATCCTGACCGGCCTGACGCCGATCGTGCCATCCAACAGCGTCGTTCTCGGCGCGCTGTTCTTCAACGTCGTCCTGATCGTTGCCGTCATCGCCATCATCGCCACGCAGGTCTCCGGTCTCCTCAAGGCCTGGCGCGAAAAGATTCCCGGCGCGCGCTTCCACATCCGTATCGTCGCCCTGTTCTCGATCATCGCGGCGTTGCCGGCGCTGCTGGTGGCGATCGGCGCGACGGTCAGCTTCTCGCGCTCGCTCGACAACTGGTTCTCGGGCCGCGTCCGTACCATCATCGAGGATTCGACCGTCGTTGCCCGTACCTATCTCGAAGAACACGGGCAGGTCATCCGCACCGACGTCGTCAACATGGCCCGCGACCTCAACGCTGCCTCAAGCCTCGTCAGCGCCGACGCCAAGATGATGAAGAACCTGATCATGTCGCAGGCCGGTCTGCGCGATCTTGCCGCCGCCTATCTGATCGACAATAGCGGCAAGCTGCTGTTGCGCGCGGTCGAGGACGAGCAGATGCCGTTCGCCCGCCCGACGGAGGCTGCCTTGAACGAGGCCCGCGCCGGTCAGATCCCGCTCTCGCTCTCGACCCGCGACAACCGCATCTCCGCCATCTCGAGCCTCGCCGAATACCCGGGACAATTTCTCTACGTCAGCCGTTCCGTCAGCCCCGCGGTCCTGCGCCATATGCAGCGAACCGAACAGAACGCCGCCGAGTATACCGCCCTGCGCCGTGCCCGAGGCGGCCTCAAGTGGGCGCATGGCCTGATGTATTTCATGATCTCGATGACCGGCCTGCTCGCGGCGATCTGGGCTGGCATGTGGTTCGGCGGCCGCTTCGTGGCTCCCGTGCGCCGGCTGATCGGCGCCGCCCAGGAGATTTCGGCTGGAAACCTTTCGGTTGCGCTGCCGGAAATCCGCGGCGAAGGCGACTTGCGACGCCTGTCGCATACCTTCAATACCATGACCCGGGAATTGAAGCTCCAGCGCGACGCACTTGTCAGTGCCAACGGTCAGCTCGAAGACCGGCGCCGGTTCATGTCGGCGGTGCTCTCGGGCGTGTCCGCCGGCGTCATCGGCCTCGACGGCCAGGAGCGGATTACGCTCGTATCGCGCGCCGCCGAGGATCTATTGGGCCGCACGGCCGACGAACTGGTCGGGAAGAAACTCGGCAGCGCCCTGCCGGAACTGGCCCTCATTCACCAGAAGTCCGCCGAGCCGGGCATCAAAAGCCGCCCCCAGGAGCAGCTGGCGATGACGGTCGACGGAGACGAACGCACCTTTGCCGTCCGCGTCACCTTCGAAAAGGCCGGGGACGACGATGTCGGGTCGGTCATCACCTTCGACGACATTTCCGAACTCGTGACCGCCCAGCGTACGTCCGCCTGGGCTGACGTCGCCCGCCGCATCGCCCACGAAATCAAGAACCCCTTGACGCCCATCCAGCTGTCGGCCGAGCGCCTGCGGCGCAAGTACGCCAAGACCATCGAACACGACCGCGAAACCTTTGAAAAGCTAACCGCGACGATCGAGCGGCAAGCCTCCCATATCAAGGACATGGTCGATGAGTTTGCGGCGTTCGCGCGGATACCGAAGCCGGAAATGGCAACGACCGACCTGCGCGAAGCCGTGCAGGATTCCGTCGTCCTGTTCCGCGAGGCCCACACAGCACTCGACTACGTTCTCGACATGCCAGCCGAAAAGGTGCTGACATCGATCGACCGGCGTCTCATCACCCAGGCGGTCACCAACCTCGTCAAGAACGCCACCGAATCGGTCGAGAGCGCCGCGGAAGCCGGCGGACTGCCAAAGAACTGGAAGGGCCGCGTCGTCACCCGCATCCGCCCCGACGGCCACCGGGTTTTCGTTGAAGTCATCGACAACGGTCAGGGCCTGCCCAAGCAACACCGTTCCCGGCTGCTCGAGCCTTACGTCACCACCAAAGGCCACAAGGGAACCGGCCTGGGGCTGGCCATGGTGCTCAAGATAACGGAACAGCACGGCGGCACGCTGACCCTTGAAGACGCCCCGGGGGAAGGTGGCGCAGCCCCGCGCGGCGCCCTCGTGCGCATTACGCTGCCGCTCAAGGCTGCCGAGGCAAGCGCCGATGGCGGCGAACAACCCCCTGATGCCGGCGAGCCGCCCGCCATCAAGGAATTCACCCAGTCCACGACCTGATTTGACGACGAGCTCAAGGAGCAACCGAAATGGCCGCAGATATCCTGATTGTCGACGATGAAGCCGACATCCGCGATTTGATCTCCGGGATACTCGAAGACGAAGGACATGCAACCCGGCTCGCACGTGACAGTGACGAAGCCCTGCGCGCCATCGAGGAGCGGCGCCCGCAGCTCGTCATCCTCGACATCTGGCTGCAGGGCAGCCGCCTCGACGGCCTCGAGGTTCTCAGCATCATCAAGAAGGCCTATCCCGAGTTGCCGGTGGTGATCATTTCCGGTCACGGCAATATCGAAACCGCCGTCACCGCCATCCGCCGCGGCGCCTACGACTATATCGAAAAGCCCTTCAAGGCCGACCGCCTTGTGCTCGTCACGCTGCGCGCGCTCGAAGCCTCTCAGCTGAAGCGCGAAGTCCGCGAACTGCGCGAACGCTCCACCGTTTCGGTCGACATGATCGGCAAGTCGGTCGCCATGAACCAGCTGCGCAGCCAGGTCGAACGCGTCGCGCCGACCAACAGCCGCATCCTGATCCGCGGCGCCTCGGGTACGGGCAAGGAACTTGCCGCCCGCATGATCCACCAGAAATCGCACCGCACCGAGGGGCCCTTCGTCGTTCTCAATGCCGCCGCCATGGCGCCCGACCGCGTTGAGGAGGAGTTGTTTGGAACCGAGGACCGCACCGGGGGACCGCGCAAGGTCGGCGCGCTTGAGGAAGCGCACAGCGGCACCCTTTACATCGACGAGATTGCCGACATGCCGATGGAGACGCAGGGCAAGGTCCTGCGCGTTCTCGTCGAGCAGAAATTCCTGCGCATCGGCGGCGCCCAGAAGGTCGCCGTCGACGTCCGCATCATCTCTTCGACGAGCCGCGACCTCGAAATGGAAATGCGCGAAGGCCGCTTCCGCGAGGATCTGTTCCACCGCCTCAACGTCGTTCCCCTGCGCGTCCCCAGCCTTGCCGAGCGCCGCGACGATATCCCAGCCCTCATCGAGTTCTTCGTCAGCCAGCTCGCGCAGTCCTCGGGCCTCTCGCCCCGCCAGATCGGCGAGGACGCGATTGCAGTCCTGCAGGCCCACGACTGGCCTGGAAACGTCCGCGAGCTGCGCAACAATATCGAACGCCTGATGATCCTTGCCGGTGGCGATTCGGGCGCCATCATCACAGCCGAGATGCTTCCTGACGAGATCGGTTCCGGCGTGCCGCTGCCCGTCAACGGCGGCGCCGAGCACCTGATGTCGCTGCCGCTGCGCGAGGCCCGCGAGATCTTCGAGCGCGAGTATCTCCTGGCGCAGATCAACCGCTTCGGCGGAAACATTTCGCGCACCGCCGAGTTCGTCGGCATGGAACGCTCCGCGCTGCATCGCAAACTACGTGCGCTGGGCGTTTCGTCCGAACATCGCCAATCGGATGCCCGCCAGGCAAGCTGATCGCTAGCAACATCCAACCTTACGGAATCGCTTTCAGCGATTCACAGGTCGGATAAAGTTGCTCTAGAATCATGGGATGTAGAGCATTTTCATCCGACCACTAAAACGCGAATGGGTATCCGTGTGATCGGATAATGCTCTAGTTACCGAATGCCCTTGTAACCTGTCGTGCCCCTGCCGTAGGAACGCTCAGTCCCTATGGAAGCGAGACAACCGAGGCAGAATGAAAATCATCATTTGCGGGGCCGGGCAGGTCGGAACCGGCATCGCCGAGAGGCTTTCGGCCGAAGGCAACGATGTCTCGATCATCGATGCCAGCGAAGCGCTGTGCGAACGCGCCAACGAGGTGCTCGACGTCCGCGCCGTCCATGGCAACGCAGCCCATCCCGACGTCCTCGAGCGTGCCGGCGCCGCTGATGCCGACATGCTGGTGGCCGTCACCCTGCACGACGAAGTCAACATGGTCGCCTGCCAGGTGGCCCATACCCTGTTCAACGTCCACACCCGCATCGCGCGTGTCCGCGCCCAGGCCTACCTCGACAAGAAGTACGGCCAGCTTTTCTCCCGCGATGCCATGGCGATCGACCACATCATCTCGCCCGAGATCGAAGTCGGCACCACCGTACTGCGGCGCCTGGAGCTGCCGGGCGCGTTCGAAACCGCAACATTCGCCGATCAGGAAGTGATGGCGGTCGGCATCTACTGCGGTGCAGATTGCCCGGTCCTCAACACTCCGCTCAGCCAACTTTCCGAGCTGTTTCCCGACCTCCCGGCCGTCGTCGTCGCGCTCGTCCGCGACGGCAACCTTATCGTGCCGCGGAACGAACACCAGATCCTGGAAGGCGACGATGCCTATCTCGTGCTGCCGACCTCGCAGGTGGCCCGCACGCTGCAGATCTTCGGCCACGAAGAGCGCCAGGCGCGCCGCATCGTCATCGCCGGCGGCGGCAACATCGGCCTCTATCTCGCCAAGTCGCTGGAGAAACTGCAACCCAATGCCCGCGTCAAAGTCATCGAGCAGTCGCGCGATCGCGCCGTCGAGATCGCCGAGCAGCTCGACCGGGTCGTGGTCCTCCACGGATCGGCGTTGAGCGAGGACATGCTGCGCGAAGCCGAGATCGGATCCGCGGACACGCTCGTCGCCGTCACCAACGACGAGCAGGCCAACCTATTGACAGCGGCGCTGTCAAAGCAGCTCGGTTGCGGCGCAAGCCTTGCCCTCATCAACTCCGCCAACTACGGCGGCATGATCCGCTCGCTTGGCATCGACGCCCAGATCAACCCGCGCTCGATCACCGTCAGCCGGGTCCTCCAGCACGTCCGCCGTGGCCGTATCCGCGGCGTTCATTCCATCCATAACGGCGTCGGCGAAATCATCGAGGCCGAGGTCCTCGAAACCGCTGCCATCCTCGAGAAGCCGCTGGGCGGAACGAAGCTCACCGAGGGCGTTCGCTTCGGTGCCGTGGTGCGCAACGGCAAGGTGCTGCGGCCGACGGGCGAAACCGAACTTGAGATCAAGGACCGCGTCATCATGTTCGTCCAAAACGACTTCATCCGTGAGGTCGAACAGATGTTCCGAGTCAGACCGGACTACTTCTGAGCGGCGCTCAACCCACGGCAAGAACGAGGCAACGGATGGCCCGGGTCGTCTACGTCAACGGAAGTTACCGGCGCCATGGCGAGGCTCATGTCCATGTCGAGGACCGCGGCTTTCAGTTCGCCGACGCCGTCTATGAAGTCATCGAAGTTCTCGGCCGGCAGCTGGTCGATGCTCCCCGGCACCTCGACCGGTTGCAGCGCTCGCTTGGAGAACTGCGCATCCGCGAGCCGATGTCGCGCCCGGCAATGCTGCACATCATCGGCGAAATCGTCCGTCGGAACCGGGTCACCGACGGCCTCGTCTACATGCAGGTGAGCCGGGGCGCGGCCCCGCGCGATTTCCTCTTTACCGGCAAGCACATGACGCCGACATTCGTGTGCCTCGCCCGGCCGGTGCCGCCCGGTATCAGGCAGGCCAAGGCCCAGCGCGGCCTGCGCATCGTCTCGCTGCCCGACATCCGCTGGGGCCGCTGCGATATCAAGACGGTGATGCTGTTGCCAGCGGTCCTTGCCAAGGAACAGGCGCTGGCGGCCGGCGCCGACGAAGCCTGGCTCGTCGATGCGGACGGCTTCGTCACCGAAGGCGCCTCCAGCAACGCCTGGATCGTCAACGCCGGCGGGCAACTCCAGACGAGGGCCCTTTCCCCGGCCCTGCTTCCCGGTGTCACCCGTCACACGACGCTCGACGTCGCCGCCGCGATCGGCCTCGAAGTCGTCCTGCAACCCTTTACCGCCAAAGACGCCTATCTTTCGCGTGAAGCTTTCGCGACATCGGCCAGCGGCACGGTGATGCCGATCGTCGAACTAGACGGCAAGGCGATCGGATCGGGTAAGCCGGGGCCGATTGCCGAGGCGCTGCGCAAAGCTTTCCACAACCACGCCCAGCATCAAGACTGCCGATGAAACGGGAGGTTCAACCGTGCCGGCGCCGGCCGGCAATTACGTCGCGATCACGAATTCTTGCCGCGGGGGGTTTTAATCCGGCTGAGAGTACTGATATTTCCGAAAACCTCGTTTAGAGTGTCCTTCGCATGAGCAAAATGCACCAGGCTCAATGACCTGGAACTGACAACGATAATGAGCGGACAAACCAACATGCCGTCAGAAAAAGCACAGAGTCTTCAAGACACCTTCCTCAATCATGTAAGAAAACAGAAAACGCCGCTGACAATATTCCTCATCAACGGTGTCAAATTGCAGGGGATCGTCACCTGGTTTGATAATTTCTGCGTCCTCCTGCGCCGCGATGGGCATTCGCAACTCGTCTACAAGCATGCAATATCAACGATCATGCCTGGTGCTCCCGTGAATCTCATGGACGAAACGGGCGACGACACGGCCGCCTGAAGCATCATCCGACCATACGCGATCGCTTCTCGCGATCGGATGTTGCTCTCGTCGGCACAAACTGTAGGTACCGCCATAGACAAACCCATCGCCGGCAAAGACGACCGCAACGCCCCGAACGCGTCCATCGAGATGAAGCGTTCGGGAACCTTGTCGCGCGCCCTGGTTCTCGTGCCGATCCTGACGCGGACCGGGGCTGGAGATGCCTCAAGCGCCAGTCATGCGACGCACTCGCCGCAGGAACGCCTCGAGGAAGCCGTCGGCCTGGCGCGCGCCATCGACCTCGAGATCTGCGATGCGCGGATCGTCAACGTCGCCAGCCCCAAGCCCGGAACATTGTTCGGCACCGGCAAGGTGGAGGAACTCGGCCACCTCGTCACCGACAATGAAGCCGACCTTGTCGTCATCGACCACGCGGTCACCCCGGTGCAGCAACGCAACCTGGAAATGGCCTGGAAGTGCAAGGTGCTCGACCGCACCGGGCTGATCCTCGAAATTTTCGGAGAGCGCGCCCGCACGCGTGAAGGCCGCCTGCAGGTGGAACTCGCCCATCTGTCCTACCAGAAGGGCCGGCTCGTGCGCGCCTGGACCCACCTTGAGCGGCAGCGCGGCAGCGGCGGCGGCGGCGCCAGCTTCGTCGGCGGCCCCGGCGAAGCCCAGATCGAGCTCGACCGGCGCATGATCCAGAACCGGATCGACGCGATACGCCGCGACCTCACCCAGGTCGTCAAGACCCGCGAACTGCACCGCGCCGGCCGCCGCAAGATCCCGTACCCCGTGGTCGCCATCGTCGGCTACACGAACGCCGGCAAATCAACGCTGTTCAACCGTGTCACCGGCGCCGAGGTGCTGGCCCAGGATCAGGTCTTCGCCACCCTCGACCCGACCATGCGCGAAGTGAAACTTCCCTCGGGCCGCAGGATCATCCTGTCGGATACGGTCGGGTTCATCTCGAACCTGCCGACCATGCTGGTCGCAGCTTTCCGCGCCACCCTGGAGGAGGTCGTGGAGGCCGATCTCATCTTGCACGTGCGCGACATCTCGCATGCCGAAGCCGAGGCCCAGCGCCGGGATGTGGAGAACGTACTGCAAGGCCTCGATGTCGACGTGAAGACGCCCGATCGCGCCATGCTCGAAGTCTGGAACAAGATCGACCGGCTGTCGCCTGTCACGCGCGAGGAAGCTTTGAGCGCGGCCCGCTTCGACGATCAGCACCCCGTCTGCGTATCGGCGCTGACAGGCGAAGGGGTCGATGAACTGCTCGCGGCAATCGACGAACGCCTCGGCGTCGATGACACCTATCTGTCCCTGGTGCTGCCGCCCAACGAGGGTCAGCTGCTCGCTTGGCTGCACGAAAACGCGGAAGTTCTGCATCGATCCGTGGATGACGAGGGTGACACACACATTCGCGTGCGGATTGCCGCTGAAAAACGCGGCCGCCTGCTCGCCCAGCTGCAGACCCGCCAGTTGAGGGTGGAATAGCGCCGCCGGCTACCCATTACTGAGCAGATCTAATCCCGCTCGCTGCGCTTCGCCTCATCCCACAGCGCATCCATCTCTTGCAGATCGCTGTCGGCGGGCGTGCGGCCGTGTTCGCCAAGCCGGGCTTCGATGTAGCCAAATCGGCGGCGGAATTTTTCGTTGGCGCCGCGCAGTGCGCGCTCCGGATCGAGCCTGAGGTGGCGGGCCAGGTTCGCGATCACGAACAGCAGGTCGCCGAACTCTTCCTCGATCCTGGCCCGGTCACCGTCTGCTTCACCGCCGCCGTCGTCTCCGCGCCGGACGGCGCGCACCGCGACCTCTTCAAGTTCGGAGAGTTCCTCGCGCATCTTGTCGAAGACGGGCGCCAGCGACGGCCAGTCGAAACCCACTTTCGCCGCGCGCTCCTGCAGCTTGACGGCGCGCATGAGGGCCGGCATGGCGGCTGGTATGTCATCGAGCAGGCTCGGGTTCGCCTCTGCCTCGCCGAGGTGACCGGCGGCAGCGCGATCGGCTGCCTTTGCGGCTTTCTCTGCCGCCTTGATGCGGGCCCAGAAACCAGGTCGCGCACCGGCTGCCCGGTCCGCTTCGCTGCCGAAAACATGCGGGTGGCGACGGATCATCTTGCGGGTAATGCCGTCGGCCACGTCCTCGAAGGAAAATGCGCCGGCCTCCTCGGCTATCCGTGCATGATAGACGACCTGCAACAGCAGATCGCCCAACTCCTCCTTGAGATCGACGAGATCGCCGCGCACAATCGCATCGGCCACCTCATAGGCCTCCTCGATCGTGTAGGGCGCGATCGTCTCGAAGGTCTGCTCCAAATCCCACGGACAGCCGGACCCCGGCGTTCGCAGTGCCGCCATCACGGAAATCAGATCGCCCAGCGTCTTTCTGTTGTCGTCGGGATTGGTCACGGGACTGAAATTCCATTATTGTAACGCGTCTGACGTTTGATTGAGAGGCTAGTGAGGCGTCGCGCCTTAGTTGACCGATGGTGCGGCGAGGTTTGAGCCAACTAAGGCGCGATAAACGCCTCACTAAGCCATTGATGTTGCTAGTGGCCCTGATGTCGCGCCAAAATCGGACGAGGTTGCGGCTATGATGCGATTTTGG
>JAHJQI010000241.1 GCA_018819265.1 Alphaproteobacteria bacterium
AATTATTGATCACCTTTGTCGAGTATCAAACAACCACATTCAATCTGAATTTGCTTTTTCCATTACCATCTTCTCTGAAGTACCAATTTTTGCAGGCTTAGATATGTCCATAGTTGGAGATGTTACGGTTAATAATTTCTTGTATCGAGATATTGTCTATTGTGGCAATGATATCAAATTGATAATTTCATATGCTGATATTGGAGAAATAACTGAGAAAAACATTATCGATCATTTTGGTTTTACAATCTATGGACTAAATGCCATTAGATACATGTGGGGCCTGAAAGAACAAGCGTTATTGATTGAAAAATCAGCCATGAAAGGGCTGGCTAAAGATGCATTTGGCAGTTTCAACCATCTTGTTGATGCCTTTGTTCAGGTAATTGGCAAGAAAAAACGTGATTATGAAATATTAAAAGGGCGGTGGGGGGCCATTGACGGGCGGAAATGGACGCTGGAAGAGTTGGGGCTTCATGAAAATTTGTCGCGAGAGAGGATTCGGCAAGTTGAGAAAAAACTGATGGAAGTTGCACGCAAACGACGCATTACTGATCGTTTATACCGCCTTTGGTTAGCGCTTGATGACATCCTTGCTACCACAGGTGGGGTTTGTTGTGTTTATGAAATTGCTATAGCCTTTAAAAAGCGCTGGAATTGGCCAATATTACCTGCCGATAACCCCCTGGCATCAATTATTAACTTGTCATCAGATTACGAGTTGATCTGGGACAAACCAATTCGTATCATCAAGCCCAAACATAGATGTGTTGAATGCTCAAAGATTGGGCCATTTTTATCCACCACCTTGGACAGCCAACCAAACGGTATGATTTCATTTGAAGATGCGATCACCCAGATGCGCGTGTTCTGTCAAAGCCAAGATTGCTCCGAGGCCCCTAATATTGTCAGTTTTTCAAGGGGATATCTCTATTTTCTTGAAGATGCGCTGGAGGAGATTTCAACTGACGGAGACACTTTCTACACCAGCTATGCTTGGGAAGCCCAGTTTGGCAGGCGAAGGAAGATGTTAGAAACTGAAGAGATATTTAAGAATGTTGGCCGCGCCATGCATTTCAAGGAAGCACATATTGAAATGAACAAAGGTAGGCCACCTCATGGACAGGTATCTGAACGTGTTATCTATTCGCGGATAGAGAGATCTCCCGATCTTCTGTTATGGGATCATGGGACATTTATCCATCGTGACCACATATCAATCCCCTTTGATTTAATCGCTGACATTGAGGCAGAGTTGATTGTCCGACTGGATGATAATATCCCATATCTATCTGTTAATAAAATTTTCGAAAAATACCAGCATGAATTATTGTCTAAAGGCGTTCAAAGCGAATGTGCTCTTTACTCCTGTTTGAGAGAATCTAGCAACCCGGCTTTGTCATGTCCGGATTACCCATTCGTGTTAAAAAGTGGGCAAGTTGAGCGTCGCCAGCCAGTGACACTTGTTTTAGAGGCGTTTGTTTCTGAGCAGGGGGGAGTGGTAACACTAGAACAAATCCGAAAATATGCCTTAGAAAAGCTCTGCCTTAACGAGGCAGTATTCAATGCCAGTTATTTGCCAGACATTCCCGGGTTATTACGTGCTGACCGTGGAATGTATATCCAAATATCACAACTTGGTTTTGATAAGGATGCACTCTTGCCAATAGTTGAGCGGTTAAATGTACTACTTAATGCGTCGGGTCATGTTTCAGTAGATAGGCTCTATGAAGAGAAAAAAATCTCTTGCCGGTTGCTCGGTATTTCTACCCCAATTCTTTTGCACTCCCTGATTCAGCTTTATTACTCAGAGCAATATGACCTCTCACGATATCCCCAGATCCGTCTTCCTGATTTTAATCAAGACGCAAGCAGGACTGCCGGAGTTACATTAGAATTGTCTGACTATATCCTTGGTAAGGATTCTCCTTGTAGTTCGGTAGAGTTATACCATCACTTCGTCGATAAATTAGGTTATAAACAAAACATTGTTTATGCAGCCTTGTACATAAACAGGGATATCCTTCGATACAGCAAGGGTGTAATTATTCACCTCAAAACACTTCAGTGGACCAAAGACAAGCAGGCGGCCCTTGAGATGGTGGCGGCGAGCCACGTTGAAAACAGAGCAAAAACCGGGAAGCCATTTGGGCTTATATCGCATATATACAAACACATGATCGGGAAATTACCGGAAATTCCTGAGCATATATTTTGGACTGCTACTCTTATAGGAGAATTGCTTTCTCGAGGAGGAAAGTGGCGAATTATTGGTACTCAACGAGACGCCTTCGTGCAAATCTCCAACTCATATGGCATAGAGAACCTTGACGATCTTATATATTTCATTCTTGATACTGATTATGACGGTGCGGCGAATATCGACAATTTCGTATCTGATATGCGCGAGGCGGGCGTTCTGATGAAGAGTCTGACCCCAATGATGCTTGGTGCAGATGGGAAAGTTGTTATTGATGACAAGGTCGTGCGTTTGGCAAGGTTGAATTAAGTGTTAAAAGATCTCGAATTACACCATGTTTACGACAGCGAAAGCTGTGACTTGATTCGAGACCTACAAGTGCCTTTGATTACACAAGCAAAGGATTACTTGCGCGGTGTCGGTTTCTTCACCTCGGGATGGT
>JAHJQI010000048.1 GCA_018819265.1 Alphaproteobacteria bacterium
ATCGTATCTTTCATCTGCTCCACCCTCCGCAGCGTTGCTGTGAACGCCCGAGCTTGGCACACTGCCGTGCCGCCCGGGGGAGGGCGGCAACCACACCATCTCCTTTGGTGGAGAAGTGAGGTCGTCAAGCAACCTCATGATATGCCGCCTTCACCGATTCACGCCGTCACCAACTTTTGCGCATAGCTCACTCTCTGGTGATCCGGGCCAAACAGTGCTTCGCCTGACTGTAAAGCACGCCGAGCAAGAGGTTCAGCCTTGGTGTACTCGCCGGCGTTTAGCAGTCGCACAACTTCGTTATTCAGCGAGTCGATGTCTTTATTCTGCGCTGCAAGAGGCACTGCGCAAATCGCAATGGACACCAACGCAGCAAAACCAATGAATCGAATCCGCATAGAGGATGCCCCAAATGGCCTGTTTCGGTAAACCGATGTCTGTCTAACACAAACGCGGTAACCGCAGGAGGCAACAACCGAAGTGCAGAAAAGTCGTCTTGGGGTCATTCACGTCGTGTGCTGATTTTCTGCTTTCGGGGCGCTGCGGCCATCATGCTTGGCAGACCGATTGATGCGAGTCGCCAGCGGCGCAACGACCAGCTCTGGCGACGGCCGAAGTACCCCCCAGCAACAGACATTGTCAGAGGGCGAAACCGGCTCGTCAACCGGTAACAGCCAATGACCGCTCCTGGGATTTCTTACTGGTATCGCACTGCGTATACCGGTCGAATTCACATGTGAGTGCGGACGCTCACGCTTCTTGGCGTACGACCCTATTGTCATGCTAATCGATAAGACGCGCTACCTGAGTTGCATGCAGAACGCGTAATGAAAATTTATCTGCACCAGCAATTTAGACCTTTTCTGTCCCAAACGGGACCAAATCACTTTGGAAGCGACATCGGGACAGAAAAAAATCCGCTCATTAAGCCCGATTATCTGGGGCTTGGTGCGGTCGAGAGGACTCGAACCTCCACGGTGTTACCCACTACCACCTCAAGGTAGCGCGTCTACCAATTCCGCCACGACCGCATCGCCCGCATGTCAGAACGCGGGCAGTTACCCCGATCGTCAGGGTGCAGGACCCGTGTGACGATCGAGGAGGATGCTGCTAACAGATGGGCTCGAAGATGGCAAGGCCCGTTCAGCACACAGGCGTCCGGTTCGGGCGGATTTGCCCATAGCATAGAAGCCCACGCGGCATGGGAGGACTCCGCACGCACATGAAGAGCGCAGATCCAGTGACTTCCCGTTCGGTGGAATGGGTCGTGGCGACCGACCTTGCCGCCTATCCCGAGGCCGTCAGCGCCATGGAAGCCCGCGTTGCGGCCATCGCCACCGGGGCGGCGCGCGAACTGATCTGGCTGGTCGAGCATCCCTCGCTTTATACCGCCGGGACCAGCGCCAAGCCGGCCGACCTGATCGCCCCGGATCGCTTCCCCGTCTTTCGGACCGGGCGGGGCGGGCAGTACACCTACCACGGACCGGGCCAAAGGGTCGTTTACGTCATGCTCGACGTGCGCCAGCGGTTCGGGGGTGATGTGCGCGCCTTCGTCAGGTTCCTCGAAGGCATTGTGATTGAAACGCTCCAACGGTTCGTTATCACGGGTGAGCTGCGCGAGGGCAGGGTCGGGGTGTGGGTGAAGCGTCCCGGCAAGGGCATCGGCATCGAGGACAAGATCGCCGCGCTGGGCATCCGCATTCGCCGCGGCGTCAGCTTTCACGGCATCTCGATCAACGTTGCTCCGGATCTGACGCACTTCAGCGGCATCGTACCCTGCGGCATCAGCGAACACGGCGTGACAAGCCTAGCCGACCTGGGCCTGGCATCCGGCATGGGCGAAGTCGACGCGGCGCTGAAGGAGGTGTTCTCCCGCAGGCTCGGCGCGCTTATCGAGACGGCACCCGATCAGGTCCACACGATGGCGCCATAAGCCACAGCCGATAACGTCACGGCCAAGCAGAGGGTCGCAATTGCTGCCGCATTGCGTTGTCCGGCGCTGCTGGCAACGCGCAGATTATCCAGTGCCAGGATCGCAGCAGCAATGAGAGTTGCAAACAGCAGCGCCCAGTACGTTGTCGTGCCGGCGATCAGGCCGGCGGCGATGGCGAAGGCGCCCAGAAGGACGTGGAAGCTAAACGGTGGCGCACCGCCCTTTGACCGAGCCCAGCGCGTCAGCACCAGACCGACTGGCGCCATCAGCCAGACAAGCACTCCCACGGTTCCGCTAAGCATGGCGATCAGCGCGCAATTGCAGAAAACGACGGCCGTTTCAGGTTGCAACAGCCGCCCAATCAGTCCGCTCGAGGCGAGGGCAGCGCCCGTCGCGCCGAGCACGATCAGGCCGTGGGCAAGCCCGCCTGAGGTATCAGCGTCGGCTGTCGCGATGTGCAGGACCATGACGCCGGCAAGAACCGTCAGGCCTGCTGCGAGACGCTGGCTGGCAGGTGCATCGTTGCGAACGAGCGCCCGATCGCTGGCGTAAGCGAGGAGAAGTCCGGCTAGCCCGATCATGCCCGTGACGAGGATGATGAGGATCGATGGCGCTGAACCGGATAGAATGGCGTTGAGCTTGATCAAGACGCCCGGGAGCAGTTGCGGCAGGCTGCCCGAGAGATCGAGTATGTCGCGCAGGGCTTCGGATTTGAGCGCCGCCGCTGCTTCGGGCGGGGGAGCCGGACCGGCGGCGATCAGCATCGCCGCGATCGCAACATATGTCGTGGCGCCCGACACGCCCGCTGTCGCGAGGTTCAGGCTCGTAGCCGCCGAAAGTTGCGGCAGGCCGACGATTGCCGGGCGGAAGACGAAGAACTTGAATGTCAGGTAGTTGGCCAGGATCGCGGGGATCAACCCGAGCACCTGGGCCGGAATCGGCTGCGCGCCCATAAACCCCCAATAGAACCCGACGAGGCCGACGTTAAGTGCGAAGCTCAACGCCAGCGCCGCGACGTACCTGACGAGCAATGCGCGATCGACACGCTCTGGCGGAAAGACGATGCGGGCATACGAGAGGAAGTGGAACGGCACGACCAGCGCGAACGAAAGCGCCGCAGCGTAGGTCGGCAGGATGCCGGCCAGATGCACGAGGCCAACGTAGAAGATCATGTTGAGCAGCGTCGCCGATCCGCCGACGGCAAGAAACAGCCCCGCTTCGAGAAGCGGCGCGCGCCCCGGTCGGCTCAACGCCCGCTCAGGATCGGTCTTGGCATCGACGCCCAAGGCTGCCTCTCAATCCAGGTCGTCGTCGCGCAGGAAATACAGCGGTCGCTTTTTGACTTCCTGATAGATGCGCCCGACGTACTCGCCGAGGATTCCGAGCATGATGAAATTCAACGACGAGAACGCCAGGACGACGAACACCGTCAGATAGAATCCAGGCGGGTTGCGCCCGAACGCGAAGTATTCGATCAACAGCCAGACCCCCAGAAGTACGCCGAAGGCGATGGCGATCAACCCGATATAGGTCCAGGCGCGCAACAGCACGGTCGAATGCGACGTGATGCCTTCAAGCGCGAAATTCCACAGGCGGAACATCGAGAACTTGGTCTGTCCGGCGGCGCGCGCCGGTCTCTCGTAGGGTACCGCGATCGACGGGAAACCGACCCAGGTGTAAAGCCCCTTCATGAACCGCTGGCTCTCGCGGCAGGCGCGCAGGGCCTTGACCGCCTCGGGTCCCAGCAGGCGGAAATCGCCAGCGTTCGCCGGCAACGGCGTATCGCTGAGATGATTGAATACGCTGTAGAAGAGGCTGGCCGTCGTGCGCTTGGCGAAGGTGTCCTCGGCGCGCCGGGTGCGCAGGCCGTAGACGTTCTGATAGCCCTGGCGCCAGAGCTTCACGAATTCCTCGATGATTTCCGGCGGGTCCTGCAGGTCGGCGTCGATGAAGACGACGGCTTGCCCGCGCGCGGCATCGAGACCGGCGGTCATGGCGATCTCCTTGCCGAAGTTGCGCGACAGCCGGTGCGGGCGCACCCTGTCATCCTCGCCGGCGCGCTGCCTCAGGAGCGCCCACGTCCTGTCGCGGCTGCCATCGTCGACACAGACGATTTCGAACGGTTCTGCGATCTTCTCCATCACCGCAACGAGGCGGGCGAACAGTTCCGCCATCACCTCTTGCTCGTTGTGCATGGGGATGATGATGGAAATAACCGGTGTCTCGTCGGGTCCGTTGGTCATTTACAACTGCGCTGTTCGAACTGTTGGGGCCGCACACGCGCAAATTGGTGCGCGGACTTTGCGACTGGCCGATGGCAGGGCGGACATTACAGCGACAGGCATTGCTTTCGCCCTGTGGCATGTCGGCATGATGAACGGCTGGGAGAACGGCGAAGACCATATGTTCCGGGACTTATGCCGGCCCGGTCCTGCCTCGTTTGCCGACCGCGGGCAGATCATGAACCGGGTCAATTGCCGGCGCAGGACCCATCGGCGCGCGGGTCGCACGCAGCCCGGATGACGCCGCCCCTGTCGATCGAAAGCATGCCCGCGTGGCCCATCAGTTCGTCGAAGGGCGCGACCAGTTCGACCCTGTGTCCGGCGGTCTTCATGGCATCGACGAGCCCCTCCTCGTAGCGGCTTTCGAGATTGAGCATCGGTTCGGGAGCGCCCCACCTGCTGCCAAGGAACCAGCGCGGAGACGTAATCGCAGCCTGCATGTCCTGGCCGAACAGAACATGCCTGGTGAAGATCGTCGCAAGCGTCTGCGGCTGGCCGTCGCCACCCATCGTTCCAAAGGCAAGCGTGCGCCCGTCGTCGAGACGGGCCAGTGCGGGGTTCAGCGTGTGCAACGGCAAACGCCGCGGCCCCAGCTCGTTGGGGCCGGGTTTGAGTGAGAAGCCGAAGCCGCGATTCTGCCACAGCACGCCGGTGTCGGGAAGCACGATCCCCGAACCGAAATCCTTGAAGATGCTCTGGATGTAGCTGACGACCGTGCCTTGGGCGTCGGCGGCGCCCATCCAGATTGTATCGCCATCGCCGCTCGGATGCGGCCAGGGAGCTGCACGCTCGCGATCGATCCGGCCGGCTTCCCGCGCGATAAAGGCGTCGTCAAGCCAATCGCGGCAATCGACGCTCATGCGCGTCGGGTCTCCGAGGCCTGCGTCGCGCACGAGATACGCCCGCTTTGCGGACTCGACGAGGCCGTGAAGGTGCTCGAAAGAATCGCCTTCCTCGACCCCGAGACGCTCGAACAACTTGAGGATCATCAACGTTGTCACGCCCTGGGCCGGTGGCGGCAGGTTGTAGACATTGCCGGCGCGCAGGCGGGTGTTCAGCGGCTCCACGAAGCGGGCCTTGAAAGCTTCAAAATCGTCGAGCCTCAGCGCGCTGCCTGCCGCTTCGAGATCGGCTGCCATACTGCGGGCGAGGTCGCCACGGTAGAAGTCGTCGAGCCCGGCAGCGGTCAACCGTTGCAGCGTCGCGGCAAGCTTCGGTTGTTTGAGGATTGCGCCTTCCTGCAATGGTCCGTTCGGGCCGAATGTTTCGGTATATCCGCAGATGCGGCTCAATTCAGGCCACCTGAGGCGGGAGCGGAAGGCAACCGATGAACTGACCGGCACACCGTCACGGGCATATCGGACGGCGTCCTCCACGAGTCGCCGCATGGGAAGTCGTCCACCGGCGGCCTTCGAGACCTCGAGGGCTTTCGACCAGCCGGCGACGGCACCGGCAACCGTCACGGCGGCCATGGGGCCGCGCAAGGGAACGGCCTTCAGCCCTTGCGCACGGTAGGCTTCGGCGCTCGCCAAGCCGGCCGCCGGGCCGCAGGCTTCGATGGCGACCGGCGGTGCGCCCGCCCTGGCAATAAGCCAGAAACCGTCGCCGCCGATGCCGTTCATGTGCGGATAGGTGACGGCGATCGTCGCCGCCGCCGCGATCATCGCCTCGATTGCGTTGCCGCCTTCGCGCAGCACCGAAGCTCCCGTTTCCGCCGCCAGATGATGCGGTGCCGTGATCATGCCGCCAAGGCAGGTGCGCGCAGTCAGCATGTCTCAAGTCTCCACCACTAATGGGCCGATGCTGCCGGCCCCGATGAGAGTGTCGGCGCGGGCCGGCCCTCGATGCGAACGTTGACGCACGCGGGGAGCCCTGAAGCGCACGCGCGGGCCAGGGCTGCATCGAGGTCGCGAACATCGGTGACGTATTCGCCATGCCCCCCGAGGCCGACGGCGGCCAGATCATAGCGCGCGTCACTCAGCTGGCATCCGATCAGCCGCTCGGGTCCGTAGTCGCGCATCTGGATCTGGTGCTCGGCATTCCAGCAAGCGTCATTGCCGATGACCACGACGAAAGGAAGTTTCTCGCGAACCGCTGTCTCGAACTCGGCGAACTGGAAACCGACCGTACCATCGCCCATCAGCGCGAAAATCGTCGCATCGGGACGTGCGCAGCGCGCGCCCAGCGCATAGCATAGCATTCCGCCGATGGCCGCCGATGGGCCGTTGATGAGCCGCTCGTCGCCGGAGCAGACGGCCTGGGCCCATTGCCCGAATTCGCCGCCATCGCAGATCAACACCGACTGCGGGGAGCTATCGATCTGGCGCTGCACGGCCGCGCACAACGCCTGAGGCGAAATTGCCCCGTGCGCCGGGATCGAGGAGCCATCGAAACTCCGTTCGCTGGTCAAGGACGCGACTTCCGATCGCCAGACGGACCGGTCGCTTGCCACCATTGGCTGGCTCGATAGCGCAGTCAAAACAGCTCGTGGATCGGCTGCGATTGAAAGCAGCAGACGGTCCTTCAGATTCAGTGCCGCGATGCCGCGAGCCTTCTTGTCGACGTCGACGACGATCCACTTCGGTTCGGTGCCAACCTTGTCGGCGGCCCCAAGCGCGATCGTGTAATCGATGCGCTTGCCGAGCGATACGATGAGGTCTGCCCTGGTCAGCGCCATGCCCAGTCGTCCGAGAGCCGGATCGTTGAGGCCCCTTGGACTTTCCAGGGCGAGCACCGGGACGCCAAGTGTCGATTCGATCTCGCCGATGACGCCTCCAGACCGGGTCCGGTTCAACGATGGACCGACGAGGATGATCGGCCTTTCGGCGGCGGCAAGTGCGTCCTTCAACGCTTCCATGTCTTCGGGCGCGACACGACCGGCGGCAGGTGCCAATGCATCGGGTTGCAGCGGCGTTGCGATATCGGTGCTCGCCTGCACGACATCGAACGGCAGCGCCAGGTGAACTGGCCCCGGGCGGCCTGACAATGCGATGCGGATCGCTTCGGCGGTTTCCTCGGCGACGTAGTCGATCGTTGTCAGCCGCACCGAAAGCTTCGTCAAAGGCGTGGAGACGGCAATCTGATCGAGTTCCTGGAAGGCGCCTCGGCCATCCTGTGTTCGCGGCGAATCACCCGACAACAGCAGAACCGGGCTTTCCGATTGCAGGGCGGTGAACAACGCGCCCATCGCATTTGCGAACCCCGGGGCCGCGGTCACCAGCGCGACCCCGATTTTCCCCGTCAACTGCGCAAAGGCGTCGGCCATGAAAACGGCGGAGGCTTCGTGGCGGGTGTGGTGGATCGTGATGCCGGCGTCGATGCAGGCATCGTAGACGGGCATGATCTGATTTCCCGATAGGCTGAAAATTCTCGTCACGCCGGCTGTGGCCAATGTATCGACCAGAAGGTCCGCGCCTCGCTTCATTTTTCCGTTCCCGTTTGCTGCTGGCTCATGTGTTGACCCCGAAGTTCGCTCACGCGCCTTCCGCCGGATGATGGCGAATTTCCGAACCGGAAACGAGCCGGTGCTTCCCTGTTTCCTTTTGCGACATTGCGCACGGTGCTGTTAACTTGTCGCTCCCACCCTGCAAAGTCACGATCCGTTGCGTTAAAACCGGCCCGCCCTTCATGCTTTCCATCTGGCTCTCGATCGCGCCGATCTTCGGCCTCATCATCCTTGGCCACGCGCTTCGGCGCGGCAGCATTCCAAGCGCCGAATTCTGGGACGTGATCGACAGGCTGGTCTACTGGGTACTGCTGCCTTCACTGCTCTTCTACAAAATGTCGACGGCGCAATTCGATCCACGTCTCGTCGGCTCCTATACGGTGGTGATCCTTGGCGCATTTCTGGCGAGCGTCCTTTTCGCACTTATCAGCGGACGCATCGCTGGTTTCGCCGGCCCCGTCTGCAGCACGCTGCTTCAGGGCTGCGCCCGGCACAATACGTTTATATCGCTGGCCGCCGCCGAGCGGCTTTTCGGGTTCGGGGGGCTGGAGATTGCGATCCTCGCAGCCGCGCTCCTGATCCCCGTGACCAACCTGACGATGGTGCCGCTGCTGATCTCCCTCGTCTCGGGGGCAGCCACCGAGGGGCGCTTCAAGGCGATCCTGCGCGATCTGGTGCGCAATCCGCTGCTGCTTTCCGTCGGCCTCGGCGTTGCCGTCGGCTTCATCTGGCCGGCTGAGATTCCCGTCGTCCACGACATGACGCGGCTGCTCGGCGGCGCCGCCCTGCCGATCGTACTGTTGTCGGTCGGCGCGAGCTTGCGCCTCAAGGGGCTGTCGGCCTCGGCCGCGCCGATTGCATTGGCAGTCGTCGGCAAGCTTGCCGTCTTTCCCCTGGCCGCCGTCCTGCTGGCGCAATGGGTTGGGCTGAACGAAATGGAAACGGTCATCGCACTGCTGTTCGCGGCAGCGCCCACCGCGACCTCCTCCTATACGCTCGCCCGCCAACTCGGCGGCGATGCCCCCCTTATGGCTGCGATCATGACCCTGCAGACGGCGGCGGCATTCGTGACGCTGCCGGTCACGGTGCTTCTGGTGCAACGCGCCTTCCAATGAGCCGCGGCATGAAGGCAATCCCGCAGGGCCCGCGCACCTTGCTGCGACGGTGTCGGCCGCCATCATGACCGCACGAGGTAGATGGGGCTCGACCACGCCTTGTGGCCGTCGACCTGTGTCACCCGGACGAACAGCGGCGTATCGCCCTGCGGGTTCAGCCCGACGCTCATGCGGTGGGAGAGGCGTGCTTCGCGGGGAGCATCGGGCAGCCGGTAGAACTTGACCCGCCGGTCCAGCCCACCGGCCTCGAAGACCGTCTCCTCGAGGCCGATGCCGGCGACTTCGACGGTCGGGCTTGCATGCCGCGTTTGAACCGCGATGCTGCCCGCTGCGGCCTCGCTCAGCCACAGATCGATACCGCAGACGTTGCCGGTCGTGACCGCTTTCCAGGTCAGACCGTCGGCCGCCTGCGAGCGGATGCCGCGATCGAGATTCCAGTTGTTGAACATGCTGGCTTCGAGAATGGAATTGCCGGTGACTTTGAGCATGCCGTCCCAGACGGTGGTGCGCGCCCGGCCACGATATTCGGCTCCCTCCATCGTGATGCGGATGCGCCGGCCCAATTCGGCAGACGAATAGGGCCGCACCGTTTCGATCAATTCGCGGCCGCGGAAGATGTCGAGGCGCTCGATGGGCGCCGAACCGACGACGCCAACGTCGAGCATCACCTCATCGCTGGAAACGCTTGCGATGTCACCCATGATCAGCTTGCGCGTCGTCAGGCTGCCGGCTGGGGCGGCGATGGCCTTGTTCAGGATCAATGTCGAATCGCTGGGTGTCGTCACCGATACGTCGAGCAGCATGCGGTTGCCGGTGGTGGCGTAATGGTGGCGGCGGCGCATGGCTTCGAAAATGGCATCGCGGTCGAGCCGGGGAGCAAGGAAGCAGGTCAGTCCGCCCTGGCTGCCGAAGAAGCTGGCGCCGGGATAGGAAGCGCCCGGGCGGCCCTTGTGGCCATCGGAGTTGCCGACAATGCCGACGCGGAAGCCCTTCTCAAGCGCATCCCACACGATCCACTCGAAGGTACCCCAGTCCGAATGCACCTCGACGGCGGTTTCGAGTTCCTCGTCGTGGGCGAAGGTAACGTCTGCGTAGCGCCCGCCGACATGGGCCATGACGACGCAGTCCTTGCCGCGCAGCTTGTCGAACAGTTCGTGGGCGGTATGGGCGTCGCTTTCCTCATCGACGAGGTCGGTTGGATCGGCAATCTGGGCGTGGCTGGAGCGATGGATGGTCTCGCCTTCGTGGCGGTAGTGAACGTTGCGGTCGCCGCCGACGGCGGTATTGGCCGACCATTCGTAACCCGGAATGCACACGAAGCTGCCCGGCTTGTCGAGTTCGGCGGTGAGTTCGTTCAAGTCCCTCCAGAAGCTCCCGGTCATCTGGAAGTCGTTGCCCTGGTGGCCCATCACGTCGAGGAAGGCGCGGTCGCGGCCAAACAGCATGTAGTCGCGGGCGTCGTTGGTGCCGAGCGTTTCGTTGGATTGCCCGTGGGTATCCCCCCAGAAGTGGACGAGCGCCTCTCCGGCCGGATCGGCGATGGCGCGGATCGGGTTCGAGCGGCAAAGGACATTGCCGGCTTCGTCGCGCACGGTGATGATGGCTTCCCCCGGCCCGCCCAGCGCGAGCCCATCGGCAATGGCTGCGAATTCGCCTTTGCGCAACGCAATCGTCCCGGGCAGCTCAGCGACGTTCGCGTCATCGGCGGAAAGATGCAGCGTCCGTTCCATCTGGTCGGAAGGATTGCCCCACACGTCGTTGGCCTTGACGGCGAGCTTGAATGGCTCGCCGGCGCGGACCAGGGTCGGGGCGATGGCATGCCAATCGACGCCGGGGCCAGGAACAATCGAGATCTTAGGACTCTGCGGCAGGGCGACGTAATCGTAGGTGGCGATGACGTCCGTCAGCACCCGGAACTCGAATTCCTTCTCGCAGAACGTCTGCATGCGAATGCCGGGAGAACCTTGCCGCCTGTCGCCGAAGCGGATGGTGATGGTGTCGCCGGGCCCGAGGAAGTGCTTCATGACGCCGACGTAGAGCGAGCGGCTCCACGGGCGGATATTGCGCTTGAATTCCCAGCGCGGTTCGAGCGTTGCACCGTTCGAGGCTTCGAGGGTGGTGTAGCCGGGGCCTTGCGGATCGTCGAACTGGACCGGTCCGAAATCGGTCGCGAAGCGAAACCCGATCTTGATCGAGCCGGTATCGTCGACACCAAACGGCCCGGCCGTGTAGACGAGCGTGAAACTCTGGTAGGAGCCGGCTTCGAGGGGACCGCTCGGCTCAAGCGTAGCGCTGCCCATCAACTCGGGGCGGTAGTGCGAATACGGCATCGGGTCGTTTTCCCTTGCTGCGGCGGGCTTGGGTTATTCGCTGGTTGTGGCTCGCAGGGCTTCGGCGGCCTCGCTGCGCTGGCGCAAACCGGTGCGAACGAGAGCTGCGATGGTGAGGAAAGTCGCTCCCCAGAAGAACCAGGTAATCCAGCTGCGGAACAGGATATCCGCGGCTCCGTTCGACATCAGCATCGCCTGGCGGAAGTTGTCTTCGAGCAACGGCCCAAGGATGAACGCGATCAGGAAGGGCGCCGCCGGGATATCGTTGCGCAGCATGAAATAACCGAGCCACCCCATGAGGAACATGACGATGACGTCGAAAACGTTGTTGTTCACCGCGTAAACGCCGAACACGCACAAGATCAGCACGGCGGGCATCAGCACCGATTTTGGAACATCGACGATGTAGCGGAACATCCGGATGGCGACCCCGCCGATGAAGAACAGCAACACCGAGCTGATGATGAGGCCCATGAACAGCGCGTAAATGATGTTGGCGTTGGCGACAAACATCATCGGACCCGGCTGCAGCCCATGCACCATGAAGGCGCCGATGATGATGGCGGTGATGACGTCGCCGGGGACGCCGAGCGCCAGCAGCGGGATCAGCGTGGCGCCTGCCACGCCATTGTTGCCGGACTCCGACGCCGCCACCCCTTCGAGTTCGCCCTTGCCGAAGTTCTTCTTGTTGGGTGAGCGGCGGCGCGCCTCGCTGTAGGACAGGAACGCCGCTGGTGCCGCCCCGATGCCGGGAATGCTGCCGAGGAAGACGCCGATGAAGCTGCCACGGATGATCGTGCGGAAACAGCGCCGGTACTCGGCGAACGTGACGTGCTGCTCGCCCAGCGCGCGGATCTGACCCTTGTCGCTGCGCGGCCGCCAGACGTAGGCGAGAATCTCCGGAATCGCGAACAACCCGATCAGGACTGCGATGAAGTTCAATCCGCCCATCAGATTGGCATCGTTGAAGGTGAAGCGGTTCGTGCCGTAGACGAGATCGAGCCCGACGGTCGCAAGCAACAGGCCGAACACCGCGGCCAGCAGTCCCTTGATCAGGCTGTCGCCGGAAACGCCGGCGATAATCGTCAGCGAGAACAGGATCAGGGTGAAGAATTCGGGCGGGCCGAAGCTCAGGGCGAAGGATGCGAGCCACCCCGCGAACATGATCAGCGACAGGTTGGAGATCATGTCGGCGGTGCACGAGGCGTAGAGCGCCATGTCGAGCGCCTTGCCGGCCTGCCCCTTCTCGGCCATCGGATAGCCGTCGAGAATGGTGGCGCTCGAAGCCGGCGTGCCGGGCGTCTTGATCAGGATGGCCGGGATCGATCCCCCGAAGATGCCGCCCTTGTAGACACCGAGCAGCAATAGGATGCCGGTGATCGGCTGCATAGCGAAGGTGAACGGCAGCGTCAGCGCCACCGCCATCGTGGCTGACATGCCGGGGATAGCGCCGGCGATCACACCGATCGTGATGCCACCTGCAAGGGCCAGAAAGCTTTCCAGATTTGCGACCAGCGGCCATGCGGCGGCAAGGTCATCGAACACGTTCATGGCAGCGACAAGAACCTCCCTTGCGGCACCGACACCCCGGCAACGTGGGCGAAGAACGCGTAGAGCATCAACGGCAGCAAAATCGCAACAAGAAGCGCCGTAACGGGCCGCGGGGTCGAGACGATGGCGCTGATCAGCGCGAAGGCTAAGGCGGTTGAAAGAACCATGCCCAGGATCGGCGTCGACATGACGAGGCCGACCATGATGACCGCGATCGCAACCAGGCGGGCCCAGGCGAAGTTGATTTCATCGCGGCTCATTTCAGAGACGTCAACAGGTTCCGAAGCAACGACCGGCGGGCCGAACATCCTGGTGATGATGAGGGTCGCGCCAAGGACGATGATGAGCCAGGAGATGATGTCCGGCCAGAACGTCGGCGACAGGAACATGACGCGCACGTTGCTTGGCGAAGCGACGAAAACCGGGATCGCATAGACCAGCAGGAAAACCCCGAAGGTCACGACACCGGCACCGAGCCAGACATCCTTTGAATGGAGCTTCATGCCGTTTTGGGCCACGCAAATGAAGATTGGGAACGGGGCGGTTCGCGGACCGCCAGGCATTTGACATAAAGCGGCGGCCGGAATTCTCCGGCCACCGCTTTCGCTACAGTTGCACCTTAGCCCTCAACCCGCATGCCGAGGTCGTTGACCAGCTTTGTGAAGAGCTCATACTGCTTCTGGATGAAGGCAGCGGATTCTTCCGGGCTCATCAACTGGATGACCGAGCCGCGTTTAGTCATCGTTTCGAGGAAGTCCTTATCCGAGGTCGCCTCCTTCATCCATCCGCGCCATTTCTCCGTGACCTCGGCGGGAAGACCTTTCGGTGCGCCAATGCCTGACCAACCGACAAGCTGGTGCAGGTTGGGCTTGCCGAGGTCGGCAGCCGTCGGAGCTTCGAAGCCAGGGACCGGTTCCTTCGTTGTCACCATGAGCGGGCGCAACTGCTTGTTTGCAACGAAGCTCGCAAGTGCCGAAGAATTCGTGCAAATAAACGTCGCTGTTCCGGCCAGCACCGCCGTGGCTGCGGCCCCACCGCCCTTGAGCGGGATGTGGATCAACTCTTCTACCGGATTTTCAACTCCGAATTCGCGAACGGCCATTGCGCCAGCGATATGCAGGAGGGAACCAACGCCGGACGACGAGTAGCTGACGGTCTTTGGCGCGGCCTTGATCTTGGCGACCAGGTCGTCCATCGACTTGATGTCGGAATCCTCCTTCACGGCGCAGGCGACGGGGTTGATCTCATAGACGCCGACTTCTTCGAATTCGGCGAGCTTGTAGGGCAGCGTTGCTTTCATCGCCGGATTAACTGTGTGAGTGCCGACGCGAGACACCATCATCGTGTACCCATCGGGTGCCGCGTCGCGCACCGATACAGCCCCGGTCGCACCGCCCGCACCCGCGCGGTTCACCACAAGCAGAGGCTGCGGGATGATTTTGCCAAGCGGAACCGCCAGCGAGCGGCCGGAAATGTCGGTTGCGCCACCGGGTCCATAGGCGATGACCAGCGTGATTGGCCGGTCTGGATATTCAGCGCGCGCGTCCGATACGGCGAACGCCGACATGCCGGCGGCCAGCGTGGCCAGACCAAGCACCGCGGCACGCCGCAGTCTCCCTGGATCTTTCATCATCGTTTCGTGTCCTCCTGTTTTCTGCTTTCTTGAAGTTGACTGCACTATTGCCCTTTCCTGCCGGGCGACAGGTCCATATCGATATGGATCACGTCGCTTCGATACAGTGCTTCGGCGATATAGATGGCGTCGCCCTTCCGGTCGCTGATCGATCTTCGGACCCGTGCAACTGGATTGGCAAGCGGAATATCCAGCTGCTTGGCCGTTTCCGCATCCGCAACACCGATGCTGATCGACTGCCCCACCTTGAAAACATCGACGCTCTTCATCTTGGCGAGAACCGGTATCACGGTCGATTTGCGGAACATTTTCGGAGCGCGAAGATAGATCTCGGCGGCAAGATAGAATTCGACGACGCAGAACGGCTCGTCGTTCCGGTAGTGCACGCGCTTGACGTACTTGTAGGCGCCGACCGGACGGCCTTCGCCTTCGCGAACCTTCGGCATGCGGTCGGAAGCTTCGACCAGCATGACGCGCACGTCGAGCTTGTCGAGCATGCCGACGAGCGAGACCCAGTCGGTCGGGAGATTGAGCCATCGCAGATCGCGCGGAAGATTTTGCACGACGGTGCCGACGCCCTGGCGGCGCAGCACGAGCCCCTCGCTTTCGAGAAGACCTATGGCCTGGCGCATGGTCTGCGCGGCAACGCCGAAGCGGTCTGCGAGTTGATTGATGGCCGGCATTTTGGTGCCGACCGGCCACGTGCCCGTGTCGATTTCGTTGCGCAGCGACGAAGCGATCTGCGTGTAGAGCGGAATTGCGCTTCGTCTGAGGTTAGACACGGGAACATCCTTGGCACGACCACGCTCCTAAAATAAAGTCATACATAAAAGTGGATGTCTAGTCTTATTCGGTTCTATAGTGCTTCGACCTCTTCGCGCGCTTCCCTGATGCGCGCGCTAATGAAGGAGCCGGGACATGAACGAAGGCATGCTCATCAAGCGCATCGATGCGCTCGTTTACCGCTTTCCCGCCCCGCGTCCCGTTGCAACGTCGTTCGGCATCATGACCGACCGGCCGGCAGTCTTCGTTCGCCTGGAAAGCGATCGCGGCGCGTTCGGTTGGGGCGAGATTTTCGCCAACTGGCCCGCAGCCGGGGCCGAGCATCGCGCCAATCTTCTGATGCGCGACGTCGCCGATCTCGTTCTCGGGGCGAAGTTCGATAATCCTGGCGACCTGTTCCATAAACTGGAACGCGAAACGCATATCCGCGCCGTGCAGTGCGGCGAACCCGGCCCCTTCCGGCAGGTGACGGCGGGTCTCGATATCGCGCTGTGGGATCTATTCGCGCGCAGCGGAGGCATTCCGCTCAATCGTTTCATCAACAAGGCCGCCGCGACATCCGTGCCCGTCTACGCCAGCGGCATTCACGTGCGCGATGGGGAAGAACTGATTGGCGCAGCGCGCGGCAAGGGGATCGCAAGCTTCAAGGTGAAGATCGGTTTCGAACTCGAGTCCGATGTTTCACAGGTTCTGGCGCTGGCGGCAGGTATGCTTCCCGGCGAACAGCTCTTCACGGACGCCAATCAGGCCTGGAACCTCGACACGGCGCTGTCGTTCGTGCGCCAAGCCGAGGGCG
This sequence comes from Alphaproteobacteria bacterium, assembly GCA_018819265.1. Taxonomy (GTDB): domain Bacteria; phylum Pseudomonadota; class Alphaproteobacteria; order Rhizobiales; family Hyphomicrobiaceae; genus Filomicrobium. The sequence continues at coordinate 15,866 of JAHJQI010000048.1, forward strand.
CATGTCTGGGATGGCTGGAGGAGCCGCTCCCGGTCGATGCGCCCGACGAGGATTGGCAGGCGTTGGCGCGAGCCAGCAGCATTCCTCTTGCTGGCGGAGAGAACATTGCCGGGGCCCGGGACTTCACCAAGGCCATCGGTAGCGGTGTGCTGGCGATCCTGCAGCCCGACGTCGCCAAGTGGGGCGGGATCACGGGCTGCCTTTCCGTTGCCCGCGAGGCGATGGAGGCGGACCGCCAGTATTGCCCGCACTTCCTCGGCGGCGGTATCGGGCTCATTGCTTCGGCGCACCTCCTGGCGGCGGCTGGCGGCGACGGATTGCTGGAAATCGACGTCAATGCCAACCCGCTGCGCGACGTCATCGCCGATAGCGGGGCGGCGATGCGAGACGGGCAGTGGTGGCTGACCGAGGCGGCCGGCCTCGGGGTCGGGGAACTGCCGCGCGAACTCGCGCCCTATCAGACGCTCGCCGTGTCGCGAACCATCTAGTTGAAAGGGATCGAAACGAATGGCACCCTGCCTTAGGAGGCTCGTATCATGAGGCTCTCGCCTGAAGAAGAAGCGATGCTGGCCGGCGAACTTGGCTCCGCGCGCAAATGGGCTGTCGAGCACCAGCTTCAGGTCGGGCGGATGTTCGATGCCGCTGACATGGTGCCGGTTTCCCAAGCCCACATGATGGCCGACCCGGAGTCGCTTGGCGAGGCGGGCGTCGCGTTGTTCGAACGCTTCGCAGACCTGCCGGAGCGCGACCGGCGCGTCTCGATCCCGATGATCACCGACCCGCGCGGCGTCGACCTCACCTTCTACGACCCTCTGGGCCAGACCGAGGAGATGGCCGAACTGGAACGCCGGTTCATTGCCGCCTGTACCTCGCTTGGTATTCTTCTCACCGATACCTGCATCAACTATCAGACGATCATGCCGCCGGTGCTCGGCGAGCACGTCGCCTACGGCGATACCGGCGTCGTCATCTACTGCAACAGCGTTTGCGGGGCGCGGTCGAATTTCGAGGGCGGGCCGTCGGCGCTGGCCGCCGGCTTGACGGGACGCACGCCGCGCTACGGGCTGCACCTCGACAAGCATCGGCGCGCGACACGCCGCTTCACCGTTCGCCAGCAGCCCAAGGGGCTGACCGACTGGGGCGTGCTGGGCGCCGTCATCGGGCGCAAGGCCGGATCCTATTGGGCAATCCCGGTGATCGAGGGCATCGAAGCGGTGCCGACCTCGGACGAGATCAAGCACTTTGGGGCGGCGATGGCGAGCTACGGCTCGACGCCGCTGTTCCACATCGTCGGGATCACGCCGGAGTGCCATCTGCTCGAAGATGTCGGCGGCGATCTATTGCATGCAGAGGAAGTGACGCCGGCCGACATCGACGCGTTGCGCCGCCCCTTTGGCGCCAAGGGCGAGAAGGTCGACGTCGTCGTCTTTGCCGCCCCGCAGCTTTCACTCGTCGAAATGCAGCAGGTCGCCGGACTGTGCAAGGGCAAGTCGATCCACGACGGCACCTCGCTGCTCGTCTGCACCTCGCCGGGTGTCTATGCCGACGCGCGGCGCATGGGGCTCAATGAAGCGATCGAGTCGTTCGGCGGCAAGGTTCTGCAGGGAACGTGCTTCTATCAGCAATATGCCCGCGAGATCGGCGAAGCCAACGGCTGGAAGCGGCTTTTGTCCAACTCGGCGAAGATCGTCAACATCCTTGGCGGATACGGTTACGCGCCGGCGCTCGCCTCGATGGAAGAATGCATCGCGTCCGCCATTAAAGGGGAGATCGTTTGATGGAGAAAGTCCTCAAGTGTCACGTCGGCATCGGTGCCGATGTCGTCGGAGAGGCGCTCGTTGCCGACGACAATTTCTCCGCGCGCTACGACCTCGACCGCATCAAGGGCGTGTTCTCGCGGCCGACGCATGCGCTGGCGGGACAGTCCTACCGGGACAAGATCCTGGTGTTCAACACCGCCAAGGGCGGCGTCGCCTCCGCCTGGATGCTGCACGAGATGACATCGCGCGGCATCGCGCCAAAGGCGATCCTTTTCAACGCCGCCAACACCATCCTGGCGCAGGGCGCGGCACTTGCCGGCCTGGCGATGTGCGACCGTTTCGAAGACGGCGACGTCACCACGCTGATCAAGACCGGCGATGTCGTATCCGTGTACCCCCAGGAGGGCCGCGTCGTTGTCAAAACAGCGGGAGACTGAGTTGTACCGGCCCGGCGAGACATTGGCTGTGAAGGTCTGGAGAGGCAACGCCAACGGCGGCGGCTTCCATGCCTACACCGTACCGTCCCAGGAAAGCCAGACGGTGCTCGACGTCGTCACCTGGATTCAGCAGAACGCGGAACCGACATTGACCTACCGCTTCGCGTGCCGCGTCGGCATGTGCGGATCGTGCGCGATGATGGTCAACGGCGAGCCGCGCTGGACCTGCCGCACGCACGTCAAGAAGGTCATCGGCGACAAGCCCCTCGAGATCGCACCCTTGCGCAATCTGCCGGTGATCAAGGACCTCGCCGCCGACATGGCCGAGTTCTTCGACAAATGGACGGCAGCCCGTGGCCAGTTCCAGCCTTCGCAGTCCCGCGACGATGCGATGGCGGCAATCTCTCCGGACGAACCCAGGCGCGCGGCTGCCAACGCCGCGATCGAGTGCATCAACTGCGCGGTCTGCTATGCCGCCTGCGATACCGTTGCCGCCAACCCCGGCTATCTTGGACCCGCCGCGCTCAACCGGGCCTGGACGCTGCAAAGCGACGTGCGTGACGATGCCTTCGCCGAGCGCCTTGACGCGGTGAGTGCGGGCGGCGGCTGCTTCAACTGCCATTCGCACCAGAGCTGCATGACCTACTGCCCGAACGAACTCAATCCGACGGCTTCGATCGCCGGATTGAAACGGCTCTCGGCGTTTTCGTACCTGACGGGAGGCAAATCGCGATGATCGGACTGCGCTTATACCTTGCCCAGCGGATCAGTGCGCTCGTCATGGCGCCGCTCGTCATCGGCCATATCGCCGTGATGATCTATGCCGTGCAGAACGGGCTGTCGGCTGTGGAGATTCTTTCGCGGACGCAGGGCAGTCTTTGGTGGGGCGGCTTCTACGGGCTGTTCGTTGCGGCCGTCGCGGTCCATGCCGCGATCGGCGTGCGCGCGATCATCTACGAAACCTTTGGAACGCATGTGCGCTGGCTCGACCCGCTGACCTGGACCATCGGCCTCGGACTATTCCTGCTCGGGGGTCGCGCCGTCGCGGCTGTGGTATTGTGATGTCCGGCTCCCACCGTCGCGATGGTCTGCGCATCGCTTCCATGGTCCATCGCATCTCCGGTCTGGCACTCGCTCTGTTCCTGCCGCTGCACTTTTACACGCTGGGGCTGGCGCTGAATGATGCAGCCGAACTCGACACGTTCCTGCGTTGGACCGATAATCCACTCGTGAAGATCGCCGAAGCCGGGCTGGTCGGGCTGTTATCGCTGCATCTGTTCGGCGGCTTGCGTCTGCTGGCGCTGGAGTTCCTGCCGTGGTCGCCGCGCCAGAAGCTTTATGCGGCGCTTGCTGCATCGGCCTCGGTTTTCGTTTCCCTCGGTTTCTTTCTCAGCGCGGTGTGAACCAGATGCTCGAACGTCACGATACCGACATCCTGATCATCGGCGCAGGCGGCGCCGGTCTGTTTGCGGTACTGCACGCCCAGAAGGCCGCGCCCGGCCTCAAGGTCACCATCGCGGTGAAGGGCCTGCTTGGCAAATGCGGCTGCACGCGCATGGTGCAGGGCGGCTACAACGTCGCGCTGGGCAAGGGCGACTCGGTCGAGCGCCACTTCATGGACACCATCATCGGCGGCAAATGGCTGCCGCATCAGGCGATGGCCTGGAAGCTTTGCGAGACGGCGGTCGTGCGCATCCGCGAACTCGAGAACGAGATCGGCTGCTTCTTCGACCGCATGCCCGACGGATCACTGCACCAGAAGGCCTTCGCCGGCCAGACCTTCGACCGCACCGTTCACAAGGGCGACCTCACCGGCATCGAGATCATCAGCCGCTTGATGGAGCAGGTGCTGGCGCGGCCCGTCGAGCGGATGGAAGACCATCGCGCGCTGGCGCTGATCAGGTCGCGGTCCGGCGACGAAATCGCGGGCGTGCTTTTCGTCGACATGCGCCGCGGCGTGTTCCGCTTCGTGCGCGCCAAGACCGTTCTCCTTGGGACCGGTGGCGGGCCGACGATGTACCGTTACCACACGCCGTCGGGCGACAAGTCGATGGACGGTCTCGCCATGGCGCTGCGCCAGGGCCTGCCTCTGCGCGACATGGAGATGGTCCAGTTCCACCCGACGGGGCTGCTCGGCGGCGCCAATACGCGGATGACGGGCACCGTCCTCGAAGAGGGACTGCGCGGGGCGGGCGGACATCTGCTCGATGGCCAAGGCCGGCGTTTCATGTTCGACTACGCGGAAGCCGGCGAGCGGGCGACGCGCGATATCGTCAGCCGCGCCATCTATGATGAAATGCGCAAGGGCCACACCACTCCCAACGGCGGCGTATATATTTCCATGGGCCACCTTGGCCCCGACAGTGTCGCTCAGCGCTTCAAGGGCATGGTCAGGCGTTGCGCCGACTGCGGCTTCGATCTGGCCGGCGGCCGCGTCGAGGTCGTGCCGACCGCTCATTATCTGATGGGCGGACTGATCTGCGATCCCGACACGCGCACCGAACTTCCCGGCCTCTACGTTGCCGGCGAGGATGCCGGCGGCGCGCACGGCTCCAACCGGCTCGGCGGCAACGGCGTTGCCAACTCCACCGTCTATGGCGGCGTCGCAGGCGACATCATGGCCGGCGATATCACCTCGCGCGGGGACCACTCGCTCAGCCGCTTGCGGGAGCCCGACGAAGCCGCAATCGCCGTGGAGATCGCAAGGGCGCGCCAGCCGTTCGAGAGGCAGGGCGGCAACGTCCATCAGCTGCGGCTCAAGCTGATGGACCTGATGTGGGACGAAGTCGGGGTGTTGCGAACCGGGGAGGGCCTCAACCGGGGGCTGCAAGGCCTGGCCGATCTACGCGCCGAACTTGCCGAAACCGGACTTCCGAGCGACGACATGGTCTTCAATATAACCTGGCACGACTGGATGAACCTCGAAAGCCTGATCGACATGTCCGAAGTCATCGCAGCCGCTGCTTTATGGCGCGATAATTCGCGCGGCGCGCATTACCGCGAGGATTTCCCCGACCAGGGTGAACTGGAGACTTCCTATTTCACCGTCGCCCGCCAGGATGCAGACGGAAAACTTTCGGTGTCGCGCGAACCGGTGGAGTTCACCATCGTGAAACCCGGCGAAACGCTGCTTGCCGGCGAGGAGGAAATCCTCGTGGCGGCCCCTGCGTGAGGAAACCCAGCATGATCCAAATCAGCCTCATCCAATCGACCGCCGTGACGCTCATGGACAAGGCGGCTATCGAGATCCCGGACGACTATCTGGGCGGCCTCAGGCAAGCCGCAGCCGTTGAGGACGGCGACTTGTCCTCCTTCGTGTTGCAGGCGATGCTCGAGAACTACGAGGCCGCCAAGGAGGACCGCCGCGCCATGTGCGGGGATACCGGCTGCCCGCGCTGGTACGTCAAGGTCGCCAACGAAGCCACGATCGAAGGCGGCCCGGTTGCCCTCGAGGCGGCTTTGCGACGGGCCACCGCGGAAGCCACCAACGGCGTGCCGCTGCGCCCCAACCGCGTCCACCCCTTGTGGCGCACCGATCACGACAACAACGTCGGGATCAACGCGCCTGAAATCGAATTCGCATTCGAGCCGGACGGCGACTGGATCGATCTTACGACCGTGCACAAGGGGGGGCTGTTCGGCACCGACTACCGCATGCTGTTTCCCTCCGACGGCATCGAGGGGATCAAGCGCTTCTACCTCGACTCGCTGGTCGCATTCGGAAAGCGCGGCCTTTCCTGCCAGCCGGCAATCATTGGCATCGGGCTTGGCGGGTCGAAGGACACCTGCATGGTGCTCGGCAAACGCGCGGCATGCCTCAGGACCGTCGGCGACCGCAATCCCGATCCCGGTATCGCCAAGCTGGAAGAAGAGTTCAAGGAACTCGGCAACTCGATCGGCATGGGTGCCATGGGCTTTGTCGGCAAATCGATGGTCATCGACTGCCACATCGAGGTCGGCTTCTGCCATACCGGCGGCATGCAGATGAGCGTGCATGCGTTCTGCCTGTCATCGCGGCGCGCCTGCGCGCGCATTCACAGCGACGGTCGTGTTGAATACCGTACCGATCCCAATTGGTTCACCCCTTATCAGCGCCGGGAGACAGTTGAATGGCCAGCAACCCAGCCTTCAAGAAAGTCCGCCTGAAAACCGAGCCGAGCGCGGAGGATCTGCGCGCGCTTGCCATCGGCGACGTCGTCTATCTCGACGGCACGGTCTACACCGCCCGCGAAGGCGTCTACAAGCGCGTCATCGAGGAAGGCCATCCGCTGCCGCTCGATCTGCCCGCCGCGAGCGGCGCCAACTTCCATTGCTCGCCGGCTGCAACAATTCGCCCCGACGGTTCCTTCAACATGGGAGCGGTCACGGCGACCGCCTCATTCCGCTTCTCCAAGTGGATCGGCGAGTGGCTCGACAAATCCGGAGCGAAACTCATTCTCGGCAAGGGCGGCATGAGTTCGGCCGACTACAAAAAGCACTTCGTACCGCACGGCGCCATCTATCTGACAACCGTCGGCTACGGCACGGGCGCGCTTCTCGGGCGCGGCGTCAGCGGCGTCAGAAGCGTGCACTGGCGCGACGAACTTGGGCTGGCGCAGGCGATGTGGGTCATCGGTGTTGAGAATTTCGGCCCGTTCATCGTCGAGAGCGACCTTGACGGCAACAGCCTGTTCGAGCGCGAGAACGCCAAGATCGCGGCCGGGCTTGCGAAGGTCTACGAAGGCACCAGGCCCGCCGTCCTCAAGCGATACGGCGAAACCGACGACCGCAGCGACGAAGTGATCTGAGCCGGCGTTCGATGCGAAGCGCTAGTGTTCCGGTTTTGACATTTGCTTCCCGGCGCGGCTGGGTTGCGAGCAAATGTCAGAACCATGAGGAACACTAGCAACTCTATGATTCTAGTGTAGCTTTTGCACCTGACGTTTGGCAGCGAACCAAGCCGCAAGTGGGGA
>JAHJQI010000049.1 GCA_018819265.1 Alphaproteobacteria bacterium
AGACTCTTGAGTTCGTCCATCGGCTCAGTTCCTTCCGCATGCGTGGTTGCAAACGGTTGGAATTGCGTCGATGGACCGCCGGAGACGTCAAACTGTTACTGCCTCCCCGGCAGAGCCGGGGGGTCTCCTGCTGATGCTAGCAACATCAATGGCTGAGTGAGGCGTTTATCGCGCCTTAGTTGGCTCAAACCTCGCCGCACCATCGGTCAACTAAGGCGCGACGCCTCACTAGCCCGTCACGCTATGCGTTGGGCTTTTGGCTTCCTGGTCGCTGAAAGAGGTCGGCCATCAGCTGTACGATCCGGTCAATCGCATCCGGATATATTCGAGCTGGTCGAAATTTCCGTACTTGATGATCATGTTGCCGCTCTCGCCAGAGCCACGCTTGATCTCGACCTTCAAGCCCAACGCCTCGGTCAGCTCCTTTTCGAATGCCTTGGTATCGGCATCCTTCTCGCGCGCCGAGCGCCCCTTGGTACCATCGTCGACCCCCGACTGGACCAGCGCTTCGACTGCGCGGACGTTGAGGTCGTCCGCGATAATCCGCTCTGCAAGCGTTACCGCGTCATCGCGGCCAATCAGCGCCCGCGCGTGTCCGGCCGTCAGCCGGCCCATCTGCACAAGCGCCTGAACCGAGTCCGGCAAACGAAGCAGCCGCAGCGTATTGGCGACGTGGCTGCGGCTCTTGCCGATGATTTCGGAAATCTGCTCCTGAGAATAATGGAACCGCTCGATCAGCTCACGGTACCCCATCGCCTCTTCGATCGAGTTGAGGTCGGCGCGCTGGACGTTTTCGATAATGGCAAGCTCAAGCACTTCCTTGTCGGTCAGATCGCGCACCACGCAGGGGATGCGATGCAGTCCGGCCTGGCCGCAGGCCCGCCAGCGCCGCTCGCCGGCGACAATCTCGAAGAATCCGCCGGCGAGTGGATCGGGGCGCACCAGGATGGGCTGCACCAGACCTTTCGATCGAATCGAATCGCTGAGCTCGGCGAGGTCGTCCGGGTTGAAGTCGCGGCGCGGGTTGAGGCTGCTTGGCTTGATCCGGTCGATGGCGACGAGCTTGTGCTGGCCTTCGAGCCGCTCCGCGCCGCCGGCAACGGCAGCCACCGAAGCGGCAATCCCGCCATCGCTGCGCGCGCCCTCCTGCCCGCCCGCCGGCTTCACCGCCAATGGCAAGGGCTCGACGTTATTCTTCGTTCCATTTCCGCCGATCAATGAAGCAAGCCCCCGACCCAGTCTGTTTTTCTTCGCCGGCGTATTCATGGCAAAGCCACCCCCTCAAATACGCACACCGGCAAGCCCGAAAGAGAGAGCCGCCGGCCGCGCGCCGTCCTGTCGTTTCGCTCATCGCAACTCAAGCGGCCTTGTATTGCCGCTCGCGCTCGATGATCTCGGTTGCAAGCCGGATATACGCCTGACTTCCAGCACATTCGTAGTCGTAAAGCAGCAGCGGTTTGCCGTGGGAGGGTGCCTCGGCAACACGCGTATTGCGCGGAATGACGGTGTTGTAGACCTTCGGGCCGAAGAATTCCCGCACATTCTCGGCCACTTCTTTCGAAAGCGAAGTCCGGGCGTCATGCATGGTCAGCACGACCCCCTGGATTTGCAGTGACGGGTTCAGGTTCGCTCGGATTTGATCGATCGTCTCCTTGAACTGCGCGATCCCTTCGAGCGCGAAGAACTCGCACTGGACGGGGACCAGAACGGCATCCGCAGCCGTCATTGCGTTGAGCGTCAGGATATTCACCGATGGCGGGCAGTCGATCAGGATGTAGGTGTAGGCCTGTTCCGCTGGGAGGGACTGGCAGTGCCGCATCAGTTCGACGACGGCATCGCGCAGCCGGTAGGGCCGGTCGGCTTCGTTCATCAGCGCCGATTCGAGTCCGACGAGATCTGCGTTCGCCGGCACCACGTTGAGCCCGGGCACGGCGGTCGCCATTGCGGCATCCGCGAGGTTCGTTTCCCCGAGCATGACGCCGTATGACGTTTTGATTCGGCTTGCGGCTTCGATTCCAAGACCCGTCGAGGCATTCCCCTGCGAATCGAAATCGATCACCAGCACCCGTTCCCCGACGGCCACCAATGCCGTCGAAAGGTTGATCGCAGTCGTCGTTTTCCCGACGCCGCCCTTCTGGTTGGCGATGGCGAGAACTCGCGGTCTTCTGCCGGTAATATGTGCGCCTGTCACGGCTGTCATCCTTCGCTTCTGGCTTCAGGACTTGTCACAACTGCAATACGCGCTTCGGGTTCTGTCAGGCTCTCGACGAGTTCACACGTGAAACTCCACCTCGAGCGGGCCGCCTCGATCTCCAGGGCGACGTCCCGCCCCTTCGAAAACAGCCCGACGGTTTCAGGACCGAACATAGGCTTTGCCAGTCCGATAAGCCGATCGAGGGGCGCCAAGGCACGCGCCGAAACCACATCCACGGATGTGTATCTACCCTGAGTCGACGATAACTCGATTCGCGAGATGGCGATGTCCACAGCCACGGACGTTTTTCTGGCGATTTCCCCGAGGAAAGCGGCCTTTCTTTGATCGCTCTCGATGAGAACGTGTGGTTCCTGGTCCGATTCGCTGCCCCGTCCGGTCCGCATGATGGCGAGCACAAGTCCCGGAAACCCGGCCCCCGAGCCGAGATCCACCCACTTGTGCGCGCTTCTGGGAGCAAGTGCCAGGAGTTGCGCGCTATCGGCGAAATGCCGGTGCCAGATGTCGTCGAGCGTGCTTGGCGCCACCAGATTTATTTTCTTCTGCCACTGTTTTAGCAGGCTTTCATAGACGACGAGCCTCTCCAGCGTCTGTTCCGACACGCCGAAGCGCTGCTGGAACTCCCTCGGCCCTTTGATCCTGGCAGGCATGATTGGGCCCTAAGCCGAAGCTTTCGATGGCAGTTTCCTGAGATGGGCGGCCAGCAGCATCAGAGCCGCAGGCGTCATGCCATCGATCCGCTGGGCACTTGCCAACGAATCCGGGCGATGCCGCTCCAGCTTCGTTTTGAGCTCGCTCGACAGCCCCGGAATTCCAGAAAAACTGAAGTCGGCGGGAAAACGCAGGCCCGAGTCCCGCTTCAGGGTCGCGACATCGTCGTCCTGCCGGCGCACGTACGCCGAATAGCGCGCGTCGATTGCAAGCTGCCCGGCGATGCGGGAATCGATACCGGCCAGTTCCGGCCAGATCGGCATCAGGTTGTCGAGCGAAACCTCCGCCAGTGACAATAGATCGAACGCCGACCGCCGCCGTCCGTCCTTGTTGAGCTGGATGCCATGCCGCTCGGCTTCATTCGGCGTCAACGACAATCGCTCGAGCAACGCCAGGCCATCGTCGAGCGCCAGCGACTTCGCTTCAAACGCCCGCGCCCGCTCCTGCCCGACGCATCCAACCGACACCCCGAGCGGTGTCAGCCGCTGGTCGGCATTATCGGCGCGCAACTTGAGACGGAACTCCGCCCGCGACGTGAACATCCGATAGGGTTCGCAAACGCCGCGCGTAACGAGGTCGTCGATCATGACGCCGACATAGCCGTCGGCGCGCGAAACGATCACGTCCCGCTGGCTCCCCGACGTCTTCAGCGCTGCATTGAGACCCGCCATAAGCCCCTGCGCGCCCGCCTCTTCGTAACCCGTCGTGCCGTTGATCTGCCCGGCAAGATAGAGTCCCGGCAGGATCTTCACTTCCAGCGTCGGTTTCAATGCGCGCGGATCGACGTAGTCGTATTCGATGGCATAGCCCGGCCGCCGGATTTCAACCCGCTCCAGTCCCGGCATCGTCCGCAGGAACGCCTGCTGCACGTCGGCCGGCAGCGATGTCGACACGCCGTTCGGATAGACGAGTTCGTCGTCGAGGCCTTCCGGTTCCAGGAACACCTGGTGCGAAGACCGGTCTGCGAACCGCACCACCTTGTCCTCGATCGACGGGCAGTATCGCGGACCGACGCTTTTGATCGCCCCCGAATACATCGGCGACCGGGAAAGGTTTGCCTGGATGATCTCATGGGTCGTTTCGGTCGTCCGGGTAATTCCGCAGGAGATCTGCGGCGTCGTGATCCGGGTTGTCATGAACGACAGCGGCACCGGCACGTCGTCGGCCGCCTGCATTTCGAGCGACGCCCAATCGAGCGACGCGGAAACGAGCCTTGGCGGGGTCCCGGTCTTCAGCCGGCCCATTTCGAGCCCGAGCCCGTAAAGCCGGTCGGACAGCCTGACCGCAGGTGCTTCGCCGGCGCGGCCGGCCGGGATGCGCTCCTCGCCCGTATGAATGAGGCCGTTGAGGAACGTTCCGGTCGTCAGGACGACAGCCCCGGCGTGCAGATGGCGGCCATCTCCCGTCACTATTCCCGCAACCCGGCCATTTTCGACGATCAGATCCTCGACGCCCCCTTCAACCACGCTGAGGTTGGCAATCGCCCCGATCTCGGCCTGCATCGCCTGGCGATAAAGCTTGCGGTCGGCCTGCGTCCGCGGCCCCTGCACCGCCGGTCCCTTGGAGCGGTTGAGTAGCCGGAACTGGATACCGGCCCGATCCGCCACCCGGCCCATCAGCCCGTCGAGCGCGTCGATTTCCCGGACCAGATGGCCCTTGCCGAGCCCGCCGATGGCCGGATTGCAGGACATTTCACCAATGGTGTCGGCCCTGTGCGTCACCAAGGCCGTGACGGCACCCACGCGCGCAGCCGCAGCCGCGGCCTCGCAGCCTGCGTGCCCGCCCCCGACAACAATCACGTCAAACCGCTGTTTCATCGCTTCGTCATAGCATCGGCCCGCCGATCAGCAAGAGCCACTCTTCATCCACACCTAACAACAGGTCCGCCCATTGACAGATGATTCACGTGAAACATTTCGCTCGATCAGCAGCACTAACCTTATGATTCACGTGAAACAATTTGTCCATTGACGCGCACTCAGGCCCTTGCCCGCCTTTGTTCCTTGAGCAGAGCTATTAGCCCGTCCGGCCCGGTGAGCGGTGCCGAGCACTGCGGCCCCAGGCAGACGAACACCGTCGCGGCCCCATCTTTCGACGACTTTCCTTCCAGCGCGGGCGCCACGCCTGAGGCATCGACCTCACCCAGCACATGCTCCAGCGCGCCGGGCAGCGACAATTCGTACAGCGCCGCCACCATCTTCTCGCGCCCCGACCCCCCGGTAATCACAACCTGCTGCGGGCTCATCGCGTCGATCGAAGCCGCCAGGAGCCCGGTGTGGGCAACGAGGTTCTTTTGAATATCCGGCGAGAAACTCTCCAGAACGGACATCGCCTGTTCGGCATAGGTCTGGTTACCGGTCAGCACCGCCAGATGCGCCAGGTTCGACACCTGGATAGCGTTCGCATTCGGAACCGCATCGTCGGTCCCGCCCGCAAGGCGCACCAGAACGTCGCCGGTATCGTCCGCCGTGGCCGCATACCGGCCCTCGTCACTGAGCCAGTAATGCGCGTGCAGCACATCTGCCCAGCTCTCGGCATCCGCCAGATAACGAGGTTTGCCGGTCGCCTGGAACAAGCGCAGCGCCGCCCAGGTCATGTTGGCGTAATCGCTCGCCGTCGCAGCCGCCCCAAGCTTCCCCGCACGCCAGGAATGGCGAAGGCGATGATCGACAGTCATCGTGGTATCGATGAACGCAAAGGCCGTCTCCGCGCGCTCCAGCCATTCGGGCTGCCCGAAAACGACGGCGGCACGCGACAATGCCGCGATCATCAGCCCGTTCCAATCCGCGAGAACCTTGTCGTCCCAGCCCGGTCGAATTCGCTTCGCGCGGCGCGCCAGAAGCGTTTCACGCAGAACGCGAAGCCGCTTTTCCTCGTCATCTCGCATCAGTCCGAGGCTGCCCAGCCTGTTGAGGATGTTGTGGCGTTCCCAGTTACCGCCCTCGCTGACGTCGTAGACCTCGGAGAAAAATTGCGCATCTTCATCTCCAAGCGCGTCGTATATCTCCGCCCGTGACCAGACGTAGAACTTGCCCTCCTCGCCTTCCGAATCCGCATCGAGCGAAGCCGCAAAAGCCCCGCCATCGGCGATCATCTCGCGTTCCAGCCAGTCGACTGTTTCGCAAATGCGCAACTTGAACAGCGGGTTTTTTGTCTCCCGCCAGACCTCCGTCATTAGGTCGATCAAAAGCGCATTGTCGTAGAGCATCTTCTCGAAGTGCGGCGCCAGCCACCGCTCATCGACCGAATAGCGCGCGAAGCCACCGCCGAGGTGATCGTAGATCCCGCCCTGGCAAATGTGGGTGAGCGTCTTCTCGACCGCCGTTGCCGATTGGGTATTGCCGTAGCGGATCGCACCGCGCCAAAGCATCCAGAAGAAGCTCCACTGCGGAAACTTCGGCGCGCCCTGGATGCCGCCGTGCTGCGGATCGATAACGCCGGCCATCCTTTGCGTCAGGTCTGCGAGCAGCCGGTCGCTGATCACGATCCCGCTGGCACCCGCCGTCCTCTGGCCAAGCGCTTCGGTGATGGCCTGCGCGTTGTGGCGAACCCGGTCCGGTTCGTCGCGATAGATCCGCGCGATATTCTTCAGCACTTCGGTGAACCCGGGCCGCCCGTAGCGTGCAGTGGGAGGAAAATAGGTACCGCCGAAGAAAGGCCGCCCGTCGGTATCGAGGAACATCGTCAGCGGCCAGCCGCCCTGCTCGCCCATCAGGTGCAGCGCGCCCATATAGATCGCATCGATGTCGGGGCGTTCCTCGCGGTCGACCTTGATATTGACGAAGAGGTCGTTCATGACGGCGGCGATGTCCTCGTTCTCGAAGCTCTCGTGCGCCATGACGTGACACCAGTGGCAGGCCGCATAACCGATCGACAAGAGAATCGGCTTGCCTGTCGCTTTCGCTTCCGCCAGCGCATCTTCCCCCCAGGGCCACCAGTGAACCGGGTTGTCCTTGTGCTGCAGGAGGTAGGGGCTGGTGGTTTCGCTCAGGCGGTTACGGCCCGCTTCGGCAGCCATATCGGATCTCCGTTTTGTTCGGTGACGCTCGTCCCCGGCCGACGCCCGCTGTTTTTCTTGCATAGGCCCAACTGAAACGAGTAATCGAGGCTTATGGCGTCGACTTCAACCTCGAGTGACACGATTTTTGCGCTGTCGAGCGCGGCAGGCCGCGCCGGCGTCGCTGTTGTACGGATATCGGGACGCGAGGCGGGAGCCGCAATCGCAGCGCTGGCCGGACAGCTTCCAAGTCCGCGCCACGCCGTCCTGCGCCGCCTGAAAGACCCCTCGACCGGCGCTCTGATCGACCGCGGCATCGTCATCTGGTTTCCATCCCCCGGAACCTTTACCGGCGAAGACATCGCCGAATTCCAGGTGCACGGCGGCCGTGCGGTTATTGCCGCCCTGCTGGCGTCATTAGGAAACCTCCCGCGATGCCGGCTTGCCGAACCCGGCGAATTCGCCATGCGCGCGTTCGAAAATGGCAAGTTGGATCTTGCCCAGGCCGAAGGGCTCGCCGATCTGATCGAAGCGGAAACCGAGGCTCAGCGACGCCAGGCCCTGCACCAGGCCGAAGGCGCGTTGTCGAACCGAACAGGGCTATGGCGCGCGAACCTCATCGAATCCATGTCGCTCGTGGAAGCCGCAATTGATTTCTCCGACGAAGCCGATGTTTCGGAAAGCGCCATCGCGCAAGCAGAACAACGGATCACCGTCCTTGCCGCGGAAATCGCTGACCATCTCGACGACGCCCACCGCGGCGAAATCCTCCGCGACGGTTTCAAGGTCGTCCTCGCCGGAGCCCCGAACGTCGGTAAATCGAGCCTGCTCAATGCCCTCGCCCGGCGCGACGTCGCCATTGTTTCAGCCGAAGCCGGTACGACACGCGACACGATCGAGGTCCGCCTCGATCTCGAAGGCCTCCCCGTCATCGTCACGGATACAGCCGGATTGCGGGACGCTGCAGGTGAGATCGAACAGGAGGGAATTCGCCGCGCGCTGGCCCGCTCGAAGGAAGCAAACCTCGTCCTCTGGGTGATCGACGCATCCTCTCCGACAGAGCCCGACGCTTTGCCCCAGGACCTCAAATCCAAGCCGACAATCATCGTCGCCAACAAGTGCGATCTCACCACGACCGTTTTTGAGCCTGAAAGCGATAGTATGGCGGATCCGGAAACGCAGGCTCCACACGACTTCACGAAGTGTGGAACAGAATTCAGGAAGTGTGGACCAGAAAAACTCACCGGTGGACCAGCAAGCAACCCGCCCCCACCACCGTCATTCCCGCGCAGGCGGGAACCCAAGCAAGCATCCGACATAGGCATATCAGAAGCGCGCTTGGACCACGGCCTGCGCCGGGACCACGAACCTTTGAACCTTTCAGCGAAGACGGGCGCCGGTCTCGACACGCTCATCAAGGCAATCGCCGCAGAAGCGCGAAAATCGACCGAAGGGACGATAAGCGAAG
>JAHJQI010000050.1 GCA_018819265.1 Alphaproteobacteria bacterium
GCATCAATTTCGGCATCGCCGGGCTGAGGGGTCTCTCGCAGTAGTGCGACGGCGCTCATGATCTGGCCGGACTGGCAGTAGCCGCACTGGGGAACGTCGTGCTTGATCCAGGCGTCCTGGACGGCTTTGGCCTCAGCCCCGGCAACAGCTTCGATGGTGACGATGTCGCCACCGGCTGCCGCTTCGATAGGAGTAACGCACGAGCGCTGCGCCTGGCCGTCGATGTGAACGGTACATGCGCCGCACTGGGCGATGCCGCATCCGAACTTTGTCCCGGTCAGGCCGAGTTCATCGCGCAGAACCCACAGGAGCGGCATGTCGGGGTCGACATCGACCTCATGGGGCGAGCCGTTGACGGTGAGGGCGAACTTCGCCATGGCGTACCTCCGGGGGGTGAGAGGAAAGGGACTTCGAGAGCAATTTTGGCACGAGGTTATAACGCTCGTAAGGCGGGTTCGGTCCATCGGCAGCGGAAAATTGATGCAAGCGCCTGTACTATAATGCGCGCAATGCTCTAAGCATTGCGGCTCGCGAACCGATCGACGGGACCGTCAGTGCGGCCGGGACGTGTTCGCAAACCGTCAGTCAATGTCGGGTTTAGGAGCTATCGGGCCGTTGCGTCCAGGACGTTATGTCGGTGGAGAGGGCCACTCGCGGTCATTCCGGGCGTCGATGCAGCGGTGTTTATGGGGTATTACAGCTCCTCAAGAAAATTCCAGCAAAATCCGACATGCCAGTGGATTGCCAAACCAATGAAATTCCGTGTTTCGATTCACGGACTGGACCGTGAAATCTATACAAAATACCCTGAAGTGAAACAGCTAACTTTCGGCCTCCTGTTCTGTTTCGAGCTACCGTAGCCTCTAGAACTAGACGTCTAATTCTTTTGCCTCTTGCAGAAGGGACTCTGCTCGAGCGGCGCGCTCGTTTTTCTCAAGAGCATTCTTTATCGCAGCTCCGCCTCCAAATACGGAACCAAAGAGTGCGGCTACAATGGGGGCTATTGAAATAGCGATGCCAAAGCCAATGAGCGGAGTAAAAACTAGCCCAAGTATCATTGAAAACCGATCCGACGATCCTGCAAGAAGTGAGATCACGTATCCAGCTACAAACAAACCAATAGTAGCAAAGTAAGCCACACTTCCACCAAATGCCGCCGATTCTACCGCGCTTCCTCCTTCAGTTTGCTTGATGTCCTTAGCCCTATCTCGAATGGATCGTGCGGCTGCCGTCAACTGATCAGAAATCGCCCTCAGTTGAGTGGGAGCGCGATCTCGCAACAGTATCAGTTCAACGAGGTTCACGGTCTCAGGTGATGTCTCCAAGCGCTCAAAAAATGGCCCCAAACCATCCTTTAGTTGCACTCCGTGCTTAGCCGACAGTGAAAGCCTTTTTGGCGTTAGCAATTCTGCATAATTGCCCCGACGCTCTTTTAGGTTTTGGATCGCTGCGTGTCTAACGGACTCAATCGCCCCCATAAGTGTAGACGGGTGATCCTCCAAAAAATCAGGGTCGCCACCAGCTCGCAGAGCATACTTGGGTTGAGCAGCAAGCAACGCTTTCATCTGATCAAGTGCAGTCGGCCTGTCGCCCGATCTAATGCAGACTTTGGCAAGATCGTACCGTCCTCGCCAGTCCTCCGAGAAGGTCTCGACACACTTAAAAAGGTGCGTTTTGGCACTCTCAAAGTTGCCATTGCAATAGCAAGCCCACCCTGCCAAACCCAGAGCCCGAGCCTGATCGATTTTGTAGTCGTCTGCCGCATACTCGACAAATGTCTCAGGGTCTTTGATCCACGATGATCCGCCACCTGAGCCTGAACTTTGAGCTATGGCTCCGGCCGACTCCGCGTTGCTAGCTGCCACGATGAAATCAGATGCGGCGCTCTCAAGATTCACGATCAAAGGATCATAGTTCTTATTGTTTCCCAGCTGGATCAACCCCCGAAGCAGATAGAACCTGTGGTCGAGCCGATAGCCCAGGTTTGAACCATGACCGTTCAGTGCTAGGTTGACGCTGGCTAAAGCTTCAGAAAAGTTGTTCCGGAGATATGCCTCTTTGGCGGTGCGGAATTGCTCGTAGGCCCAGACACGGGTCGGGTTCTTGGTGAGTGTTTCGATCGATTCTAGATGGGAGCCGAGGCGGTTAAGACCCAACGAGAGTTGGGCAAAGCCCTCACTGCAAATCCACGCGACGTTATCGATAGACTCTTTGACTCCATCCAGCTTCAGCGAAAGATCTTCAAACCCTGCCGAGACTGCTCCCGACAATGCTGAAATAGCCTCAATATTGTCTTTGGCCAATTCTTTATTCGAAATGATCTGCTGCCTGAACCCGTCATCGACCCGAGTTTGCAGCCTGTCGAAATGACTCTGTGTTTCGAGGTAGGATAAGTAATCAAAATCCTTGCGATAAGAAAAGCGTTGAAACGCCAACTCGAAATCATTCTGCACGTTACCACTCCCTCGCCTGCGCCGAGATCCTCATGAGTACATTGTATAGATGCATCGACGGCCTGTCATCACGCCAAGGGGCGCCTGTTTCAAATCCTGTTAAAGACCCACCATTTCGTATTTTTTGCATCACGTTCGGCAGATATGGGTCACAATCCGTCATTACCCCATCGTCTCAGAAAGCCAGCCGTTGAACCATGTGCGGACGTTGCTTTCGAGAGCAGCGCGGCGCACCGCCTGCCAAGCAGCATCAACCCGCGTTCACCGTCTTGATGTCGATGAACTCGATGTCCTGGTGGCGGTCGCGCGTCGTGGAAAGATTGTAGATCGAGGGAGCCAGATAGACGTAATCGCCGTCGAGATCCTTGGCGATGTAGGAGCGGTAGCGCTCGATGAATTTCTTCATCGCTTTGTCGTCATCCGATCTGACCCAGCGGACGGTATCGCAAGGGGCCGGATCGTAGGCGGCATCAAGGCCGTACTCGTGGGTCAGCCGGTCGACGAGCACGTCGAGCTGCAAAGCGCCGATGACGCCCACGACGGGCTGGGTGCCGTCAATCGGGGTGAACAACTGCACGACGCCTTCTTCGGCCATCTCCTGCAGCGCGTCCTTGAGCTTCTTGGCCTTGATCGCATCCTCGAGACGGACACGGCGGAGGATTTCAGGGGCGAAGTTGGGGATGCCGAGGAAGGTGATGTCCTCGCCCTCGGTCAGTGCGTCACCGATGCGCAGGAGGCCGCGGTTGGGGATGCCGACAACGTCGCCCGCATAGGCTTCCTCGGCGAGCGAGCGGTCCTGGGCAAAGAAGAATTGCGGCGCCGTGACGGCGAAAGTCTTGCCGGTGCGCGAGACTTTCACTTTCATGCCGCGCGTCAGCTTGCCCGAACACACGCGCATGAAGGCGATGCGGTCGCGGTGGTTGGGGTCCATGTTCGCCTGGATCTTGAACACGATGCCGGTCATCTTCTTTTCCGTCGCCTGCACGGTGCGGGTCGCCGCGACTTGCGCGCGCGGCGGCGGTGCGTGGGCAACGAGCGCATCGAGCAGGTCGCGGACGCCGAAATTCTTCAAGGCACTGCCGAAGAACACAGGCGTCAGGGTGCCCTGGCGGAACGCCTCGACGTCGAAGGCGGCGGCGGCCTCCTCAAGCAGGGCGACTTCCTCGCGCCAGTTGTCCAGATCCTGGCCTTCGAGAAGCGTTGCGAAGATCGGATCGTCGGGTCCGGAGACGGGTACGCCATTAGGATCCTCATCGACGCGGCGCATGCGGCGGGCGGCCAGATCGTAGGTGCCGCGGAAACTCGCTCCCTTGCCGATCGGCCAGACCATCGGTGCGGTATCGAGGGCCAGCGTCTGCTCGACCTCATGGAGTAGTTCGAGGGGCTCGCGGGCCTCGCGGTCCATCTTGTTGACGAAGGTGATGATAGGGATGTCGCGCAGGCGGCAGATCTCGAACAGCTTCAAGGTGCGCGCCTCGATGCCGCGGGCGGCGTCGATGACCATGATCGCCGAATCCACCGCCGTCAGCGTGCGGTACGTGTGGTCGGAGAAGTCTTCGTGGCCGGGCGTATCGAGGAGGTTGAAGACGGTGCCGCCATATTCGAAAGTCATTACCGAGGTGACGACCGAGATGCCGCGCGACTTCTCGATTGCCATCCAGTCGGAGCGGGTCGAGCGGCGGTCCTTCTTGGCTTTGACCTGGCCGGCAAGCTGGATCGCACCGCCGAAGAGCAGCAGCTTCTCGGTCAGCGTCGTCTTACCGGCGTCGGGGTGGGAGATGATCGCGAACGTGCGGCGGCGCGCGATCTCGTAGTCGAGATCGCCGGGTTTGCCCTTGGATTTTGCCGGCGTGGAAGTCGCCGCCGCCGGCGCGCCGCTGGTCGTGGACGTTGCGTCCTGCATGGCCTCGGTTGCCTGTTTGAAAGTGTTCGAAGTCCGGCTTCTATCGCACAGCCGACAAAAACGCGAGGGGAATGGGGAAAACGGGCCACTGTTCGGGCCCGCGGCGCTGAATTGGAGCCAACGGGAGCGCCAATCGGTGCAATCCCGGTGCGAAAGCGTCTGAGGATGAGCGCGGTTTTGAGGTTGCGCCATGACAGCGTGTTGCGCTAGATGAGCGCTCCGCCGACACAATTGGCAAACGATCCGTTTACGGGATGCGTGCTATGCCAATCCGCGATCGGTCTGCCCGATCCAGTGCGGGCCGCCAGATGCTGCCGTAGCTCAGGGGTAGAGCACTCCCTTGGTAAGGGAGAGGCCGAGAGTTCAAATCTCTCCGGCAGCACCATTTTTGATCTCACGCGCTGGGCGCGCTCCGATGGGGCGGCGCGCGCGCCGGGTCGCCTTGCTCCCGGATCGCCCTGCGGCGATCAACGGGCTTTTTGATCTCACGCGCTGGGCGCGCTCCGATGGGGCGGCGCTCGCGCCGGGTCGCCTTGCTCCCGGATCGCC